>NZ_AZUP01000001.1:3076092-3383701 GCF_000527135.1 Methyloversatilis discipulorum
ACTCGCCGAGAAGCTGCTCGCCGCCGAGTTCAACCGGCCCGGCCACAACGTGATCGATCACCGCACCTGGACCTTCGTCGGCGACGGCTGCCTGATGGAAGGCATCAGTCACGAAGTGTGCTCGCTGGCCGGCACCTGGAGGCTGAACAAGCTGGTCGTGTTCTATGACGACAACGGCATTTCGATCGACGGCGACGTAAGCGGCTGGTTCACCGACGACACGCCGGCGCGCTTCGAGTCTTATGGCTGGACGGTCATCCGCAACGTCGATGGCCACAGACCGGTCGCACTCGACGCGGCGATCGAAACCGCGCTCGGCAGCGACAAGCCGGTGCTGATCTGCTGCGAAACGCGCATCGGCCAGGGTTCGCCCAATCGCGCCGGCACCGCCAAGGCGCACGGCGAGGCGCTGGGCGAGGCGGAGATCGCGCTCACCCGCGCAGCGCTGGGCTGGACCGCCGCGCCGTTCGAGATTCCCGCCGCGCTGCAGGCCGCCTGGTCGGCGCGAGAGCGCGGCGCCGCGGCACACCGCAGCTGGCAGCAGCGCCTCGACAACTACGCCAAGGCCTTCCCCGAACTGGCGGCCGAGCTGCGTCGCCGGCTGAAGAGCGACGCCACGCTGTCGTCCGCCGCGCTGCGCGCGCTCGAAGCCGCCTGCGAAGCGGCCGAGGCGCGCGCCGCCTCGGTGGCCACACGCAAGGCTTCGCAGGACACGCTGCACATCATCGCCCCGGCGATGCCCGAGCTGCTCGGCGGCTCGGCCGACCTGACCGGCTCCAACCTGACCGACTGGAAGGGCAACCGTCCGTTGAAGGGTGATGGTACCGGCAACCACGTGCATTACGGCGTGCGCGAGTTCGGCATGGCGGCGGTGATGAATGGCGTAGCGCTGCACGGCGGCTACCGGCCCTACGGCGGCACCTTCCTCACCTTCTCCGACTACGCGCGCAACGCGATACGCATGTCGGCGCTGATGCATCTGCCGGTCACCTATGTATTCACGCACGACTCGATCGGCCTCGGCGAGGACGGCCCGACCCACCAGCCGGTCGAGCACGCGGCCAGCCTGCGCCTGATTCCGAACGTCGACGTGTGGCGGCCCTGCGACGCCACCGAAACCGCGGTCGCCTGGCGCGAGGCGCTTCGCCGCGGTGCCAGCACGCAGCCCGGCCCGGCCTGCCTGCTGCTGTCGCGCCAGGCGCTGCCGCACGCCGGTGACGGCAGCGTGCGCATCGACGACATCGCGCGCGGCGGCTATGTGCTGCGCCAGCCGCGCGACGAACAGCTGTGCCTGATCGCCACCGGCTCCGAGGTCGGCATCGCGCTGCTGGCCGCCGAACTGCTGGCGGCCGAAGGCATCGCGGCGCGCGTGGTATCCATGCCCTGCGTCGAGGCTTTTGAGCGGCAGGACGCGCGCTGGCGCGACGAGGTCATCCCGCGCCAGCTGCCGCGGCTGGCCATCGAAGCGGGCTGCACCGCGCAATGGTGGAAGTATGTCGGCGAGGCCGGTGTCAGCGGCGACGTCGTCGGCCTCGACCGCTTCGGCGAGTCGGCGCCGGCCGGCCTGCTGTTCAAGCACTTCGGCATCACGCCGGAAGCGGTGGCCGCGCGCGCCCGCGCACTGGTGGCGGCGCACGGCGCGGCGCACGCCGAGCGCGAAGCGCTGACGGCCGGCTGATCGTGACGCCGACCCGCATCGCCATCGACGGCAGCGGCCGTCTCGCCGCCAGCGTGCTGCGCGCGCTGGCCGGCCGCGACGATTTCGAACTGGTCGCGCTGAACGCGCCGCCCGGCAGCAGCGACGCCGATGCGGACGTCGGGGGTGCCGACGTTCCGCGACTGCGCGAGCGCGACACCCGCCGCCTGCCGTGGAAGCGGCACGCGGTGGACGTCGTGCTCGACTGTGCCGGCGGCGACGCACGGGCGCACCTGCAGGCCGGCGCGCGCAAGGTGTTGAGCTGCGCGCCGGCCGGGGCAGCGGCGGACGCCACCGTCGTCTATGGCATCAACCACGGCGCGCTGCGCGACAGCCACCGGCGCGTGCACAGCGCCTGCCGGGCCACGCACTGCATCGCGCCGGTGGCACGCGTGCTGCACGATGCGCTCGGCATTTCCAACGCGATGCTGACCGCCGTACACAGCCGGCCGCACGACGTGGATGCGGGCGGCCTGCCGCAACGCACGGGTGCGGCCGAACACCTGCACCGCGTGCTGCCGGAGCTGGACCACTGCTTCGACGAAACCGAACCGATGCGCATCCCCGGCGTGCACGCGTCGCTGATCGGCATGGTGTTCGTCGCCGAGCGCACCACCTCGGTGGAAGAGGTGAACACGCTGATGCAGGCTGCCGCCTTCGGCGACTGGGCCGACATCGTGCGCTACGGCGACACGCCCTTCACCACCGCGCTGTCCGAGCGCGACACCCGCTCCTGCATCTTCGAATCCGGCTGGACCCAGGTGTCTGGCCGCGTCGTCAAAGTGTGCGCCGGCTACCGCGGCGACCTCGGCTACGCCCACCGCGTGGTCGACACCGCCCGCGCCATGCACCGCCTCTGACCCCCAGCCCCTCATCCCCAATCCCTAGCCCCTAAGGAAAAGACCATGCCCATGATTTCCCTGCGTCAGCTGCTCGACCACGCCGCCGAACACGGCTACGGCGTGCCCGCTTTCAACATCAACAACCTGGAACAGATACAGGCCATCATGCAGGCGGCGCAGAAGGTGAATGCGCCGGTCATCCTGCAGGCCTCGGCCGGCGCGCGGAAGTACGCCGGCGAGCCCTTCCTGCGCAAGATGGTCGAAGCGGCGGCTGAAATGTATCCGGACATCCCGGTCGTCATGCACCAGGACCACGGTGCCAGCGCCGCGGTGTGCGTGCAGGCCATCCGCTCCGGCTTCACCAGCGTCATGATGGACGGCTCGCTGATGGAGGACGCGAAGACGCCCGCCAGCTACGAGTACAACGTGGACGTGACCCGCCGCGTGGTCGACATCGCGCACGCGGTCGGCGTGTCGGTCGAAGGCGAACTGGGCTGCCTCGGCTCGCTGGAATCCGGCACCGCCGGCGAGGAAGACGGCGTGGGTGCGGCCGGCGTGCTCACCCATGAACAGATGCTGACCGACCCGGAACAGGCGGCCGACTTCGTCGCCGCCACCGGCGTCGACGCGCTGGCCATCGCCATCGGCACCAGCCACGGCGCCTACAAGTTCAGCCGCAAGCCGACCGGGGACATCCTCGCCATCGACCGTATCAAGGCCATCCACGCACGCATCCCGAACACCCACCTGGTCATGCACGGCTCCAGCAGCGTGCCGCAGGACTGGCTGGGCATCATCCGCGAGCATGGCGGCGACATCCGCGAAACCTATGGCGTACCGGTCGAGGAAATCCAGGAAGGCATCCGCCACGGCGTGCGCAAGGTGAATATCGACACCGACATCCGCCTCGCCATGACCGGCGCCATGCGCCGCGCGATGGCGAAGGACCCGTCCGAGTTCGACCCGCGCAAGTTCATGAAGGACGCCATGACCGCCGCCCGCGACCTCTGCATCGAACGCTTCGAAGCCTTCGGCTGCGCCGGCATGGCCGGGCGCATCGTACTGCGCAAGGCGGCCTGATCATCGCGAAAACACACCCTCGTAGGAGCGGTCTTCTGACCGCGACCGCGGCGCCTGACTGGGAGGCAGCACTCGATCACAAGCCCCGTCGGGGTCAGAAGACCTCTCCCACAAAACCCGGTCCAGGCTCGGGCCGCGGAACAAGAGCACGCCCTCTGTAGGAGCGGTCTTCTGACCGCGACTGCGGCGCCTGAGCGGGAGGCGGTGCTTGATCACAAGCCCCGTCGGGGTCGGAAGACCCCTCCCACAGAACCCCGGTCCAGGCTCGGGCCGCGGGTCGAGAGCAGACCCCCTGTAGGAGCGGTCTTCTGACCGCGACCGCTGCGCCTGAGCGGGAGGCCGTGCTTGATCACAGGCCGCGTCGGGGTCGGAAGACCCCTCCCACAGAACCCCGGTCCAGACTCGGGCCGCGGAACAAGAGCACGCCCCCTGTAGGAGCGGTCTTCTGACCGCGACTGCGGCGCCTGAGTGGGAGGCAGCACTCGATCACAAGCCCCGTCGGGGTCAGAAGACCCCTCCCACAAAACCCCGGTCCAGGCTCGGGCCGCGGGTCGAGAGCAGACCCCTTGTAGGAGCGGTCTTCTGACCGCGACCGCTGCACCTGAGCGGGAGGCCGTGCTTGATCACAGGCCGCGTCGGGGTCAGAAGACCCCCCCCACAGAACCCCGGTCCAGGCTCGGGCCGCGGGTCGAGAGCAGACCCCTTGTAGGAGCGGTCTTCTGACCGCGACCGCGGCGCATGAGCGGGAGGCGGTGCTTGATCACAGGCCGCGTCGGGGTCAGAAGACCCCTCCCACAGAACCCCGGCCGCGGGTCGGGCGCACTTTCTGTGGGAGCGGCCTTGGCCGCGACAGGGCCCTCGCAGTCCGCCGGCTTCGATCCACGATGCAGTCGGGGTCGGAAAACCCCTTCCGACATCGATGCAAGCGCGATCAGGTAAGCGAGGCAGCCGCCGGCAGTTCGAGCACGAATTCGGCGCCGCCGTCCGGGTGGTTGCGGGCGACCAGTGTGCCGCCGTGCTGTTCGACGATGCCGTAGCTGATGGACAGGCCGAGGCCGGTGCCCTTGCCGACCGGCTTGGTGGTGAAGAAGGGTTCGAAGATGCGCGACAGGTATTCGTCCGGAATGCCCGGGCCGTTGTCGCGCAGGGTCATGCGGACGCGGTCGCCTGCGACGCCGCAATCGATGGACAGTTCGGCGACGCGGCCGTCGGCACCGGCGGCGTCGCAGGCGTTCTGCAGCAGGTTCATCACCACCTGCTGCAGCTGGCCGGCGCTGCCCATGACGACGCAGGGCGCGCCGGCATCCCAGTACATGTCGACGGCGGCGGTGGTGCCCTTGCGTATCCAGTGGATGGCGCGCTCGATCACGGCATTCAGGTCGACCGCGGTGCGACCTTCCGGGTCCACCGCCGAGAAACGCTTCAGGCCGTTCACGATGTCGGCGGTGCGCTGCGCGCCTTCCATCGTGCCTTCGATCAGCGAGGGCAGATCCTTCAGCAGGTGCTCGATGCGCAGCTTGGTGCGCAGTTCACCCAGTTCCTCGTCGGAAGCGCCCGCATGCACCGCGTCGATATAGCGGCCCATGCGCTCGCTGTACTTCTTCAGCGCATGAACATTGCCGAGCACGAAGCTGATCGGGTTGTTCAGTTCGTGCGCAACGCCGGCCACCAGACGGCCGAGCGAGGCCATCTTCTCCGAGTGCAGCAGTTGCTGCTGCGCCAGCTTCAGCGCCTCGTGCGCCTCACGCAGCTCGTGGTAGGCGCGCTTCAGTTCGGCCGTCGGGCGGCCGACGAACACGGTGCCGGCGCGCTTGCCGTTGCGTGCGAAACGCGGCGTCAGATTGGTGTCGACCGGCACCGGGCGGCCCTCGCCGTCGCGCAGATTCAGTTCGACCGCCTGCCCGCGGCGCGACGGGTTGGCGTCGTCGAGCACGCTGCGCATGCGCGCGCGGCTGTCGTCGTCGGCGAGCAGCGCAAACACCGGCGTGCCGCGCAGTTCGTCGTCGCTGCGGCCGACCAGTTCGCACAGCGCGGCGTTGGTTTCCTCGATCTCGCCGCGCTCGTTGCACACCAGCAGCACGTCCGACATCGCGGACATGACGCTGAAGATGAACTGCTGCGACTGCTCCAGCTCGACGTTCTTCTGTTCGAGCGCGATTTCGTCGCTGACCAGCTGCGAATACACCTCGTCCATGCGCTGGATCACGTCCAGCCAGGTCGATTCGTCCACGCCTTCGATGTGGGCGCGTGCGATCAGGGCGTCGGTGTCGGCGGGCTTGGGCAGGTCGGTCATCGTGGCGGCGCCAGGGTCAGCGGGCGCTGCGGCCGGCGGCGCGTCGCCAGTGACCGGGCGGCAGGCCGAAGCGCTGGGTGAAACGGCGGGTGAACGCCGACTGGTCGGCGAAGCCGGTGTCGAGCGCGATGTCGCCGAGTGCGCGCGTGCTGTCGTCGAGCAGCGCGAGCGCGGCATCCAGGCGCAGGCGGATCAGGTAGCGGTGCGGCGGCTCGCCGAAGGCGTCGACGAAGAGATCGTGGAAGCGGCGCGGACCATAGCCGAAGCGGGCTGCCAGTTCCTTCAGCGGCGGTGCGTCGCCGGCGTGGCGACGCAGCCAGCCGTCGATGCGGGCAACCGGGAAACGGCGCGCGTCGTCGTCGGTCGGTGCGGCGTGCAGACGCTGCGCCAGATCGTCGGCAAAACGGGTCGCCAGCAGCCAGTGACGCGGCCGCGACACGCGCTCTCCGGCCAGCCCGAGCAGCGGCTGCACGCGCCGGCGCAGCGCGGCGTCGATGGCGAAAGCGCGCGGACGGCGGAACAGCGACGCCGGCAAGGCGACCGACGCTGCCGGCAGGTCGACCACCAGCTGGCGGTTGGCCGCGTCCAGCCCGCGGTAGTCGTGCCGGGTGCCGGCCGGAATCAGCAGCCCGGCGCCGGCATCGACCCGGTGCAAGTGACCGTCGAGCTCCAGCTCGGTACCGCCGTCGCCGCCCAGCACGACCTGGTGGAAGTCGTGCGCGTGCCCGGCCGGTTCGGCCGCGTAGCAGCGGGTATCGACGTTGGGATCGGCAGCGTGCATGACATGACTTTCAGCGACGCCGGCACAGTAGCACGCCGCCCAGCGCCAGCGCGAAGCCGGCCATCTGCAACGGCGCCAGCCGCTCGCCGAAGAGCAGCGCCGCCTGCGCCGCGGCCAGCGGCGGTGCCAGCAGCACCAGCACGCTCACCTTCGCCGCCGAACCGCGACGCACCATCCACACAAGCAAGGTGCTGCCGATGGCCGACAGGCCGAACACCGCCCAGGCGAGCGCCGCCCACAGCGCAAGGCCGGGTACCCACAGCGACTCGCCGAGCGCCAGCGCGATAAGCAGGCAGACCAGCGCACCGCCGGCGTTCTGGATGGCACTCGAACTGAACAGGTCGGCGGCGGCGATCGAGCTTTTCTGCACCAGCGTGCCAGCGGTGATGCCGGCCACCGCCACCAGCGCCACGCCAACCACCAGCGGCGACAACGCCTCCGCGCCGACGCTGGCCAGCCGTGGCGCCAGCACCAGCACGACACCGAGCGCGCCGGCCAGCAGACCGCCCCAGAAATGGCGGCCCAGCGGTTCGTCGAACAGGCGCTGCGCGATCAGCGCGGTGAACATCGGCTGCAGCGTGGCGAGCAGCGCCATCACCGCCGGCGACAGCCCGTGCGCCACTGCCCAGTAGCCGCCACCCATATACACGCCCTGCAGCAAGGCACCGGCCAGCAGGTGCTTGGGCCACTGTTCGCGCGCCGGCCAGGCTGCGCGCAGCGCCAGCGCGATGGCGCTGTACAGCAGCGTGGTCAGCGTGAAGCGGGCGAGCAGGAAGAGGGCCGGGTCGGCCACGCCGTCGATGGCCCGCGCGACGATGAAACCGGTGGACCAGACGAGGACGAAGAGGGCAGGTGCGAACAGCGCGGACACGGCGTCACTGACAGAACAAAGAACGCAGTCTGCAGCCGCCGGTGCCGGCCTGTCTTGTCGAAAACTGCAGCGACCTGAACCGACGGACCGGCACAGCAAGTACAGATTGTGCGGTACAGATGCGCGCGCCAACGAGCTGTGATGATTTCCCGCTTTCGCTTTGCATATATGTAATCGGCAATTTCAGCACGGCGATGCCGGCGCATTCGATGAAACAATTTCCATTCACTGTGATCGCATCAAGCAGGGCGCCCTGAACGGGTCGTCCATGCCGGACCCGTCTCGCCGTGGCATTGCGTACGCGTCATGCCCCACGGCCCCGGTACCTTGCAGGAGGTGTCGATGAAATGCCCTTCGATTTTTCCGACCGAGCCCGAGCGGCTCGAAGCGCTGTCGGCCTACGGGCTGGACAGCGACCACCAGCTACCCAGCCTCGACCCGGTGGTGCGCATCGCCGCACGCATGTTCGGCATGCCGGTCGCCGCGGTGAACCTGATCGGCAGCGATCACGTGTTCTTCGCCGCCAGCACCGGCATCGACGAAGCGGTCGATATGCGGCGCGACGTGTCCTTCTGCGCGCACGCGATCAATCAGCACGACGTGATGGTGGTGCCGGATGCGCTTCTGGACGAACGCTTCCACGACAATCCGCTGGTCACCGGCAGCGCGAGTCTGCGCTTCTACGCCGGCGTGCCGCTGCTGGCGCCGGACGGCCACGCGCTCGGCGCGCTGTGCGTGATCGACAGCCGGCCGCACGACGATTTCACCGATGACGACTGCGAGCGGCTGCGCGAACTGGCGAAGATGGCCGCCGACCGCATGGAACTGCGCCGCATCGAGGTGTCACCCGAACACAGCCGCCCTGCTTTCGACGACTTCGCCCGCAACGCACCGAACCCGCTGATCGCCTTCGACGCGACAGCGAAGCTGATCGGCTGCAACAGCGCCGCTGCCGCGCTGCTCGGCCGCACGCCGACGCAAGGCCTCGGCGAACCGGTCGACGCGCTGCTGCCCGAACGCGACCGGGCCGCCTTCCGCGACCTGCTCGCCCGCGCCGTTGCACAGGGCTCGCTCGAAGGGCTGGACGTGCCGAAGGACATCATCGGACTGCGCAGCGACGGCGTCGAACTGCTGCTCGGGCTGACGCTGTTCATGCACCGCGAAGCAGCGGGCGTCACCTTCAGCGCCCACCTGCAGGACTGCACCGAACGACGCGAGCGGGAGAACGCGCTGCGCCGCATGGCCAGCACCGACGGCCTGACCGGCCTGGCCAACCGCGCCGGCTTCTTCCGCCGCGTCGAAGACACGCTGGCACGACCTCTGCCCGCCGCCGTCATCATGATCGACCTCGACGGCTTCAAGGACGTGAACGACACGCTGGGCCACGCGATCGGCGACAACATCCTGCAGGAAGTCGGCCGCCGGCTGGAGGCGGTCGCCGGCATGCAGGGCTTCGCGGCGCGCATCGGTGGCGACGAATTCGCGCTGCTGCTGGCCGGCACCGATGACCCGGAAAGCGCTGCGATGGTGTCTCAGATCGTGCTGCGTGCGATCGAGATGCCCATCGTCGCCGACGGCCACGAGGTGCGTGTCGCCGCCAGTTGCGGCATTGCGGTGGCGCCGCAGCAGGCCGACGAAGCGCTGGAACTGATAGGCAATGCCGACCTCGCGCTGTTCAAGGCCAAGAGCATAGGCCGCGCGCAGTGCTTCACCTTCCAGCCCGCATTGCGCATGGAGGCGGTGGCGCGCCGGCTGTACAGCATGGAGCTGCACCGGGCGGCGCACGCCGGCGAGTTCCTGCTGTTCTACCAGCCGCAGGTGAGGCTGTACGACGGTGCGCTGACCGGCGCCGAGGCGCTGATACGCTGGCTGCATCCGGAACGCGGTCTGCTGTCGCCGGCCGCCTTCCTGCCGGCGCTCGAAGGTGGGCCGCTCGCCGCCACCGTCGGCGCCTGGGCACTGGAGGAGGCCTGCGCGCAGGCAGCGTACTGGCGACGCAACGGCGCGCCGGATTTCCGCATGGGGGTGAATCTGTTCGGCGCCCAGTTCCGCGTCGGCGATCTGGCCGCGCAGGTGCAGGCGGCGCTCGACAAGCATGGCCTGCCGCCGGAAGCGCTCGAACTGGAAGTGACCGAGAACATCGTGCTCGACCACGACGATCTGGTGCTGGACACGCTGCAGCGCGTGCGGGCGCTCGGCGTCGGCGTGTCCTTCGACGATTTCGGCACCGGCTACGCGTCGCTGAGCCTGCTCAAGCGCTACCCACTGACGCGGATCAAGATCGACCGTTCCTTCGTCGAGGGCATGCTGGAGTCGGAGCGGGACGCCTCGGTCGTGCGCGCCATACTCGACATCACGCGCAGCTTCGAGCTGGACAGCATCGCCGAAGGCATCGAGCGTGACGTGCAACGCATACGCCTGTTCCGCGAGGGCTGCGTGCACGGGCAGGGCTATCTGTTCGGG
Organism: Methyloversatilis discipulorum; assembly: GCF_000527135.1. Lineage (NCBI taxonomy): Bacteria > Pseudomonadati > Pseudomonadota > Betaproteobacteria > Nitrosomonadales > Sterolibacteriaceae > Methyloversatilis > Methyloversatilis discipulorum. The sequence continues at coordinate 3,086,119 of NZ_AZUP01000001.1, forward strand.
CAGGCGCTGTCGGCCGAACAGTTCTCGCGCGCCTTCGGGCTGGTCGGCGGCAGCCGGACCTCGAACGGCTGATCGCGCGGTCGGCTCAGTCCGTGGCCACTGCGCGCAGCGGGGTGAGCAGGTCGGGCTGGTCGGCGACCGGCAGACCGAACAGATCCTGCACCGTCGCGATCAGCGCGTCGCCGTCGGCCAGCGTGCGGCGCGCCACGCTGCCGTCAGCACGATATTCGGACAGGTCGCGGTTGAACAGCGTCCACCGGCGATCGACACCGGCGCGCGCCAGCATCAGGTTGCCGGTGAAGAGGGACTGCGGGTGGGTGGACAGGAAGTAGCTGGACGCCTCGTAGTCGCAGCCGTGCATGTCGACGCGACGCACGCGATACAGGCTCCTCCACTCGCCGGCGATCAGTGACTGCAGCCACCAGTAGTCGTCGCGCTTCAGCAGGCGGTAGGCGCCGTGCGGCGTGCGCTGCTCCAGCCCGTCTTCCCAGCGCAGACCGGCGGTGACGGTGAGGCCACCGAAGCCGACGTCGACCAGTCGTGCGCCGTCCGGCGTATCGACATCGAGCAGCATGTGCGATTGCGGCGTCAGCGCGTCGTCCGGCTGCATCCACATGACGCGCGCCGCCAGTTCGCGCACCGGGTAGCCCAGCGCGCGCAGCGCATCGGCGAACAGCCGGCCGTGCTCGAAACAGAAGCCGCCGCGGCGGGCGTCGATCAGCTTCGCGGCGACCGTTGCCGCATCCACGGCGACCGGCTTGCGCCGCAGCGGGTCGAGGTTCTCGAAGGGGATGGCGATGGTGTGCGCGAGGATGAGCGCATCGAGTGTCGCAGCGTCACAGGACGCCGGGGCAGCGGTGGTCCAGTCGATGCGTGCGAGGTAGGTGTCGAGCGGGAAAGGGGAGGACATGGAGCGAGGCAGTTGTCGGCAGCCGCGCATGATGAAGCGGGCAGGGCGCGATGACATGCGCAGCGCATCACGAGTGCCCGACCGTGCCGGGTGACTTGGGGTTTTGTGGGAGGGGTCTTCTGGCCCGGACAGCGGCGGGTATCGAAGTCAGCGGCCTGCCTCCGCCGTGTCGCGGTCAGAAGACCGCTCCTACAGGGGTTGCGCCCGAACGGTGGCCGGAGCCGGGGTTCTGTGGGAGGGGCCTTCTGACCCCGACAGCGACGTACATCGAAGCCGGCGGACTGCGGCAGCCGCGTCGCGGCCAAGGCCGCTCTCACAGGGATCGCGCCCGGCCCAGGCTCTGTCGGCAGCTCGCGCGGCCTCCCACAACAGACCCTGGCGCCGAAGCCGCTACAGGCTGCCGCCGGAGAACAGTGCCTTCCTGATCACCGCATGCACGCCCCAGTTGCCATCGACCACCTGGGTGACGGCGAAGTCGACGCCGACCGACAGCAGCGAAATCGCTTCGTCTTCGGTCAGGCCCTGGGTGTCCATCAGGAAGGCGCGGCTCTTGCGGAAGGCGTCGCGCAGCGCCAGATCCACTGAGGACTTGGCGTAGATGTCGCTCTGCGCCTTGTCGCCCAGTTCGGCCAGGTAGTTGGCGAAGCTGAAGCCGTGGATCACCCACTCGTCCTGCGTTTCGAGCAGCGGGTATTCGAGCTTGGCGAGCGAGGTGCCGGCGAGGTCGGCCTTCTTGTGCAGGATGAACTGGAAGGTGCCGGTCAGCGAACACTCGATCGCGGTGCCGCACAGTTCGGAGTCACCCTGGCCGGCGTGCGGATCGCCGACCGAGAACAGCGCACCCTTGACCGCGACCGGGTAGTACATCGTGGCGCCCTTGCCGATGCGCCAGTTGTCGATGTTGCCGCCGGTGTAGCTGGGCGGGATGGAATCGACCATGTCCGCCTCCTTCGGCGCGACGCCGGCGACACCGAAGTGCGGCCGCACCGGCACGCGGATGTTCTTCAGCACGCCGTGGTTCTCCTTCACCGTCGAGTGGTCGACGACGACGCCCGGGTAGTCGATGGTCTTGTGCACGACGCCGAAGGGGTCGGTCTGCGGCGTCCACTGGAAGTTGTACACCGCCTGCGCCCAGTTGCGGTCCAGCCCGGCGTCGATTTCGTAGATGGTGATCACTTCGCGGTTCTTCGGCTCGGTGATCAGGTCCTTGTAGTGAAAGCCCCACCAGGCGGCCGCGTTGACGCCGAAGCTCTTGCCCTTGTAGCTCGGGTTGGCGCTCGGCCGAGGTGCGACGTCGACGATGCGCACTTCGAGCACGTCGCCCTCTTCGGCGCCCTTCACGTACACCGGGCCGGTGCATATATGTACACCGAGGCCTTCGCCGGCGCCGCGCCCGAACAGGCTGGCGTCCATCGGACCGGCACCACGGCGGATGACGCCCTTCTTCTTCTTGTCCCAGTAGAAGACGCTTTCGGCGCCGGGGTCGCCCTTTATCATGCGTTCGTAATCGTCGCCGGCGTGGTGGGTCAGCGTTTCGATGGTGACGAAGTCACCCGGGTTGATTTCGACCTGCGGCTTCAGCGATTTCGAGAAATAGCCCCAGTGCACGGTGTCGGCGCTGGCGGCGATGTAATAGTGGTTGCGCGTCTTCATCGAGCCGTCGGCCTCGCGCGCCATCGACTGACCGACCCAGCCGGCACTCAGCGTACCGAACCCCGCCGCCAGTGACCCCTTGAGCAGACCGCGCCTCGCCGGATCGGGTGGCGCTGGCGTGCGCAGTTCGGGCTCGCCGTTTCCGTCCACCTTCACCGTCAGACGGCCGTTCGGATCGCAGAAGCTGCAGTGCTGGTGCGCGGGATGGGTGCAGGCAGACATGGGGCGTTCTCCTTCTGGTCAGTGGGGATGTGAAACACCGCGTGCGGCGGTGCATCAATCGTGCCGGAAGGAAAAGCCTTGAAAATCAATGGCTCCATGCCAGGGAAGCGCACGGAAGGGGTGCGTTGCGCACTGCAACTGGGCCGCGATGCGGCCTGACCGAAGTTTGCGCAAACAGGCCGGGGTGCGAATGTGACGTGTAATAAACTTCGCGCTCCCCGGAATCCGCCCTCGCCGGCAATCGCCGCGAGTGCCTCCGGATCTGGCGGTCAGACCGCCCCGAAAGCGCATGGAACTCGAAAACTATTCCGATATTGAAAAGGCTGTGCAGCGCAGCCGCCGCGAAATCCTCCGTCTGGGCATCGGCCTGCTGTTCGTCGTCGGCACCATGATCTACGCCGCGCTCGGCGTGGGCCTGCAGGGCCCGGGCGGCATCATGCTGGTGGTGGCGGCCATGATAGGCGGCTACATGGCAATGAACATCGGCGCCAACGACGTCGCCAACAACGTCGGCCCGGCGGTCGGCTCGCGCGCGCTGAGCATGACCGGCGCCATCGTCATCGCCGCCATCTTCGAAGTGGCCGGCGCACTGATCGCCGGCGGCGACGTCACCTCGACCATACGCGGCGGCATCATCGACCCGGCCGCGATCGCCGACAGCAACCGCTTCGTCTGGGTGATGACGGCCGCGCTGCTGGCCGGTGCGCTGTGGCTCAACATCGCCACCGCGGTCGGCGCGCCGGTGTCGACCACGCACTCCATCGTCGGCGCGGTGCTGGGTGCCGGCGTCGCCGCCGGCGGCATGGCGGCCGGCAAGTGGGACATGGTGGGCGGCATCGTCGCCAGCTGGGTGGTGTCGCCGGTGCTGGGCGGTCTGGTGGCGGCCGGCTTCCTGTACTGGATCAAGCGCGCCATCACCTACCGCAGCGACATGGTCGCCGCCGCGCAGCGCACGGTGCCGGTACTGATGGGCATCATGGCCGCGTCCTTCTCCACCTATCTCATCCTGAAGGGGCTGAACAAGGTGTGGAAGGTCGACTTCACCACCGCCTGTGCCATCGGTGCCGGCCTCGGCATCGTCACCTGGCTGCTGGTGCGCGCCCATCTGCAGCGCACCGCGCACCGGCTGAACAACAGCAAGGCCAGCATCAATTCCCTGTTCGGCCTGCCGCTCGTGTTCGCCGCCGCGCTGCTGAGCTTTGCCCACGGCGCCAACGACGTCGCGAACGCCATCGGCCCGCTCGCCGCGATCACCGACACCGTGCTGCACGGCGCCGTGTCCGCCAAGGCCGCCGTGCCGCTGTGGGTGATGATGATCGGCGCCATCGGCATCGCCATCGGTCTGGCGCTGTACGGCCCCAAGCTGATCCGCACCGTCGGCCACGAAATCACCGAGCTCGACCCGATGCGCGCATTCAGCATCGCGATGGCGGCCGCGCTCACCGTCATCATCGCCTCGCAACTGGGCCTGCCGGTCAGTTCGACCCACATCGCGCTGGGCGGCGTGTTCGGCGTCGGCTTCCTGCGCGAGTACATCAAGACCAGCTACGCGCAGACCCTTGCCGAGATCAAGAGCCACCACCAGGGCGCCGACAAGGAAGTCGTCGAAGCCTTCCTGAACGACTTCGAGAAAGCCGACAAGAAGGGCAAGCGCGCGATGCTCGACGCGTTGAAGGCGCACACCGCGCAGGCGCAGCTGTCCAAGCACGAGCGCAAGGCGATCAAGCGCACGCACCGGCACGAACTGGTGAAGCGCTCAGCCCTGTTCAAGATCGCCGCCGCCTGGATCGTCACCGTACCCGCCTCGGCACTGATGGCGGCGATGATCTACTACATGATCTTCGGGATCGTGCATGCGTGAGGGTGGGGGCCCGGTCGGCTGAACCGCGCCTACGGCGCGTACATCGGCACGATGTTGCGGCAGCGCTGTTCTGTTCCGCTCAACACAGGCACCGTGCCCGGCTCGATCAGTTTCGTGACGCCACGAAGATGATCGGAAGCCGCGTGCTCCGCCGCTTCGCAGGATTCCATTGCCCCACTGGATCCGACTGCGGCCGGTTGCCCGGTTTCAGTCACGGCTTCGCGCGTTTCTTCAGGGCGTTCTCCAGCGCCTTCAACTCGGCATCGTCCTGCGCGTCGGCCTGACGTGCTTCCTCCTGTCGGCGGCGCAGGTCGTAGTCGTCGTACAGCGCGCTCGTGCTGCGCTCCATCTGTGCGTGGCTCACCGTGCCCGCATGCGCGAGCACCGGGAAGCCGTTGCTCGCGATGATCTGATCCACGTTCTGGCGCCAGAAGCTCATGCGGATTTCCTCGCGGCGCTTGGTGCGCAGTTCGGCCGTTTCCAGAAAGATCACCACCAGACGGTTCAGGGTGTCGATTTCGTCTTCGGTCAGGTAGTTCTTGGCGACCAGGATGTCCTGCTTGCGCACCCGGGCGCCCTGCCAGTTCAGCAGGCCGAAGTGCGGATCGTCCGGGTTGGCGCGCGCCGTGATCAGCTCGGCTGCGGTCTGTTGCGTCACGGCGTACAGCAACAGGTTCTGCACGGTGGCGAAGAAGGTCTGCGTCGCCTGGTCGGTCCTGTCGTAATCGCTGCTCAGGGCGAACAGGTCGCGCACCTTCTGGTAGAAACGCTTCTCCGAGGCACGGATGTCCCGGATGCGCGCCAGCATTTCATCGAAGTGGTCCGGCCGGCCATCCGGATTCTTCAGGCGCTCGTCATCCAGCACGAAGCCCTTGAGCAGGTATTCCTTCAGCACCGTGGACGCCCAGCGGCGGAACTGCACCCCGCGCGGTGAGCGCACCCGGTAGCCGACGGCAAGGATGGCGTCGAGGTTGTAGAGCTGCGTCCGATACCGCTTGCCGTCAGCCGCAGTTGTCAAGGATTCCTTGACAACTGATTCCTTGATCAACTCGCCTTCCTTGAAGACGTTCTTCAGGTGCAGCGATATGTTCTGCTTCGTGGCATCGAACAACTCGGCCATTTCCAGCTGCGTAAGCCAGACCGTCTGCTGTTCGGCCCAAAGCCTGATCTGGCTGCGTCCGTCTTCGGTGGCGTAGAGAATCAGTTCGCTCATGATGTTTTCTGCGGTATGCGTTCTGCTGCACTCACCGTGCCGCTTCAGCGGCGATCATTGCCGTCAGCTCAATGCGCGACATGTATAGAAAATCGCCGTTTTCTATACATGTTCTGGCGACGTGTATAGAAAACCGGCTTTCAATCTACTCTCGCCACTGCTTCAGTCGAGTCTGGCATTCGACATGGGGCAAACGCGCGTTCCTCCGCAACATGTGCTCGAGCCCGTCCGCGGCGCGAGCCGGCGGGATCACCGCGTGCTCGACCAGACGATCCAGAAGCCATAGGGCGCCGTGCACTTCCAGGCCGTCCTTCTGTGCCTGCTTTCTCAGTCGGCCATCACCGGTGAGCAGCGGTCGCGCGGTCTGCCGAGCCAGAAAGTAGCAGGAGACATCAGGCAGGGAACTGTTGTTGTGCGCGATCATCATGCTGTGCAGTTCGACGATTGCCGTTCCGTCCATCCCCTCGACAATCAGGCCTCGCGTAAGCAGGGCGGCATGATCGAAGTCCTTGAGCTCTTCCAGTACGAAATCGGTACAGCAGAGCGCAAACGGCAGCTGGAACAACTCGTCGAGCAGGCCAGCGTTGTTGAAATCAATCCAGATATTGGTGCCGCTGATGTAGATCCGGCTCATGCGGAAACGGCCTACACCGCCATCGTGGGCTCAAGCTGATCGATCGGCCGCTGCAGGAATTCGGACGCGCGGGACGGGGTGAATAGCCCCTCGGCCAAACCCCAGAACACCAGAGATTCGAAGCGGCGGGGCTGCTCGGCGAGCAGAGGTTCCGGCTCGGAAGAACGCCAGCCATTCGTGCTGAACTGGATCGACGCCGACCGATAGCCCGGGTCGCTCAGCAGATCCAGATCCTTCAGCCGACGCAGAGCGACCTGCATGGACACGCCGTAACGCCGCTTTGCGTTCAGCAATTCCATCATGTGAACCCTGGAGCGCTGATGGCTGCCGAAATCCAGGACGACCTGGTCCCGGGTGTACAGGAAGGCGCCGGCGAAGCGATGGCAGCAGGACTCCTTGTCCTTCTCCGGCATCGAGTCCGGCAGTGCCATGATCCAGTGCCCCAGCTCATGCGCTGCGGTGAAGCGCATGCGCTCGCCGGGGCGGGTGCGGTTCAGGGCAATCAGCACGTGCTGCTCGTCCTGGGTAGCGGCGCAAGCGCCGTCGAAGTCATCCGGCCCGTCAAGCAGCGCGACCTTGATTCCATGGTCTTCGAGCAGTTCGGTCAGATTGGCGATCGCATCGCCACCGATGGCCCAATCTTCCCTGAGCTTCCGGGCCGCATCCTCGGCGGCATCAACGGACGTGACGGGTATGGAGCGAGCAGGAACGGGGACCAATGCGATATGTGCCGCGTCGAAGCATCTTTCCAGCGCGATGTAACGCTCCAGGTGCTCACGCATCTGCTCCTCGACCTGTTGCTGTCGATACTTCGGCATCTTCGCAAGCTTGCGGAATTCCAGCGGCGCCAGCGTCACGGCGTCCGGACGAAAGAAGTACTCGGGCTTCACGTCCAACGCTCGTGCCAGTTGCAGCAGGCGCGCCGAATTCGGCACCGCGGCGCCCTTCTCGAACTTGCTCAATGCCTGCTTGCTGATATCGCCCAGCCTCTGTGCAAGATGTTCGAGGCTCAAACCCCGGAGCACACGGGCACGGCGGATGCGGTCATGGATCATTGCGGCCTCCCAGGTTGACAACCTATATAAACTATAGAAATCGTCAACCTGATTGCGGCGCTGGCTTGTGAGGAAACGCGTTCAACATCGGTAGTGGGTCCGTTGCAGTTCTCCGAAAGCGCGCGCTCAGGCACTCGGAGGGGTTCGACTACATCGAAATGATCTACACCCCGAAACATCGTCACGGATGCACCAGCCTGCTATCCCCGATAGAGTTCGAACGGCAATACTTTTTGAACAACAGAAGAACCGTCTAGAAAACTCAGGGCGATTCACCCTTCTTCAGCTGGATCACGTGCAGCACCCGGCTCTCGAGATCGACCTGGTGCAACTTCAGTGCGCAGGTCTCGGATACCCGCAGTCCGTGGCGGAACATCAAGAGGATCAGGCAGCGGTCGCGTAGCTCGGTGCGGCTGCCGCGGGGGGGCCGTGATCAGGCGCTCGACCTCGAGCGCGGTGAGGTGTTTGCGGTCTTTCATTGCCACCACTGTGGCTCCTATGGACGACCAAGCGACCTGTGGGGCTTACCGCGAAATACTAATCGGAACACATACGGCATGCGCCAGGCGGGCTTCAGCGTTGGCCCAAGGCGCTCGAAAAAAAGGACAACCGTTGCGGTGGCCATGGCGGAAAGGTGCAATGCTACAGGAAACCCGAATGACATAATCATCCAAGGCCAGCAGGCGACGGTGCAGGCCATTCCCGTTCGTACGCCATGGACCAGGCAATCCTGGTTTGCTGTGGGGCCGCTGGCAGCCACGGAGTAGAGCCTGTGGCAGGCATTATGCGCCCACCCCCCGACCGGCGAAGCGGACCACACGAACGCGATAGCGACAGCAATGATTGCTATGGAAGGTGAACCGAAGGCGTGGATTACGGCAGCAATGGGGATCATCGCTAGCCCCGCCACCATCCAGATCAAACCGTATCCAGCCAAAAATAGGAGTGCTGCAATATTACTTCGCCTGGCGATGCTCGACTGCATGACATGGCGCACTTGCTGCACGATAAGCAGCGGCATCATGGCTGCGACCATTACCAGCCACGCTACGGTTAAAATGCTTAGTGTCCGTCCGTCTGGCACCAGCAGATGCAGGTCGGCTCGCGTGACGGACGAAAGCGAGCCACAAAGCGAAAAGCCCGGCGCGTCGGGCGGGCTCGTTATCGCAAGGATAGTGAATCCTGCCGCTGACAGCGCCATCAGAGAGGGCGCCGGCTTAGTCCTGAGTTCCCTCACTAGCGAGTACATGCATTACTCGCCGTCCTGCGCCACCAAACTCACACGTTCAACCATGATCTCACTCCCGGGGCCAGCGCCAGGTTGCTCGATGCTTACAGTCAACTTTTCCAAGTTGCCTTCAGCGGCAAGGATAGCTTGCGTAGCTTGGGTGATATCTATCGTTGCACCCAGCCCATTTCCACCGTGCGGCCCGTCGGTTGCAGAAGCCTTCGCTAGGCCGAAAAGCGCAACCGAGTCGGCCATCTGTGTTTGGCCGCCTTCCGAGCTAACGGTAACTTTAAGCACGCCGCTTGGGGCTTCACCACGGATTCCTTCCAGGTTGAGAAAATAGCGCTGGGGTCGCGACACACGCGATTTCAGATCCGCTAATAAGCCGGCGTCTAAATCGCCTATCGAAATGGTGGTCAGTCTTGCTGTCTGACCCACTATGATTTTCTCGGCATTGGAGCCAAGGACACGCGACTCAGGTGGCTGGCTATCCGAAGATATGGCGGGCATGGCTACCTCCAGGGTGATGCTCTTAGCCCCGACAGCGAGCGTGGAAATCCCAGTTCCGCTTATCAGATTGTCGTAAGCCGGCTCCAACGGTCCTCCAGAAAGTGTCTCGTCTGGTGTAAATGACGCAAGCTGTCCGTAGGTGTCCGGCATGACAAAGCCACGACCGACCGGTCCGCCGCGCCACGCCGCACTGTTTTCTTGGATACTCTTTGGACTCGTCAGCCACGCGGCCCAAAGCCGATCGATATTGGAATGATGGACCCAGAAAATCGGGTCGAGGGCAGCATAGTTCGGATCAGACATGAATCCGTAAGGTGGCTTGATCCCACCCACCATGACGTGGACCAGATTGTGTGGGTTCCCTTCATTGGCACCGGCCCTGTTGCCACCGTGGGAAAATAAAGTTTCGCCGCCACCGTAGCTCAGCGTGCCCGGAGCGCCTGTGTATCGATGCTGGCTTTGGCAATCGAGGGTGATGTCTCGCGGAACGTCCAACGTGGGACCGAGCCGAATTTCGCCATTTCGAAACGTTTTCGCGAGGAAATTTGGCGATCCATCGGGTAAATTCTCCTCCATGAAAGCCTTTGGAATATTCCGCGCAGTAGGGTCAGAGGCGTTTAGGTAGTTCCAGTAGGGCAAGGCCCACTCGTCCGGGCCACCGAGATCCTTCACTGCCTTGGCGACAATCGCCTCAAACGCCGCAAGATAGCCCCGGTGCCACGGCAGGAAATACCAAGTGCCATGCTGACACTGGTTCCACGTCTCGGTGGTCTCAGAGGTGGGCGGAACGGGATCGCTTGTCTCTAAGATTCCTGCTTGGACCCACCCTAGCTGGTCGATGCCATGAATTGCCGCTAGGTAGCGCCAACTGGTCCGGTCTGTAATGGGTCGGGCGTAAAGGCGTTCAACGGCCTTGGCGTACCAGATCAGGGTGTCGTTCCAGACTGTCCCACCCTGATTGACGTCGTGACGGACTCTTCTCATCGCCCCCTCCAGAACTTCGCATAGAGAATGAGAAAAGCATAGGAAGCTTCCGGCCCATCCGCAAGCACGGACACTCCCGAAGACATTGGACGCACCGCACCGCTTCGTCCAAAGAGCACACCAGCATTGAACAGTCGACGCCGCACTATCCAATGCGGAGCGGTCGAAGATCTGATAGGTCTGCCAGCGGTGGCAAAGTAGCGCCTGAACGGCGGGTTCGCCTGGGAAGGAGCCCCAGAAAATTTCCGTCAGCGACGGTCAGGTCAGGCCGAGTAGAAGCCAGCTGAACTTGACCCATGGAATCAAAAAAGCCACCCTAAACGAGTAGCCTTTTTTTGCGAACGACCCTCCGAGATCTAGACTTTTAGGAAAAATCTAGACAATGGCGGGATCCCACACGATCACACGTCAATATTCCGTGCATTCAACGCATTGCTCTCGATGAATGCCCTGCGCGGTTCGACGTTGTCGCCCATCAGCGTGGTGAAGATTTCGTCGGCGGCGATGGCGTCGTCGATCTGCACTTTCAGCAGGCGGCGCACGGTGGGGTCCATCGTGGTTTCCCACAGCTGCTCGGGGTTCATTTCGCCCAGGCCTTTGTAGCGCTGCTTGCCAAGGTTGCGTTCGACTTCGTTCAGCAGCCAGCGGGCCGCTTCGGAGAAGGACTTCACTTCCTGTGACTTCTCGCCGCGCTTGACGGTGGCGCCTTCGCCGATCAGGCCGGCCACCAGTTCGGCGGCGTGGCGGATGCGCTGGTAGTCGCCGGACAGCAGGAATTCGACGTCGACGTGGCCGACCTTGCGGTTGCCGTGGTGCATGCGCTCGACGCGCAGTTGCCAGCTTTCGGTCTTGTCGTTGTACTCGGCGGCCAGCGTGACGTTGGCCGGCAGCGATTGGGTGAGGCGGGCGGCGCTGGCGCGGGCGGCAGCTTCGTCGGTCAGGTCGAGCGCGATGTTGTGTTCGAGCAGGGTGCGCAGCAGTTCGCCGTCGGCGTATTCGGCCAGGCGTTCGACGATGGCTTCGGCGGTGAGGTATTCGCGCGCCATCTCTTCGAAGGCGCTGCCGGACAGCGGCTCGGCGCCGGCGCGCGGCAGCAGGCTGGCGTCGTCGAAGGCGAGCTTGAGCAGGTACTGGTTCAGCTCGTGGTCGTCCTTCACGTACAGCTCGGTGCGGCCGTGCTTGATCTTGTACAGCGGCGGCTGGGCGATGTAGATGTGGCCGCCTTCGACCAGCTCGGGCATCTGGCGGTAGAAGAAGGTGAGCAGCAGGGTGCGGATGTGGGCGCCGTCGACGTCGGCGTCGGTCATGATGATGATGCGGTGGTAGCGCAGCTTTTCCGGCTTGTATTCGTCCTTGCCGATGCCGGTGCCGAGCGTCTGGATCAGCGTGACGATTTCCTGGCTGGAAATGAGCTTGTCGAAGCGCGCCTTCTCGACGTTCAGGATCTTGCCCTTGAGCGGCAGGATGGCCTGGAACTTCCGGTCGCGGCCCTGCTTGGCGGAGCCGCCGGCGGAGTCACCCTCGACCAGGTAGAGCTCGGCCTTGGCCGGGTCCTTCTCCTGGCAGTCGGCGAGCTTGCCCGACAGGCCGAAGGAGTCGAGCACGCCCTTGCGCCGCGTCATGTCGCGCGCCTTGCGGGCGGCGTCGCGCGCACGCGCGGCTTCGACGATCTTGCCGCAGATGGTCTTGGCGTCGTTCGGGCGCTCGAGCAGGAAGTCGGCGAGCTTCTGCGCCACCACTTCCTCGACCGCCGGACGCGCTTCCGACGACACCAGCTTCATCTTGGTCTGCGACGCGAATTTCGGATCCGGCATCTTCACCGACAGCACGCAGGCCAGGCCTTCGCGCATGTCATCGCCGGTGATGTCGACCTTGGCCTTCTTCGCGATCTCGTTTTCTTCGATGTACTTGTTGATGATGCGGGTCATCGCCGCACGCAGGCCGGTCAGGTGGGTGCCACCGTCGGACTGCGGAATGTTGTTGGTGAAGCACAGCACCTGTTCGGCATAGCTGTCGTTCCACTGCATCGCCACTTCGACGTCGATCTGCACGCCGTTCAGCACCGACGAGCCGGCGCTGTAGAACACGTTCGGGTGCAGCACTGTCTTGTTGCGGTTGATGTAATCGACGAAGCCCTTTACGCCGCCAGCGAAGGCGAAGTCCTCTTCCTTGGCGTTGCGCTGGTCGATCAGCTTGATCTTGACGCCGTTGTTCAGGAAGGAGAGCTCGCGCAGGCGCTTGGCCAGGATGTCGTAGTGGAACTCGATGTTCTCGAAAATCGTTTCGTCGGCGAGGAAGTGCACTTCGGTGCCGCGCTTCTCGCTCGGGCCGATCACTTTCAGCGGCGACACTTCGACGCCGTTCTGCACTTCGATCTGACGGTCGAGCGGCACGCCGCGCTCGAATTCGATGAAGTGCTTCTGACCGTCGCGGCGCACGGTGAGGCGCAGCCACTTCGACAGCGCGTTCACGCAGCTCACGCCGACGCCGTGCAGACCGCCCGACACCTTGTACGAGTTCTGGTTGAACTTGCCGCCGGCGTGCAGCTCGGTCAGCGCAATTTCGGCGGCCGAACGCTTGGGCTCGTGCTTGTCGTCGAACTTGATGCCGGTCGGGATGCCGCGACCGTTGTCGGTGACCGAAATCGAGTTGTCGGTGTGGATGGTGATGACGATGTCGTCGCAGTGGCCGGCCAGCGCTTCGTCGATCGAGTTGTCGACCACTTCGAACACCAGGTGGTGCAGACCGGTGCCGTCCGAGGTGTCGCCGATGTACATGCCCGGCCGCTTGCGGACGGCTTCCAGACCTTCGAGGATCTGGATGCTGCCTTCGCCGTAAGCGTCGGGGTTGGGTGTATTCGGGCTCTGTGCTTCGTCAGACATGGCGTATTCCGGTGCTGCGCACGCTGTGCGCGGGGTCCATCAAAAAAGCAGAAAGCCCGGCGCGCAGGCCGGGCGGTCGTGCGGGCGACGCGGCTTACACGCGCATCGGCATCACGACGTACTTGAAGGCGTCGGTGCCGGGCAGGGTGATCAGCGCGCTGCTGTTGCCGTCGTTGAGCCTGAGGCTCAGCGTGTCGCCGCCGACGTTGTTCAGCACGTCGAGCAGGTAGCTCACGTTGAAACCGATGTCGAGGCCGTCGCCGTCGTAATCGACTTCGAGCTCTTCCACCGCCTCTTCCTGCTCGGCGTTGCTGGAGATGAGCTTCAGCGTGCCGGCCGACAGCACGACGCGCACGCCCTTGAACTTCTCGTTGGTCAGGATGGCGGCGCGCTGCAGTGCGGGCAGGAAGGTCGAGCGCTGCAGCATCAGTTCCTTCGGGTGGTCCTTCGGGATGACGCGTTCGTAGTCGGGGAACTTGCCGTCGATCAGCTTGGTAATCAGCTCGACCGCGCCGAAGCGCAGGCGGGCCTGGTTGGAGCCGAGTTCGATATCGACCGGGTCGTCGATGTCGGCCAGCTGACGGGCCAGTTCGAGCACGGTCTTGCGCGGCAGGATGACGTCGAGCTTGTCGGTCACGCCGGGCATCGCTTCCGACACGTAGGCCAGGCGGTGACCGTCGGTGGCGACCAGACGCAGTTCCTCGTTGCCAACCGACAGCAGCAGGCCGTTGAGGTAGTAGCGGATGTCCTGCTGGGCCATCGAGTACTGCACCAGCGACAGCAGGCGCTTCAGCTTTTTCTGCGACAGGCTGAGCTTGACGGTTTCGCCGTCGGCCAGCTGCATGCGCGGGTAGTCCTGCGCCGGCAGGGTCTGCAGCGTGAAGCGGCTCTTGCCGGCACGTACGGTGAGCTTGCGGTCGTCGGCGTCGAGGCTGACTTCCTGGCCTTCGGGCAGCGCACGCAGGATGTCCTGCAGCTTGCGGGCGGCGACGGTCAGGGCCGCCGGCTGGGCGCCGCTGATGCTGCCGGTCGAACGGGTGCGGATCTGGATCTCGATGTCGGTGGCGAGCAGGGTGAGCGCATCGCCCTCGGTTTCGATCAGGACGTTGGACAGGATGGGCAGGGTGTGACGCTTCTCGACGATGCCGCTGACCGACTGCAGCGGTCGCAGCAGCTGTTCGCGTTCTATCTTCATTAAGAGCATTTTATAAACCTCTGTAAACCGTTAACGTCGACCGATTTCTGTGGAGAACATCAAAAAAACAATGAACTTCAATGACCTGCAGTATGTATCGTTGTCTGTATAAGGGCCTGGTCAACGCATGAACAAATGTGGGTGAAAGTCGACCAGGTGGAAAAAGCCCTGGTTATCCACAGTGTTCATACAGATTTGCCGGCCTGTTTATCCATACAGCTTCAACAGCTTCTGCACCGACCTCTATTTACTTGCGCAGCGTCTGCGTCAGCACGTGCAGGTCATGGTTCAGCACTTCGTCCTTCAGGCGCAGGTCGGCGATCGTGCGACAGGCGTGCAGCACGGTCGTATGGTCGCGGCCGCCGAAGGATTCGCCGATGGCCGGATAGCTCTCCGGTGTCAGTTCCTTGGCCAGCCACATCGCCACCTGCCGCGGCCGCGCGATCGCGCGCGTCCGCTTCTTCGAATACATCTCCGACACCTTGATCTTGTAGTAGTCGGATACGGTCTTCTGGATGAATTCCAGCGTGATCTGCCGGTTGTGCGCACCGAGCAGGTCCTTCAGCGCCTCACGCGCCACTTCGAGCGAGATCGGCAGCGTGTGGAAGTGGGCGAAGGCGATCACTTTCTTCAGCGCCCCTTCGAGCTCGCGCACATTGCTGCGGATGTTCTTGGCGATCAGGAAGGCGACGTCTTCGCCCACCTTCACCCGTTCCATCTCGGCCTTCTTCTTCAGGATGGCCACCCGCATTTCCAGCTCGGGCGGCTCGATCTGCACCGTCAGGCCCCAGCCGAAGCGCGTCGTCAGGCGTTCCTCGACGCCCTGGATGTTCTTCGGATAGGTGTCACAGGTGATGACGATCTGCTTCTTCGCATCGGTCAGCGCATTGAAGGCGTAGAAGAACTCTTCCTGCGTGCGCGTCTTGTTGTTGAAGAACTGGATGTCGTCGATCAGCAGCACGTCGAGCGAGCGGTAGTAGCGCTTGAAGGCGTCGAAGCTCTTCTGCTGGTAGGCGCGCACTACGTCGGCGTAGTAGTCGTCGGCGTGCACATAACGGATGACCGCATCCGGATTGTGCTTCATCACCTCGTTGCCAAGCGCATGCACCAGATGGGTCTTGCCCAGGCCCACACCACCGTAGATGAAGATGGGGTTGTAGGACATGCCCGGGTTCTGCGCGACCTGTATCGCGGCGGCGCGGGCCAGTTCGTTGGCGCGGCCGGTGACCAGATTGTCGAAGGTGAAACTCTGGTTCAGACGTGAACGGTCGCGTTCGCCACCGTTGTTGCCGGCAGACGGACGGACGATGAGTGCCGGCGCGGCAACGCGCGTGCTGTCGGGCTCGCCGGCGGCGCGCAGTGCGGCACGGGCCGGACGTTCGCCGTCGTTGTCGGCCGGCGTGCCGTTGCGGGCAGCGACCATCGGGGTGTCGTCGGCGGCTGCGGCCTTCGTTGCCGGGTCGGGCAGGCTGAGCCTGACCGACAGCGGCTGGGAGAAATACTCCAGCCCCAGTGCTTCGATACGCGCCAGATAGCGCTCGCGGACCCACTGCAGCACGAACCGGTTCGGCGCGACCAGCGCCAGCGAATCGTCGTCGCTCTGACCGATGCGCAGACCCTTGATCCAGGTCTGGTACTGCTGTGCGGGGAGTTCCTGTTCGAAGCGGCTGAGGCAGACTTCCCAAAACTGTTGCATCATGGTCTGCGTGGTCGCCGGGTCGATGTCGTGAGGTTGCGGGACAGCGTAGCGGGATGCGTCCTGACCCAGAATTTGACGCGCGTGGACCGATGCGTGATCGGGGGCGCCGGGTCGGAGCAGCTTTATGTGCTGTTTTTAGGGACTCGATTCTAGCGACTTCAGGCCCTCTTATCCACCGCCGAGGCGGTGACGCATACCCGCAAGGCAGGCCGGCTTGGCGCTCGTTTCGCGCTGTGATCACGTATTCACGCCAGCGAAATATTTTTTCGGCGTGCCGTCTGGACATCGGCGCGGAGCCTGGCGGCGATTGACAGGCGGGGCCTTTTACGCTGTAATCGCGCGTTTTCGCCAATACACAGTGAGCAGGCCATGAAGCGTACTTACCAGCCGTCGAAGATCCGCCGCGCCCGCACCCACGGTTTCCTCGAGCGCATGCGCACCCGCGGTGGTCGTGCAGTCATCCGCGCCCGTCGTGCCAAGGGCCGTGCCCGTCTGGCCGTCTGACGCAGACAGCAGTTTTTCCGGCCGGTTGGCAGGGGAACCCCCGAAGGTGAACCCCGAGACACGGCCCGGAATGCAGATCGCCGCGCAGCCCGCCGGCCGCTTTGCTTTCCGACCTGAATACAGGCTCAGAAAAACGGATGAGTTCTCATCCGTTTTTGCTTTGCGGCGTACCCAGCGCAGTCGACATTTCGTGATCCATCACGGTCCGTCTGGCTGCGATGGCGCTCGTCTGGGCGTCGTGATCGCGAAGCGCTTCCTGAAGCGGGCGAACACCCGCAATCTGGTCAAGCGCCTGGCGCGCGAAGCTTTCCGCCACATGCGTCCGGAACTCAAGCCGCTCGACATCATCCTGCGCCTGAACGCCCGGCCGGCCGTGCTCGACCGCCGCGTGTTGCGCGAAGAGATCGACGCACTGCTCGGCCGCGTGCGACGCGCCGCAGCGCCTGCCGCGGAGACCGGACGATGAAATCCCTGCTGCTCGGACTGATTGCGGTCTACCGTTACGCCATCAGCCCGATGCTCGGCCGCAACTGTCGTTTCATGCCGAGCTGTTCCGAATACGCCAGCGAAGCCATCCACCGCCACGGCAGCGTGCGCGGCGGCTGGCTCGCGCTGCGCCGCGTGCTGCGCTGTCATCCATGGAATCCGGGCGGTTACGACCCGGTGCCCTGAGCACGCACACCCTCAATTACTTTCAAGACGATTCCGACGATGGATACCCAACGCTCCGCCCTGTTGATCGTTTTCCTGTTTTCGCTGTTCATGTTGTGGGACGGCTGGCAGCGTTTCAACCAGCCGCCGGCCGCACCGGCCGTGGCGACCGACGCGACGGCTGCGCTGTCGGCCGGCGCCCAGGCGCCGGTGCCCACAGTCAGCAGCGCCGCCGCACCGGCCGACGTGCCGCAGACGACGGCTGTCGCGCAGACCGCTGCCGCGCGTGTCGTGACTGATCTGTTCATCGCTGACGTGTCGGCCGAGGGCGGTTCAATCATCCGCCTCGAACTGCTCAAGCATCACGCCGGTCCCGAGTCCGAAGGCAATTTCGTGCTGCTGGACAACGGTGGCGCCAATCTTTACCACGCACAGAGCGGTCTGATCGGCGACGGCATGCCGACGCACAAGACGGTGTATCAGCTTCCGGAGGGCGAGCTGAAGCTGGCCGACGGGCAGGACAAGGTCGAACTGCGCATGACCGCCGCCGGTCCGGACGGCGTGGCGGTGACCAAGGTGCTCACCTTCACCCGCGGCAGCTACCGCATCGACACCCGCTTCGAAATCGCCAACAACGGCAGCGCGCCGGTTGCGGCACACGCCTACTTCCAGCTGCTGCGTGACGGCAAGGCGGTATCGGCCGGCACCAGCATGCTGAGCACTTTCACCGGCCCAGCCTTCTATACAGAGGCGGGCAAGTACCAGAAGGTCGATTTCAGCGACATCGACAAGGGCAAGGCCAAGTTCGTCACCAAGGCGCCGGACGGCTGGGTGGCGCTGGTGCAGCACTATTTCGTCAGCACCTTCGTACCGGCTGCTGGCGTCGAGCGCGAGTTCTTCGCGAAGAAGGTCGGTGACAATCTGTACACGGCCGGCGTCATCGTGCCGGTCCCGGCTGCGGCGGCCGGTGCGACGTCCACCGTCGATGTACCGCTGTACGCCGGCCCGCAGATCCAGTCCAACCTCGACGCGATGGCGCCGGGCCTGGATCACGTGGTCGATTACGGCTGGCTGAAGATCATCGCCTCGCCGATGCACTGGGTGCTGGAAAAGCTTTACGCGCTGGTCGGCAACTGGGGCTGGGCCATCATCCTGCTCACCATCCTGATCAAGGCCATCTTCTTCCCGCTGTCGGCCGCGAGCTACAAGTCGATGGCCAAGCTGCGCCTGGTCACGCCGCGCATGCAGCAGATCAAGGAGCGCCACGGCAACGACCGCGTGCGCATGCAGCAGGAAATGATGGAGCTGTACAAGACCGAGAAGATCAACCCGCTCGGTGGCTGCCTGCCCATCCTGATCCAGATTCCGGTGTTCATCGCGCTGTACTGGGTGCTGCTGGGCAGCGTCGAAATGCGCAACGCGCCGTGGATAGGCTGGATCACCGACCTGTCGATCAAGGACCCGTACTTCGTGCTGCCCATCATCATGGGCGTGACGATGTTCGTGCAGACCAAGCTGAACCCGACGCCGCCGGACCCGATCCAGGCCAAGGTGATGCTGTTCCTGCCCGTCATCTTCACCGGCATGTTCCTGTTCTTCCCGGCCGGTCTGGTGCTCTACTGGACGGTGAACAACATCCTGTCGATCGCCCAGCAGTGGCAGATCACGCGCATGATCGAGAGCGGGAAGACGGCCAAGGCCTGACATCCGCCTGACTGACGGCTGTACTGCGGCGAGGGCGCCGCTCCTGCGGAATTCCGGCGATGATGATGGCCGGATCGCCGCAGGGGCGGCGCCCTCGCCACGACAGCGCCCCGAAAACCTGACCTGACCGATCGCCATGTCCGCTCGCCCGACCGACACCATTGCCGCCATCGCTACCGCACCGGGTCGCGGTGGCATCGGTGTGGTCAGGGTGTCCGGGCAGGGGGCGGCGGCGGTCGCCCGCGGCATGCTCGGACGCCTGCCCGAGGCGCGGCACGCGACCTTCGCGAAGTTCGTCGCGGCGGATGGCACCATCATCGATCATGGCATCGCGCTGTGGTTCGAGGCGCCGGCGTCCTATACCGGCGAGCATGTGCTCGAACTGCACGGTCACGGCGGAACAGCGGTGCTGCAGGCGGTGCTCTCCCGCTGCTTCGAACTGGGGGCGCGACCGGCGCGACCGGGTGAATTCACCGAACGCGCATTCCTCAACGATCGCATCGATCTCGCGCAAGCCGAGGCGGTGGCCGATCTGATCGAGGCGACGACGACTTCGGCCGCGCGCTCGGCGATGCGCTCGCTCGACGGCGAGTTCTCGCGCCACGTGCACGCGCTCGGCGATGCGCTGGTCAATCTGCGCATGTTCGTCGAGGCGACGCTCGATTTTCCGGAAGAGGATGTCGAGTTCCTCGAACAGGCCGGCGCACGCAACAAGCTTGCTGAGGTCATGGCTGCGCTCACTGCCTTGCGCGAGCGCGCCCGCTGCGGCGCGGTGTTGCGCGAAGGGCTGACCGTCGTACTGGCTGGTGCGCCCAATGTGGGCAAGTCCAGTCTGCTCAATGCGCTGGCCGGTGAGGATCGCGCCATCGTCACCGACATCGCGGGCACCACCCGCGACACCTTGCGCGAGCTGGTCGCCATCGATGGCGTGCCTGTGCATGTGATCGATACGGCCGGCCTGCGGGAGACCGACGACCCGGTGGAGCAGGCGGGCATCGCCCGCACCCGGCGCGAGCTCGAACGCGCACACGCGGTGGTGCATCTGGTCGATGCGCGCAGCGGCTTCGATGCCGAAGCCCAGGCGATCGATGCTGCGCTGCCTGCGGGTCTTCCCCGCATCCGCGTGTTCAACAAGATCGATCTGACCGGCGAGCAGGCGAGGGCGGAGGAGCAGGCCGGCGTGCTGACGGTCTGGCTGTCGGTGCGCGTCGGTGAAGGTCTCGATCTGCTGCGGCGCGCGCTGCTCGATCGGGTCGCCTGGCACGGCGGGGCTGAGGATGCGCTGGCCGCACGCACCCGTCACCTGCACGCGCTTGATCGGGCGGTTGAACATCTGGATATGGCGGCGCGCTGCATTGCCGGCGAGGTGCTCCAGCTCGATCTGTTCGCCGAGGAACTGAGGCTGGCGCACCGCGCGCTCGGGGACATTACCGGTGAGTTCACACCGGACGATCTGCTCGGCGAAATCTTCTCGCGCTTCTGTATTGGAAAGTAAGTATCCTATTGATTCTTATAAGAATCTTCTTTACACAGCAAAAAGTGCGCAACCCGGCTTATCAGCGGACGGGCTGCTTCCTTTTCGACGAAGCTATTCAGGGCCGTTAGTCCAGCATCTGGATCCACAACGCCTGCATTGATGCGCCCAATGAAACGCGCTAAACCAATATCCTCGATAGTCTTGGTCAGAGAATCAATTTCATCCTTACTATCATCGGATCCGTGCTTTGCTACGTTGTTGAACTGACTCATATCACCCCCAGTTGTACTCGGGTAGCGTCATGTTCAATAAGACGCGTAATGAGCGAAATATAGGGTAGGGAACGCTTGTACGCAAAGTCTCCCATCCCCGTTTGAGATGAACTAGTCGCAACCTTCCTGTGGTCGCCCCATCGCCAAAACCTGTATGGCTTGGGGCTATGAACACAGATCACGCCGATGCAGTAGTCCACCACGAGTTTCGTAGCGCCATGCTGGCCTCCAGGGAGTCCAGGTCCAACTTCTTCCTTTGACGTGAAAATCGGTAGATAGAGCACACTGCGATAATTAACGGCTTCACTCCCAAGGACTGTAAGCCTTGTCTTCGGGCACGGGTTTTCTTTGTCTTGGAAGTCGTGCTCAGCGAACCAACGACCAGTCATCGCAGTGTGATAAGCGAAGAACTTTCGTGATTCACATGGTCGGTGTGTCGCTTCCGTGGTTGTCCTAGCAACGACTTGCATAGTCGATCCGTCAGGTGGGCAGAACTGAAGAAGCGTGACCTCTGTAACCGAATCGTGAGCGCGCTCTCCGATGAGATGGCTAATCTCAAGCTTGAGTGCCGTGAGACAGTGCCGTAGGGCTTCTGTTCGCCCGGTGCCGGAGTGCTCTGCAACTAGGCTGGGCATGAAGCGGATCGCTGCGTCCAGATCGGAGTGCGGTGTGCGATCGACTGACGTTTCCCGGGCTTTCGCCATTGCATCCATCAGCTTTGGCATACCGGTCAGAAACGCTATTAGGCCGATCAAGGTCAGATCAACAATGTCTAGGGATTCCAGCAGCTTGTAAGCGTGTTCGATATCGTTGCTGGCAACGGATGGCCCGAGGTTTGGGTGAGCGTTATCTGCGGCTTGTGCTTTGCTCGGTGCAATTAACTTCCTGACAAGCACAGGAAGACTTGCGGTTCCGAGGAACATGGACAGTCTTAGCAATAGTGCGCTTACACCGAGGAACGTTAGGCTTTGTGTGGATCCGATTATTCGGGGGAGTGTCTTGTGGCGAAGGCCGCATGCGGCCTCTGTCAGGCCGCCCTTGGTTCCCCGCTTTCGCTGCAGGTAATCGGTAATTTCTGACGACAGCTTATCGGTCTTTTGATCAACCATGCTGGTGAGAGCGTTCTAACTAATGTCGCCGCAGAATAGCATCACGTCATTGATTGTTCAGCAAATTGAGGCCGAGGTGTTTCACGTGAAACATCGCAAGGAAGCGTCATGCTGACCGAACTGGTCATCCTGTGCGCCGGCGCCTTCTTCGCCGGGCTCGTCGATGCCATGGTCGGCGGCGGTGGCCTCGTGCAGGTGCCGCTGCTGTTCAACGTCTTTCCAGGGGCCGCACCGGCAACACTGTTCGGCACCAACAAGGCGGTCAGCATCGTCGGGACGACCTTTGCCGCGCGCCGCTATCTGGGCCGGGTCGAGATGGACTGGAAGGTGTTGTGGCGCGCAGCGCTTGCCGCCTTCGTTGCGTCGTTCGCCGGCGCGGCGGCGGTCGGCATGTTCCCGCCGCAGATGTTGAGGCCGGTCGTGATCGTGCTGCTGGTTGCGGTACTCGCCTATACGCTGAAGAAGAAGGATTTCGGTGTGCTTCGTGCCGAGGCGGCGGCGCATCGCCCGAAGCCCATACTCGCGCTGGTGCTCGGCGCGCTCATCGGTTTCTACGATGGCTTCTTCGGGCCGGGCACCGGCAGCTTCCTGATCTTCCTGTTCGTGCGCTGTTACGCCTGGGATTTCCTGCGCGCATCGGCGGCGGCCAAGGTCGTGAACGTCAGCACCAACCTTGCAGCGTTGGCCTGGTTCGTACCGGTCGGCGCCATCATGGTGAAGGTGGCTGCGGCGATGGCAGTTGCCAATCTCGCGGGCGCCTGGGTCGGTGCCCACCTCGCAATAAAGAACGGCGCAGCTTTCGTGCGCCGTGTATTCATCGTCGTTGTGTCGGTACTGATCGCGCGACTGGTGTGGGACACCTTTGCCGGATGAACATCGTGATGTTCCACGTGGAACATCACGACTTCAGAAGCCGATGCGCACCGGTGGCAGGATGATGGTCACGCCATCGTGGTGACGGTAGTGCGGGCGTGGCGCGTAACCGTAATAGGGTGCGGGCGCATAGACCGGCGCCGGGTAGTAGCCGTAGCGCACGCTCGGGCCATGGTAGTGATGGTGGTGATGGTGTCGATCGCGGTGCTTCCAGTGACCACCATGCTTGTGGTGATGACCACCGTGATAGCCGTGGCGTCGGTGATCGTCGCGATCTGCCATCGCGTTGCCGCTGAAGGCCAGCGTCAGTGCAGCCAGTGCAGTGCCAAGCGCTTTCATGATCATTCTCGTGTGGGGAACACGCTGCAAGGCTAGATTGCGGAAACACTTTGCGCCGTAAGCAACTGTAAGTCAGTGAAACGGTGTCAACCTTTCTGCCTTTATGTTGCGCGCCCAAGGTCGTATCATTCAGCCCCTTCGGCTTCTTTTGCATTGCAGCGAACATGGATTTCCCGACCCGTTACGACGTGATCGTCATCGGTGGCGGCCACGCCGGCACCGAAGCCGCGCTCGCTGCCGCACGGGTCGGCGCGCGCACGCTGCTGCTGACGCACAACATCGAAACGCTTGGCCAGATGTCCTGCAATCCGTCGATCGGCGGTATTGGCAAGGGTCACCTGGTGAAGGAGGTCGATGCGCTGGGCGGCGCGATGGCGCTGGCCACCGACGAGGGCGGCATCCAGTTCCGCATTCTCAATGCGAGCAAGGGTCCGGCCGTGCGCGCCACGCGCGCCCAGGCGGACCGCATCCTTTACAAGGCGGCGATCCGCAGCCGGCTCGAAAATCAACCGAATCTCGACCTGTTCCAGCAGGCGGCGGCCGACCTGATCATGGAAGGCGAGCGCGTCGCCGGTGTGGTGACCGAGGTGGGCATCCGCTTCCACGCGAAGGCGGTCGTGCTGACCGCCGGCACCTTCCTGAATGGGCGCGTGCACGTCGGCCTGCAGAATCATTCGGCGGGTCGGGCAGGGGATCCGCCGGCCATCCGTCTGGCGGAAAAGCTGAAAGAGCTGGCGCTGCCTCAGGGTCGGCTCAAGACCGGCACGCCGCCGCGCATCGACGGACGGACGATCGACTATTCGGTGATGCAGGCGCAGCCGGGCGACGATCCGGTGCCGGTGTTCAGCTTCATCGGCTCGCGCGACATGCATCCGCGTCAGCTGCCATGCTGGATGACCCACACGACGCTGCGCACGCACGACATCATCCGCGGTGGCCTCGACCGCTCGCCGATGTACACCGGCGTGATCGAAGGTGTCGGCCCGCGCTACTGCCCGAGCATCGAAGACAAGATCCACCGCTTCGCTGACCGCGACAGTCACAACATCTTCCTCGAACCGGAAGGCCTGACCACGCACGAGGTGTACCCGAACGGGATTTCGACCTCGCTTCCCTTCGACGTGCAGGTCGATCTGGTGCGCAGCATTCCCGGTCTGGAAAACGCGCACATCCTGCGCCCGGGCTATGCGATCGAGTACGACTACTACGATCCGCGCGGCCTGAAATCGTCGCTCGAAACCAAGGCGATCGACGGCCTGTTCTTCGCCGGCCAGATCAACGGCACCACCGGTTACGAAGAAGCGGCGGCGCAAGGCCTGCTCGCCGGACTGAATGCGGCGCGGCAGACCAAGGGGCTGGACGCCTGGTGCCCGCGCCGCGACGAAGCCTATCTGGGCGTGCTGGTCGACGACCTGATCACGCGTGGCGTGGCCGAGCCCTATCGCATGTTCACGTCGCGCGCCGAATACCGCCTCAGCCTGCGCGAAGACAACGCCGACCTGCGCCTGACCGACGTCGCCCGCGCCATGGGCCTGATCGACGACCAGCGCTGGGATGCCTACAACCGCAAGCGCGACGCCATCGCCGCCGAGGAACAGCGACTGCGTTCCACGTGGATCCGTCCGGACACGCTGCCGGCTGAGGACGCGCAGCGCGTGCTGGGCAAGGCGATCGAGCGCGAATACACGCTGTTCGACCTTTTGCGCCGCCCCGACGTGAGCTACGCATCCCTGATGACGCTGCCCGGCGCGCCGGCGCCGATCGAGCATGCACAGGCGATCGAACAGCTCGACATCCTGGCCAAGTACCAGGGCTATATCGACCGCCAGCAGAACGAGGTCGACAAGCTGCGCGCGACCGAAGACACGCGCCTGCCGGACGACATCGACTACGCTGCGGTCGGCGGCCTGTCGCGCGAAGTGCAGCAGAAGCTCACGCTGCACCGGCCGGAAACGCTGGGCCAGGCGTCGCGCATCCAGGGCATCACGCCGGCGGCAATTTCGTTGCTGCTGGTGTACCTGAAGAAGCGCGCCGCCGTGCGCAGCGCCGCCTGAACACCCCGGCCGCCAGGCCGGACAGATTCGAAGCACCCGGAAACCATCCGCCCATGACCTTGCAAACCGAACTCGACGCCGGCCTTGCCGCACTTGACCTGCCGCTCACCGCGACAGCCCGTACCCGTCTGCTGCGCTACATCGCGCTGATGGCCAAGTGGAACGCGGTCTACAACCTGACCGCGATACGCGAAGAATCCCGCATGCTCACCCACCACCTGCTCGACGCGCTGTCGGTCGAACGCTTCCTGCCGGAAGGCGCGAAGCTGGCCGACATCGGCTCGGGTGGCGGTGTGCCCGGCATTCCGCTGGCCATCGCCCGCAGCGATCTGGACGTGGTGTCGATCGAGCCGAACTCGAAAAAGGCGTCCTTCCAGCAGCAGGTGCGCATCGACCTCGGCCTGGAGAATTTCGACGTACAGACGGCGCGTGCCGAGCAGGTGACGTTGCCGGAAGGGTGCGACTTCATCATTTCGCGCGCTTTCGGCGACCTCGCCGACTTCATCAAGGTGGCTGGCCATCTGCTGAAGCCGGGTGGCCACATGCTGGCGATGAAGGGCGTCTACCCGGACGAGGAAGTGCGCGCGATCCCGAAGGGCTGGGCATTGCTGCGCTCGGAAGAGCTGCAGGTGCCCGGTGTCGAGGGTGCGCGCCACCTGCTGTGGCTCGCGCGCGAACTTCAGTCGGACGGCTGAGCCGGCATGCCGTACATCTTCGCAGTCGCCAACCAGAAGGGCGGGGTGGGCAAGACCACCACCAGCGTGAACCTCGCCGCCGCGCTCGGTCAGGCCGGCCAGCGCACGCTGCTGGTTGACCTCGATCCGCAGGGCAACGCCACGATGGGCGCCGGCGTCGACAAGCGCACGCTCAAGTCCAGCGTCTATCAGGTGCTGGTTGGCCTGTCTTCGCTGGCCGACGCGCGCGTGACCAGTCCGCATGCCGGGCTGGATGTGCTGCCGGCTAACCGCGATCTGGCCGGCGCCGAAGTCGAACTGGTCGGGCTGGAGAATCGGGAAAATCGATTGAAAAAGGCGATTGCCGAGCACGCAGCCGATTACGACTTCGTGCTGATCGACTGCCCGCCCAGCCTCAGCCTCCTCACGCTGAATGGCCTGTGCGCGGCGCACGGCGTCATCATCCCGATGCAGTGCGAGTACTACGCGCTCGAAGGTCTGTCCGACTTGGTGAACACGATCAAGAAGGTGCACGCCAACCTGAACCGCGACCTGAAAATCATCGGCCTGCTGCGCGTCATGTTCGACCCGCGCAGCACGCTGTCGCAGCAGGTGTCCGGCCAGCTCGAATCGCATTTCGGCGACAAGGTGTTCCGTACGCTGGTGCCGCGCAATGTGCGGCTGGCCGAAGCGCCCAGCTACGGCATTCCCGGTGTGCTGTTCGACAAGAACGCCAAGGGCGCGCAGGCCTACAGCGCCTTCGCACAGGAAATGATCGAGCGCGTGAAGAGCTTCTGATCGACCCACGACAACAATACCGAACGCCATGACTCCTCCCAAACTCAAGGGCCTCGGCCGCGGCCTCGATGCGCTGCTGGCCGGCAACACCGGTGAATCCGGCAATTCGGGCGAACTGCGCACGCTGGAAGTCGGCGTGCTGCAGCCGGGCAAGTACCAGCCGCGCACCCGCATGGATCCGGGCTCGCTCGAAGAGCTGGCGGAGTCGATCAAGTCGCAGGGCATCATGCAGCCCATCATCGTGCGCAGCGTCGGCGGCGGGCGCTTCGAAATCATCGCCGGCGAGCGACGCTGGCGCGCGGCGCAGCTGGCCGGCCTGAGTGAAGTGCCGACGCTGGTGCGCGACATTCCGGATGACGCCGCGCTGGCGATGAGCCTGATCGAGAACATCCAGCGCGAGGATCTGAATCCGCTGGAAGAGGCGGCCGGCGTGCAGCGCCTGATCGACGAATTCGGCATGACGCACGAACAGGCGGCCAACGCCATCGGCCGTTCGCGCTCGGCCACCACCAATCTGCTGCGCCTGCTGCAGCTGGCCGAACCGGTGCAGGAACAGCTGGTGACCGGCGACCTCGATATGGGCCACGCGCGCGCGCTGTTGAGCCTGCCCAAGGCCGATCAGATAGCCTTCGCCAACCGTGTCGTCGCCCAGGGCCTGACCGTGCGCGACACCGAAAAGCTGGTGGCGCGCGGCGGTCTGGCCGAACAGGGTACCAAGGCAAAAGCCGAACCTTCGCGCGATCTGGCTCGACTGGAAGAGGAACTGTCTGACATCGTCGGCGCACCGGTGGCGATCGCCGCCAACGCGCGCGGCGCCGGCAAGCTGGTCATCCGCTTCAACGACCTCGACCAGCTGGATGGCCTGATCGCGCGGCTGCGCGGCTGACGCAAGCTCGTCAGCGCGGCCTTGGTCCGCGGGCTTCGATGCAGGCGGTTATCGCGAGCAAGCTCGCTCCCACAAAAACTGGCTCCAGCCGTGAATCGGGCGCCCGCTCCTGTGGGAGCGGCCTTGGCCGCGACAGGGCGGCGACGGGCCGCAAGCTTCGGTTCAGGCTACTCGGGCGAGCAAGCTCACCACCACCAGGCCGAACCGCGGTCAGATCCGCGCGCACAGCGCGACATATACCGCCAGCTCCGCCAGTTGCTGCACGGCGCCCAGGCAGTCGCCGGTGTAGCCGCCGATGCGGCGCTGGAAGTGGCGGGCCGCGACGACGGTGACGAGCAGCGCGAGCGCGATCACTGCGACAATCTGTACCGGTGCGAGCAGTGACAGCGGTGCCAGACCGCACAGTGCTGCCCACAGCATGCCGCCGCCCGACAGCTTCACCGCCAGCGGCTTGGCGCGCGATACGCCGTCCGGGTCCTCGTCGCGGGCGTAGCGCATCAGGTAGATCAATGCGGTCGCGCACAGCCGCGACAGCGGGTGCGCGACCAGGAGTGCTATGACCGCGCTCGCCAGCGGCAGTGCGGACAGCGCCGCCAGCTTGCCGGCCAGCATGAGCACGATGCCGATCGCGCCGTAGGCACCGATGCGCGAGTCCTTCATGATGGTCAGGATCTGTTCGCGCGACCAGCCACCGCCGAAGCCGTCGCACACGTCGCCCCAGCCGTCCTCGTGGAAGGCGCCGGTCAGCCTTATCGTCGCAGCGGTGGACAGCACTGCGGCGAGTGCCGCCGGCAGCAGCTGTCCGGTGGTCCACAGCACGGCGGCGCCGACGGCGCCGACCAGCCAGCCGACCGCCGGAAACCAGCGCGCGCTGGCGTTCATCAGGTCTGTGGACCAGCCCACCCAGGCCGGCACCGGCAGCCGCGTGAAGAAGCGCAGCGCGTTGAAGAACAGTTCGAGTTCGCGGCGGATCATCGCTGCGTCACCGCTGTCCGCCGCTCACGCCTTCGACACCCCGGCCGATTCGAAACTGGCCATGTCGCGCAGGATGGCGGCGGCCGCGCGCACCAGCGGCCAGGCCAACGCGGCACCGGTGCCTTCGCCGAGGCGCAGGTCGAGATCGAGCAGCGGCAGCGCCTGCATGTGCTCGAGCTGGATGGCGTGGCCGCGCTCCTGCGAGCGATGCGAGAACACGCAGTAGTGACGCAGCGCCGGTGCGTGCGCCTGCGCGACCAGCGCAGCGGCCGAGCTGATGAAGCCGTCGATCAGCAGCAGCATGCGCGACTGTGCGGCGCCCAGCATGGCGCCGGCCATGGTCGCGATCTCGAAGCCGCCGAATGCGGCCAGCACGGAGAACGCGTCGCGCGGACCGTCATAGCCGGCAGCCAGTCCGGCCAGCACGCGTTTCTTGTCGGCCAGCGCGGCGTCGCCCAGACCGGTGCCGCGGCCGACGCAGTCGTCCATCGCAGCGCCGGTCAGCAGGTGGGTGATCAGCGAGGCGGACGCGGTATTGCCGATGCCCATCTCACCAAAGCCGAGCACGCGGGCGCCGCCAGCCGCGATGTCGCGGGCGATGCGGGCGCCGTTCCCGAGCGCCTGCGCGCACTGCGTCGGCGTCATCGCCGGGCCGTCGAACCAGCTGGCGGTGCCGTGCGCCATCTTGGCGTCGATCAGGCCGTCGCGCGGACCGAAGTCGTGCGCCACGCCGCAGTCGGCAATGTGCAGCGCCATGCCGCCCTCGCGCGCCAGCACGTTGATGGCGGCGCCGCCGGCGAGGAAGTTCTCGACCATCTGCCAGGTCACGTCGGCAGGGTAGGCCGACAGGCCGCGGCCGCGCGCGTCGCGCAGCGTGCCGTGGTCGCCGGCGCACACCAGCAGGTGCGCCTGCCCTGGCTCGGGTGCGGTCGAACCCAGCACCTGTCCGACCTGCAGCGCCAGGGCCTCCAGCCGGCCGAGCGCACCGAGCGGCTTGGTCTTGTTGTCGAGGCAGGCCTGCAGCACGGCGGACAGGTCGGGGGCGGGCAGTGCGAGGTCGAAGCGGGGCGTCATGATGTTCCGGCGGCGGCAGATGCAGGCCGGCAGTTTAGCCGGCTGGCGGACCGGACGCCGGCCGGCGACAATGGCGGCCCGCTTCGACCTCGCCCCGCCGTGCGTACCCGTGTCGAATTCCTGCTGCTGGCGCTGATCTGGGGCGCGTCCTTCGCGCTCTACCGTGTCGCCATCCCTGAACTGGGTCTGCCGCTGACGGTCGGGCTGCGCCTCGCGCTGGCATCGGCGGCCTTGCTTGCGGTGTTCGGCTGGCCGCTGCGGGCGGTCGCTCCGCCCGAACGCGGTCGCGTGCTGTTCTGGCTGCTGCTGGCTGGCGCCGGCAGCACTGCGCTGCCGTTCGTACTGTTCGCCGAAACCGTCATGCGCTCCAGCGCCGGGTTTGCCGCGGTATTGAATGCGACCTCGCCGCTGTTCTCAGCGCTGCTGGGCGTGTGGGTATGGCGCGAGGCGGTGTCGCGCTCAAAGCAGCTCGGTCTGCTGCTCGGTTTTGCCGGCGTGGCGGTGCTGGCCACGCTGCGTGAGGTGGGCACGCTGCGAGTGGGCATGGACGCGGTGGCGCTGGGACTGACCGGCGCCGCGTCCTACGGTCTGTGCGTGCAGTGGGTGAAGCGCCGCCTGCACGATGTCGAGGCATCGGCGGTGGCGACCGGATTCTCGCTGGTCGGGGCGCTGTTGCTGCTGCCGTGTGCGCTGACGTCGCTGCCCGATCATCTGCCGTCCGGCCGCGCGCTGCTGGCGGTCGCCGTGCTCGGTCTGGTATCCACCGCGCTGGCCAATGCGCTGTACTTCCGCCTGGTCGGCCGCATGGGGGCGACGCAGGCGCTCAGCGTCACTTTCCTGATCCCGCCCTTCGCCATGCTGTGGGGCCATCTGCTGTTCGACGAACGGCCGACGCTGGCCATGCTGGCGAGCACCGTCGTCATCCTTGTCGGTACGGCACTCAGCCTCGGCTGGCGGCGAACGTCCGGGCGCTGATCCCGGTCAACGTGCGGCGGCGAGCCACCGTTGTATCCGGGGCAGGCTGCACGGCGCACTCTTGTTCACCCGCTGTCGGCTGGCTTAGACTTGCGGGCCGCGCCGCCGAGCCTGCGCCGGATCTGCCCGGCCCCGCGACCCACTGAACGTTGGATCAACCACTCCGTCGAGGAACACCATGAAAACCCTGATTTCCGCCGTCGTCTGCGCCGCTGCGCTTGTGAGCGCGCCGGCTTTCGCCAGCAAGGACCTGGCCACCGCCAAGGGCTGTCTGGCCTGTCATTCGCAGGGCACCGACATGAAGATCGGCCCGGGCTACCAGGCAGTCGCGAAGAAGTACGCCGGCCAGAAGGACGCCGAAGCCAAGCTCGCCGCCTTCATCAAGGCCGGCACGCCGGCCGGCACCAAGCCGTCCTGGGGCGGCCCGATGCCGATGCCGGCGCAGCCGGGTCTGTCGGACGCCGACGCCAAGACGCTGGCTGCCTGGGTGCTCGGCGGCGCCAAGTAAGCAGTCTGTCGCGCACGGGAAGAGCCGGCCGCATGGCCGGCTTTTTTCGTTCACCGGTCGAATTGAGGCCAGGCACGGGCTGTATTCGACGCATCGGCTGCAATACCCCGCTTGCTAGACTCGCGCCGGGCATCCCCATTCCCGGAGAAGGTCGAGCATGAGCGCAACAGCGTCCCGCACCCAGTACGGCAAGCAGGTCACCGAGTCGATCAACCAGACACGGGTGCGCTACGTCATCCTGTTCGCTGCCGCGATCGCCACCCCCTTCGTCTATCCGCCGACCTGGCCGCTGGTGTGGCTGGCGCTGGCCAGCTACGCGCTGCGCATGTTCGGCGTCGAAGGCATCTACCACCGCTACTTTTCGCACCGCGCCTTCAAGTGCTCGCGCCCGGTGCAGTTCATCCTCGCGGTGATCGCCTCGCAGTGCGGCCAGCACGGTCCGTTGTGGTGGGCGTCGGTGCATCGCCACCACCACCAGAACGTCGAAACGCCGGACGACCCGATCTCGCCGCGCCAGCATGGCCTGTTCCATTCGCACGTCGGCTGGGTCTGGTGCGAGCGCTACAAGGACACCGACCTCGACGTCGTGCCCGACTTCGCGCGCTACCCGGAAATCCTCTGGGTGAACAAGCACTACACGCTGCTCATGCTGTCCGGCGCCTTCTTCATCTGGCTGCTGGCGCAGGCCGGTGCCTTCGGCCCGACGGTCAGCGGCGGTGCGGCGCTGATGTGGGGCTTCTTCCTGCCCACCGCGCTTGGCGTCCAGACGGTGTCCATGGTCAACTCGGTCGGTCACTTCCGCTTCATGCCGGGCGGCTACCGCCGCTACGACACCGACGACGATTCGGTGAACCGCCCGCTGCTGGCGTTGCTCACCTTCGGCGGCGGCTGGCACAACAACCACCACCGCTACGGCGCCAGCGCGCGTGCCGGCTTCGCCTGGTACGAAATCGACGTCACCTTCTACATCCTGAAGGCGATGGCCGCACTCGGCATCATCAGCGATCTGCGTGAACGTCTGCCGGACGACGTGCGCGAAGAGGGCGGGCTGAGCCCGCTGCCGGCCGGCGACAAGGTGCGCAGCTGAGCGATCACGCACAATGCGTCAGCCGTGACCCGCATCACGCATCGCCTCAGCTCACATCAGGCCGTTTCGAGCGGTGTTGTGCTAGGCACTTCCGGACGGTCGTGTCGGCCGGCCTTACACCGCTGAAACGGCGTGCCGCCGCCACCTATCGTAGGTCGATGATCCGAAAGGACTAATACTAAAGTCATATGTTTTGGCACATGACTTGCTGACGCCCGGACGAACATTACCGGAGCGTTACAGATGAAATTCCGCACCCTTCTCCTGCCCGCGCTGATCGCCACGCTGTCCGGCGGCGCGCAGGCTGTTTCGATGCTCGACTTCGGCGTGGGCGACCGTGGCTACGGTACGCAGTTTCTGGCCGCCAACGACGACGGCTCGACCAACCAGCTGCCGCTGCCGTTCGACATCGATTTCTTCGGTCAGACCTTCAGCAATTTCTTCGTCAACAACAACGGCAACATCAGCTTCCTGTCGGCGATCGGCACCTACACGCCCGACCCCTTTCCGATCTCCAGCCAGCCGATGATTGCGCCCTTCTGGGGTGACGTCGACACGCGCGGCACCGGCAATGTGTGGATCCATTCGCCGAACGCCAACACGCTTGCAGTCACCTGGGATGCCGTCGGCTACTACAGCTCCGCGACCGACAAGACCAACAGTTTCCAGCTGGTGCTGCGCAACCAGGGCGGCGGCAATTTCGACGTCGACTTCCGCTACGAGCGCCTGGAGTGGACGACCGGTGACGCTAGCGACGGTGCCAACGGCCTGGGCGGCATTCCGGCACAGGCAGGCTATGACGCCGGCGACGGCGTCAACTACCTGACGCTGCCCGGTTCGCGTACCGGCGACGTGCTGAACCTGCAGAACACCACCAACGTGGCAGGCGGCGAAGCCGGCCTGTGGTCGTTCGCGATCCGCAACGGCCAGCTGCCCGGTTCGTCGGCGTCCAACCCGCTGATGCCGGTGGCCAGCGACGAAGGCTGGAACTTCGACTTCAACGTGGTCGCCGGTACGCCGGTGTTCATCGATCCGGACATCGCCATCGGCTACGACTACATCGTCAACAGCGGTCCGTCGATCACCTCGGTACTGCTGCCGACCTTCGGCGACGGCCTGTACGACCTGTGGCTGTGGAACGGCGACGCCTGGGTGGCCAGTGGCGACGTGCTGAGCGGCGGCGTCACCTTCACCTTCGACGAGGCGGTCACCCGCTTCCGCATCCTCGGCATCGAAGAGGGCGCAGCACTCGACCCGCTGAACCCGACCGCCTTCGTGACCGGCCTGACCTTCAGCGAGACCGGCCCGGTGTCGATGTCGCAGAACCCCATCGTCGTGACGGTGCCGGTGCCGGAGCCGGAAACCTACGCCATGTTCCTCGCCGGCCTTGGCCTGATCGCCGCGGCGCGCCGCCGTCGGGCACGCTGATCGCGGTTTTCCGATGTCACCCGACGACGCCGGCCTGCCTCAGCACGCCGGCGTCGTCATTTCGGGCCCGGCAAATTGACGCTCCGCGCGCCCGCCCGCAAAATCCGGGGCTGACAACCTTTTCAGTCCCTCGCGGAGATTCCACATGACCCTGATCACCCCGTCGCGCCCGCTGTCCGCACTCGTGGCCCTGTCGGCCTGCCTGCTCGCCGCCTGCGGTCCGAAGGAAGAGGCCGCCGTGCCGGCCGTGACCGCCGATGCCGGCGAGGCGACGATCACCATCCGCCTCGGTCATGTGGCGCCGCTGACCGGCCCGCAGGCCCACCTCGGCAAGGACAACGAGAATGGCGCGCGGCTGGCCATCGACGACCTGAATGCCGAGAAGATCCTGATCGGCGGCAAGGTGGCCAAGTTCGAACTGCTGGGCGAGGACGACCAGGCCGATCCGCGTCAGGGCACCACGGTGGCGCAGAAGCTGGCCGATGCGCACGTACATGCGGTGATCGGTCACCTGAACAGCGGCACGACGATTCCGGCGTCGCGCATCTATCACGACGCGGGCATCGTCCAGGTGTCGCCGTCCGCCACCAATCCGACCTACACGCGGCAGGGCTACAAGACGGCGTTCCGCGTGTTCGCCGACGACGTGCAGCAAGGCAGCGTGCTCGGCAGCTTCGCCATGAGCAAGCTGGGCGCGAAGAAGATCGCCATCATCGACGACCGCACTGCCTACGGTCAGGGCCTCGCCGACGAATTCGAGAAGGCGGCCAAGGCGGCCGGTGCCGAGGTGGTCACCCGCGAATACACGACCGACAAGGAAACGGACTTCGCCGCCATCCTGACCAAGGTGAAGTCGACCAAGCCCGACCTCGTGTTCTATGGCGGCATGGACACCCAGGCCGGTCCGATGGCGCGTCAGCTGAAGACGCTGGGCATCAGCGCGCCGATGCTGTTCGGCGACGGCGCCTGCACGGTTGAATTCCACAAGCTGGCAGGCGAGGGCGCCGAAGGCCACTACTGCTCGCTGCCCGGCGTGCCGCTGGACCAGATGGCCGGCGGCACCGCCTTCCGCGACCGCTACAAGGCGAAGTACAACACCGACATCCAGCTCTACGCGCCCTACGCCTACGACGCGGTACGCGTGGTGGCCGAGGCGATGAAGCAGGTCGGCTCGACCGAAACGGCGAAATTCCTGCCTGCGCTGGCGGCGCTGAACTACCCGGGCCTGAGCGCGCAGATCCAGTTCGACGAGAAGGGCGACATCAAGGACGGCGCGGTCACGCTCTATCAGGCCAAGGGCGGCGCCTGGTCGGCGCTCGAAACCATGGGCGGCAAGCCGAACAACTGAGCGGCACAACCGATCAGCCCGCTGAGCTGAGCGGCCAACTGAGCGGCACAATGCAGTCTTGCGCGTCCGTGCCGGCCCCGGGCCGGGCGGCGCGCACCGCCGGCGCCTGATCGGCGCCTCCACCTTCTCCCGGCTTCCCTCGACACCACGTGGACATTTTCATCCAGCAGATCATCAACGGTCTGGTGCTCGGCAGCATCTACGCGCTGGTCGCGCTCGGCTACACGATGGTCTACGGCATCCTCGGTCTGATCAATTTCGCCCACGGCGAAGTGGTGATGATCGGCGCGCTGACCGCGCTCACCGCCATCGGCCTGCTGGTGCCGAGCGGCCTGCCCGGCCCCGCCGTCGTGCTCGGCGGTCTGCTGATCGCGATTCCGGTGTGCATGGCGGTCGGCTTCACGATAGAGCGCGTCGCCTACCGGCCGCTGCGCAACGCGCCGCGGCTGGCGCCGCTGATCACCGCCATCGGCGTGTCCATCGTGCTGCAGCAGCTGGCCATGATCGGCTGGGGCCGCAACTACCACACCTTCCCGCCGCTGCTGCCGGCAGCACCGCACCAGTTCCTGGGTGCCGCCATCACCGATCTGCAGATCATCATCATCGCCACGGCAGCGACGCTGATGGCGGCGCTGGTCTGGTTGATCACCCGCACCCGGCTCGGCCGCGCGATGCGTGCCACCGCCGAGAACCCGGCGGTGGCACGGCTGATGGGCGTCGATGTCGACCGCGTCATTTCCTTCACTTTCGTGCTCGGCTCGGCACTGGCGGCGGTGGCCGGCGTCATGGTGGCGGCCAACTACTCGATCGCGCACTACGCGATGGGCTTCATGCTCGGGCTGAAGGCGTTCACCGCGGCGGTGCTGGGCGGCATCGGCAACCTCGGCGGTGCCATGCTGGGCGGGCTGCTGCTGGGCATCATCGAAAGCCTGGCCGCCGGCTACATCGGCGATCTGACCGGCGGTTTCCTCGGCAGCCACTACAAGGACGTGTTCGCCTTCTTCGTGCTCATCCTGGTACTGGTGTTCCGGCCGTCCGGCCTGATGGGCGAAAAGGTGGCGGAGCGGGCATGAGCGTCGATCCCAAACTGAAGGCCAGGCTGGGCGTCGTGCTGATCGGCGTGGCACTGGCGGTGCTGCCCTTCGTCGTCGGTGCCGGCTTCGGCAATTCCTGGGTGCGCATCATCGATTTCGCGCTGCTCTACATCATGCTGGCGCTCGGGCTGAACATCGTGGTCGGCTTCGCCGGCCTGCTCGACCTCGGCTACATCGCCTTCTACGCGGTCGGCGCCTATCTGTATGCGCTGCTGTCCAGCCCGCATCTGGCGATCGCCTTTCCGCAGCTTTTCGCCGCCGCGCCCGGCTGGCCGGTGTGGGCCGTGCTGCCGCTCGGCGCGCTGGTGGCGGGGCTGTTCGGCGTCATGCTCGGCGCACCGACGCTGAAGCTGCGCGGTGACTACCTGGC
This sequence comes from Methyloversatilis discipulorum, assembly GCF_000527135.1. Taxonomy (NCBI): domain Bacteria; kingdom Pseudomonadati; phylum Pseudomonadota; class Betaproteobacteria; order Nitrosomonadales; family Sterolibacteriaceae; genus Methyloversatilis; species Methyloversatilis discipulorum. Next base: position 3,122,365 of record NZ_AZUP01000001.1, read on the forward strand.
CATCGTGACGCTGGGCTTCGGCGAAATCATCCGCATCTTCCTGAACAACCTGAACGCGCCGGCCAACATCACCAACGGGCCGCAAGGCATCAACAACATCGCTGCGGCGCAGATCGGCGGCCACGCGCTGAACCGGCCGCTGGAACTGTTCGGCGTCACGCTGCCCGGCGTGTACCTGCAGTACTACTTCTTCCTCGCGCTGACCCTGCTCGTCATCTTCGTCTGCGTACGGCTGCAGGATTCGCGGCTCGGTCGTGCCTGGGTCGCCATCCGCGAGGACGAGGTGGCGGCGCGCGCCTGCGGCATCAATACGCGCAACGTGAAACTGCTGGCCTTCGGCCTCGGTGCCACCTTCGGCGGCGTGGCCGGCGGACTGTTCGCTGGCTTCCAGGGCTTCGTCAGCCCGGAATCCTTCGGCCTGCTCGAATCCATCATGGTGCTGTGCATGGTGGTGCTCGGCGGCATGGGCAATATCGCCGGCGTCATCCTCGGTGCGGTGCTGCTGGCGCTGCTGCCCGAGGCGCTGCGCTGGGGCGCGGTGCCGCTGCAGCAGACGCTGTTCGGCAAGGTGCTGATCGACCCCGAGTCGCTGCGTCTGCTGCTGTTCGGCATCGCGCTGGTGGTGGTGATGCGCTGGCGGCCGGCCGGGCTGTGGCCGTCGGCGCTGCGCAAGCGCGAACTGGCGGCGCACGGGGAGGCGGCATGAGTACGCCCCTGCTCGAAGCGAGCGGCGTCAGCAAGCGTTTCGGCGGCGTGCAGGCGCTGCGCGACGTGTCGCTGGCTATCCGCGCCGGCGAGGTGTACGGCCTGATCGGCCCGAACGGCGCCGGCAAGACCAGCTTCTTCAACGTGCTGACCGGTCTGTACAGCGCCGACCAGGGCGAGGTGCGCTTCAACGGCCAGCCGCTGCCGCTGGGCGTGCCGCACCGCATCGCCGGCGTCGGCATCGCCCGCACCTTCCAGAACATCCGGCTGTTCGGCGCGATGAGCGCGCTGGAGAACGTGATGGTCGGCCGCCACATCAGGCTGCGTACCGGCGTGCTCGGCGCCATCCTGCGCACGCCGGCGGCACGGCGCGAGGAGGCCGACACCGAGGCGCGCGCGCATGCGCTGCTGCGCTATGTCGGCATCGACCGGCTGGCCAACCAGCAGGCTACCCACCTGAGCTACGGCGATCAGCGCCGGCTGGAAATCGCCCGCGCGCTGGCCACCGAACCGAAGCTGCTGGCGCTGGACGAACCTGCCGCCGGCATGAACGCGACCGAAACCGCCGGTCTGCGTGCGCTGATCGAAAAGCTGCGCGGCGATGGCCTGACCGTGCTGTTGATCGAGCACGACGTGAAACTGGTGATGGGTCTGTGCGACCGCGTCGCGGTGCTCGACTACGGCGAGAAGATCGCCGAGGACGTGCCGGACGTGGTGCGGCGCGACCCGCGCGTGATTGCCGCCTATCTCGGCACGGAGGCGGTCGATGCTTGAGGTGCGCGGACTGGAAGTGCATTACGGCGGCATCTGCGCCGTGCGCGGCGTCGACCTCGATGTCGCCACCGGCGAGAAGGTGGCGCTGATCGGTGCCAACGGCGCCGGCAAGACCAGCACGCTGAAAGCCATCGCCCGCATGCTGCCGGCGCGCGGCAGCGTCAAGCTGGGTGGCGAGGCGATCGAGCAGGCGCCGCCGCACCTGCTGGTGCGCAAGGGTCTGGCGCTGGTACCGGAAGGTCGCGGCGTGTTCGCCCGGCTGTCGGTGCTGGAAAACCTCGAAATGGGCGCCTACGTGCGCGACGACAAGGCGGCGATCGAAGCCGACATCGAGCGCGTGTTCGGCCTGCTGCCGCGCTTGAAGGAGCGCGCCGGCCAAACCGCCGGCACGCTGTCCGGCGGCGAACAGCAGATGGTGGCGATCGGCCGCGCGCTGATGAGCCGGCCGCGCATCCTGCTGCTGGACGAGCCGTCGATGGGCCTGTCGCCCATCATGGTCGATACCGTGTTCGACGTGATCCGCGAAGTCGCGCGCGAAGGCGTCACGCTGCTGCTGGTCGAACAGAACGCGCGGCTCGCGCTGTCGCTGTGCGATCGCGGTTGCGTGATGGATGGCGGCGAAATAACGCTGACCGCACCGGCGGCCGAACTGCTGGACAACCCGGCGGTGCGCGCCGCCTATCTGGGGGAGTGAAGCCGTGATCCGCCATCTTATTGTCATCATCGCGCTGACCTGCGGACTGGTCGGGTGCAGCAGCCGGCAGCTCTATGACAGCGCTGCCAGCTGGCGGCAGCAGGAATGCGACCGCATCGTCGATGCGACCGAGCGCAGCCGCTGTCTCGAAACCGCGAACCTCGAGTACGAACGTTACCGACGCGAGCGCGAAAAAGCCGGCGAAGCACGCTGAAGGTCGCGTCGGCCCGGCGTCTCGATTCTTGCCATCGTCATTGCGCGTGATAATCGCGGCTCCGTCATCGGAGTTCCGCCGTGCGCGCCTTGCTGCTCCTGCTCTGCGTTCTGCTGTCGTCCTCCACGTTCGCCGACCCGCTGCCGCCGATGCTGGCGCAGCGCGCGCCCGCGGACATCGACCCCACGCCCTACTGGGTCAGCGAAAAGCTCGATGGCGTGCGCGCGCACTGGGACGGGCAGGCGCTGCGCCTGCGCAATGGTGCCGCCATCGCCGCGCCGGCGTGGTTCGTCGCGCCGCTGCCCGGATACCCGCTCGATGGCGAGCTGTGGCTGGGGCGCGGCCGCTTCGATGAACTGTCAGGCATCGTTCGCCGTGAGCGCTCGACCGACGCCGACTGGCGCGCGGTGCGCTACATGCTGTTCGACCTGCCGGATGCCGACGGCGATTTTTCGCAGCGGCTGACGCGCATGCAGCAGCTGGTCGAGGTGATCGGTGTCGACTGGATACGCGCAGTGCCGCAGCAGCGACTCGCCGACCGCGCCGCGCTGCAGGCACTGTTCGACGCGGTCGTCGCCGGTGGTGGCGAGGGCCTGATGCTGCACCGGGTCGACGCGCACTGGACGTCCGGTCGCAGCGACGCACTGCTCAAGCTCACGCCCTTTCTCGATGCCGAAGCGACCGTGCTCGCCCACCTGCCGGGCAAGGGCCGTCATCGCGGCCGGCTGGGTGCGCTCGAGGTGGTCGATGCAGCGGGTCGGCATTTCCGCATCGGCAGCGGCTTTACCGACGCCCAGCGCGCGGCGCCGCCAGCCATCGGTGCCGTCGTCACCTACCGCTATCGCGAGCTGACACCGCGCGGGCAGCCGCGCTTTCCGGTTTTCCTGCGCGAGCGGCTGCTGCCCTAGGTGTGAAGCTTCAATAGGTTGTTTCGGGTGTTCACCCGGAGAAGTTCTGAGAGACTGGAAATCGCCAAACCCCCAAGCTCTCTCGAACAGGATTCCGGATGAACACCCACAAGAATGCCCGATTGACCTACCTTCGTCGCCTAGAAATGGTGTTGGACATGCTTGAGCGAGGTCTGTCGGCCTCTGATGCGGCGAAGCGTAGCGGCGTCAGCAGTGTCACTGCCCGCAAATGGCTGGGGCGCTACCTGGCCGAAGGTCCGGCTGGACTTGCAGACAAGTCGTCCCGTCCCGCCCGTTCTCCCCGAAGCATTGCCCCAGAAGTCGCGCTGACCATCATCGAGCTGCGCCGCAAACTCTTTCTTCAATCCCGGATCGCCTCCTACACCGGCGTATCCAAAGCAACGGTCAGCCGGGTGCTCCGACGAGCCGGCCTCTCAAGGTTCAGCGATCTGGCCCCGACTGAGTCCATACAGCGCTACGAGCGCCAGACGCCCGGCGAACTGCTCCACATCGACATCAAGAAGTTGGGCCGCTTCACCGCTGTGGGTCATCGAATCACGGCCGATTATCGCAAGCGCACCCGCGGCGTAGGCTGGGAACACTTGTTTGTGGCCATTGACGACCATTCGCGCATTGCTTTCACCGACATGCACCCCGATGAGCGCAAAGACAGCGCCGTGAGCTTCCTGCGAAATGCCGTCGCCTATTACGCAACGCTCGGTGTCACCGTACAGCGCGTGCTCACCGACAACGGACCCGCCTTCCACTCGTTCGCCTTCGCTCAGGCCTGCAACGAGCTGGGGATCAAACACAAGTTCACACGAGCCTATCGGCCACAGACCAATGGCAAGGCCGAGCGCTTCATCCAGTCAGCTCTGCGCGAGTGGGCCTACGGCCATTCCTATCCCAACTCCGACCTGCGCAAAGCCGCTTTGCCTCTCTGGAACCACTTCTACAACTGGCACCGACCTCATCACGGCATCGCTTGCAACGTCCCTATGTCCCGTCTCTCAAATTCGCAGAACAACCTCTTGACTCTTCACACCTAGGCACAAAGAGGGAAGTCTACCCGCCGACACGGGTGTCGGCGTCCGCGGAGGCGGGGACCCATCCCCGATCGTGCGGGGCGCTCGTCCTCATCGCGTCATCGCCGCTGCAGCGGCGACCGCGTGCTGTCTACGCTGCGGGGCCGGACATGGAGGCGCTTACATGATCATCAAACACGCAGCAGTCGGCATCACTGTGGCGCTGGTCGCTGCCAGCGCACCGGCGCAGGTGCTCGACCGGTCGACGCTGGCCGACCGGCTGGCCGCCTGCTCGGCCATCTACGGCGACATCGCCGCCGCCCATCCGCAAGCCAGCCGCACCGTGCGTGTCCAGTACGCGGCGAAGAACTATCTGTCGCTGGCCATGCGCCTGGGCGAACGGCCGCAGGTCGCGGCCGTGCTGGCGCGCGAGCGCAAGGCGCTGGCCGAACGCCGCGCCGACCCGGCGCAGGCGCAGGGGCTGGACGACGCGTTCGCACAGCACGACGACGAATGCAATCGCCTGCTCGAACACAATATGGCGCTGATCGACAGCCTGCGCGACGGACGCTGAAACCCGCCGCGCCGACGGCATCAGTGCAGCTTCTCGTCCGCCACCACGTCCTTGCGATAGGTTTCGTAGACGACGACCGGAATGCCCAGCGGCGCCAGATGCTGTTCGATCAGCGGCTTCACCTCGGCCCAGTCCAGACCGCCGACGCCGGTGGCCAGCCGCGGCAGGGCCACGCTGGTGGCGCCGATCGCCTGCAGGTGACGGGCCAGTGCCTTCAGCGCGTGATGCACGTGTTCGACCGTCGCCTTGCCCGGTTTCGCGGCCGGCCCTTCGCCCACCATGTCCTGGGTGAGCATGTTCACGATGTTGCGCGTGCTGCCGTCGTTATCGACGCCGGCCCACGACCACACCTCGCCCGGCGTCATGTGGCGGCCGTGCTGTGCGTGCCGGTAGTCGCGCGCCATCGACGGCCAGCGCTCGCGCAGCGCCAGCGCCAGACCGTGGTCGAAGCGTTCGCGCACGGCGATACCGTGCGCGATGACCTGGGCCTGCGTAAATAGAATGTCGCCGGTGACTTCTCGGATCATGCGGTTCTCCTCGTACCGTCCGGTCTGCGGCACCGTGCCGCAGCCTCCGATTCCACGGTACGCCGCCGTGCTGCGCGGCCGTTGATCCGAATCAACTGTTCAGGCGGTCGCGCTCACCTGGGCGTGCGTCACCTGCGCCAGATCCTGCCGCGTCAGGCCGTGCGAGGGCAGGGCCGGCAGCAGTTCGACGCGGGCGACGGTGCGCGGCGCGCGCGCCAGCATGCAGACCGACTGCCAGAAGCTCACGTCGTCGATGTAGGCGGCCGCGTCCGAGTGCTCGCCGCGATGATCGACATAGCGCAGGCGCACCGGTTTGACCGCACGGCCGGCGTCGATCGCTGCCTGGAACAGCGCGGCGCGGAAGGGCAGCACGCTGCGGCCGTCGGTGGTCGTGCCCTCCGGGAACACCATCACGCTGCGTCCGCAGCTGAGCGAACCGACCAGCCGGTCACGCACCTCGGCCGCCGAACTGCGGCTGGCGCGGCGGATGAACACCGTGTGGTTGCGCGCCACCAGCCAGCCGAGCAAGGGCCAGCTGCGCACCTCGTCCTTGCAGACGAAGGACAGCGGCGATATCGCGTTGATCACGAACACGTCCACCCACGAGATGTGGTTGCTCACCAGCAGCTGGCCGGGCCGCGGCAGTGGTCCCTGCGCCTGCAGTTCGACGCCGAGCACGCCGAGCAGCTGGCGCGACCAGCGTGCGCGCATCTTGCGTTGCGTGCGCTCGCCGACCAGCGGATAGAGCAGGGCGACGCGCGAGCAGCCTGCGGCCAGATGCAGGGCCAGCCGGGCGATGCGCCAGCTCATGCGCGCCTGTGCGCGCAGACCGGATGTGTGGTGCGTGGCCGCGGCAGCGCGTGCCGCCACGGGGTGGTGCGGATGAGGATGCGACAAGGGAAGATCGAGGTCGGCAAACAGACTGATGACAGACATCTTACGTCCTCCCCGGTTCGCGGATCAGGCGGCGCGCTGCACGAAGTGGCGCGCGTAGCGCGCGTCCAGCTTGGCCATGGTGAGCAGCAGCGGCAGGTCGGCGGTGTTGAAGTCCGGGTCCCAGGCGGGTTCGCCGCACACTTCGGCGCCGGCGCGGATATAGCCTTTGACCAGCGGCGGCACGACGCTGGCGGCGTTCGGCGTCAGCCGTTCCAGCGGCAGGCGGACCTTGGGGAACACGCGGTATTCGGCCGGCGCCATGTGCGCGCTCAGCCCGGCCCAGATCGCCGCTGCGTTGTGGCCGCCGTCGGCCAGCCCGATGCTGGCGCAGCCGATCAGGTACTGGTGGCCGCTGTCCAGCATGTAGCGCGCGAGACCGGACCACAGCAGCGCGATCACCGCCGCGTTGTTGCGGTAGTCGGCGTCGATGCAGGAACGGCCGATCTCCACCATCTGCGGCCGCAGATGGTCAAGCCGGCCGAGGTCGAATTCGGTTTCCGAGTAGTAGCCGCCGGTGCGCCGTGCGGCCTCGGGCGGCAGGATGCGGTAGCAGCCGACGATGCGGCCGTTGTCTTCGTCGCGCACGATCAGGTGCTCGCAGTGGGCGTCGAAGCGGTCGATGTCGGCGCCATGCACCGGGCTGTCGAGCCGTGCGCCGAGCTCGTCGGCGAACACCCGCCAGCGCAGCTGTTGCGCCGCCAGCACCTCGGATTCGCAGGCCGCCAGCGTGACGCTGAGGTTGCGCTGGGCACGCCGTTCGCGTGCCGAATCGATCTGAAGCATTCCCGTCTCCATCAAGGGTCCTGCTTCAAGATATGCAGCGCGTGTTCAGCACATATGACGTCGCGGCGACAGCACGGTTACAGCGGCCCTCGCCACGCCGGCCAAAAGGGCGGTATAAGCATTCCGCTCGATCGAGCCCCACACAACCCACGAGGATGTACTGATGAACCACCGTATCGGCGCGCTCGCTGCCGCCCTGATGATGAGTGTTGCCACCTCTGCGCTGGCCGAAACCAAGGCGCCGGCAGCCGGTGCCGCGCTGGCCAAGGTCAATGGCGTGGCCGTGCCCGCCGCGCTGGCCGATCTGCTGGTGCGCGAGCAGGTCGCCCAGGGCGCGCCGGACAACGAAGAACTGCGCACCCGCGTGCGCGAGCACCTGGTGCGCCGCGAGGTGCTGCTGCAGGCGGCACGCAAGGCCGGTACCGACAAGGTGCCCGAGGTGCAGCAGCGCATCGCCTATTCCAGCGGCGAGCTGCTGGCCAACGCCTATCTGGAGCGCTGGGTCGAGAAGAACCCGGTGACCGAGGCGGCGGCCCGCGCCGAGTACGAGCGCGTGGTCGCGAAAGGCGGCCCGAACGAATACCAGTCGCGTCACATCCTGGTCGATTCGGAAGAGGCCGCACGCGACATCATCGCCAAGCTGCAGGCCGGCACGCCGTTCGCAGATCTGGTGTCGGTATCGAACGACCCCGGCAGCAAGGAGCGCGGTGGTGAGCTGGGCTGGTCACGCCCGGGCTCTTTCGTGCCGGAATTCGACGCCGCGCTGCAGAAGCTGGAGAAGGGCCAGTTCACCACCGAGCCGGTCAAGACCGCCTACGGCTTCCACGTGATCCAGCTCGACGACATCCGTCGCGCCGAAGCGCCGAAGTTCGAGGAGGTGAAGGACCGCGTGATCGAATCGATGCAGCAGCAGGCTGTGCAGAGCCACATCGAATCGCTGATGTCGAAGGCCAAGGTGCAGTAAGTGCCCGGGCATCCTCCGCGTCCCGAAAGGGCACGGAGGATGCAGGCGTGCCTACGCGTGGCCGATGTAGCGCAGCGCCAGCAGCGTCACGTCGTCCGACGGCGCCTGACCGTCGCAGAACAGGCGCATCGCGTCACGCACCGCTTCGATGGCGCCGGCAGCACCCGCACGCAGCCCGGTCAAGGTCGCCAGCAGCCGCGTTTCGCCGAACAGTTCGCCGCGTGCGTTCAGCGCCTCGGTCACGCCGTCGGTGTAGAGCAGCAGCTGGTCGCCCGTGCCGAGCCGCGTTTCGCCGAGTGCGTAATCGATGGTCGGGTCGATGCCGGCGATCGGGTTGCGCGGCACCTTGAGCAGTACCGGCGCGTCGCCGCGACGCAGCAGCACCGGCCGCAGATGACCGGCGTTGGCGTAGCGGAAGCTGCCGTCGCGGGTGTCCAGCAGGCCGATGAACAGGCTGGCGAACAGCAGGCGTTCGTTGTTCAGCGCCAGCTTGCGGTTGGTGCGTTCCAGCACCCTTTCCAGATGCCCCTTCTGCCCCTGCTTGCGTGCCGCCTCGGCGCGCAGCGTGGTCAGTGTGCGCATCATCAGCAGCGCGGCCGGCATGCCCTTGCCGCAAACGTCGCCGATGGCGACGAACAGGCGGTTCTCGTCGATGAAGAAGGCGTCGAAGAAGTCGCCGCCGATCTCGCGCGCCTGCTGGATGCTCGCTTCGCACTCGATTTCCGGGTGTTCGGCGAACATCGGCGAGCGCAGCGGCAACATGCCCGACTGGATTTCCTGCGCGGTGCGCAGTTCCGACTGCAGGCGCTCCAGTACCAGCGAGCGGCGCACCTGTTCGACCACCTGGTGATTGGCCTGGCGCATGCGCGCCGCCATCAGGCGCAGCAGGTTGCGGGCGACCTGAGGCAGCGGCAGCAGTTCGGAAAAGAAGGTGTGGGCGTCGATGAGCAGCAGCCGTGTGCCGGGTTCGGCCACCACCCATGCCGACGCCGGTTCGCCGTCGATGATCGAAAGTTCGCCCGCACACTCGCCGTTGCCGATCACCGTGTAGCCACCCGGGCTCTCGCCCGCCGGATCGTCGAGGTGCACGCGCAGCCGTCCGGCCAGCACCAGCGCGACGTGATCGTTCTGCATGCCCGGCGCCAGCACCACGTACTCGTCCGGGTAGTCGCGCTGGGCGCAGTGGGCGAGCAGGCCTTCGATCAGCGCGTAAGGCACGTCGCGGAAAAGATCCAGCCGGGAGATGAAACCGAGGGCACGGCGCTCGCCACTGACGCGTGCGTCGTGGCTGACACGACGGCCGTCGGCGCGGATCAGCGGGAACACGGCGGCCTGGCGACGCCGGCGCTCGACGCCGCGGCGCACCGGGGTGCGGCTGCCGCTCGGGCTGCTGCGGCCCGGTCGGGTCCACGCCAGCGTGAGCTGGTTGCGGCCGCTGGCGCGCTCGTAACTGACCTGATCGGCGAACTGGCGCACCAGGTGCACGCCCAGTCCGCCGACGCTGGCTTCTTCCAGCGTGGCCGGGGTCACTGGCTCCGGCAGTTCCAGTGGATCGAATTCGCGGCCGTCGTCGGCCACCACCAGCTTGACCGACTGCGGCTCCAGGATCAGGTCGAGCGCGATGGTGTGCGGCGCCTCGTCGTCGAAGGCGTAGCTGACGATGTTGGCGACCAGTTCCGAGGCGCACAGGTCGAGCCGGAACACCAGCTCGCTGCCCAGATCGAAGCTGTCTCCGAGCGTGCGCAACCAGGCGCTCGCAGCGGAAATGGCGCCGCTGTCGTTGATCAGGCGCAGGCTGCGGCGTGCGTGTGCGCTATGCACCGCGCACTCCGCGGAGATCTGCCCCGGCGTTCAGTCGGCCAGCGCCTTGCGCGCGGCGTCGAGGTCGTCGCACAGCGTCAGCAGCTGGTCGACGCCGGCCGTCTGCAGCACGCGCCGTATCATCGGCTGCGCACCGAACATGACCAGTTTGCCGCCGCGCGAGGCCTGGCCGCGCGCTGCTGACAGCAGCGTGCGGATGCCGATCGAGGCGAGAAAGCTCACTTCCGACAGATCGACCGCAATCTTGGCCGGGTGCGTGCTGGTGGCGTAAGTGAGCGGCTGGTCCAGCGTTTCCGCGCCTTCGATGTCGAGGCGACCGTCGAGCCGGATCAGGGTGATGCCGCCGTCCAGCGGCTGGCTGTCCATCTTCATGTGCGTGCTCCCGAGGTGTCCGGTCGCCTGCGGCGGCACGACCGGAAAGCCCTTCAGCTTGTTTCATCTGCATGTCAGGCGTGTGACAGCGTCAGTCGGCATCGCGCGATTCGCCCCAGCGCGGCAGCAGCGTGTGTGGAACGCGCAGCTGGTCAAGGATGCGGGCGACCACGAAATCGACCAGGTCGCCGATCTCGCGCGGCTGCTGATAGAAGCCGGGCGAGGGCGGCAGGATGACCACGCCGTTGCGCGACAGGCTCAGCATGTTTTCCAGGTGCAGCGTCGAGAAAGGCGTTTCGCGCGGCACCAGGATGAGGGTGCGGCGCTCCTTCATGACCACGTCGGCGGCACGTTCGATCAGGTTGGACGCCAGACCGTGCGCGATCGACGCCAGCGTGCCCATCGAACAGGGGCAGACCACCATCGCATCGGGCGGATTCGAGCCGGAGGCCGGCGGGCAGTTCCAGTCCTCACGGCCGAACACTTCGAGCTGGCCCGGTGCGGCGTTGAAGCGCGCCGACAGCTCACGCGCCGCCTGCTGAGGATTGGGCGGCAGCACGACATCCATTTCCTGTCGGGCAACGATCTGCGCCACCTGCGAGTACACCAGCCAGACGCGGCAACCTGCGGCCAGCAGCATTTCGGTCAGGCGCAGGCCGTAAAGCATGCCGGAGGCGCCGGTCAGCGCGACGAGTATGGTGGGTGATCGGGGCGTCGAGGTCATGCCGCATTGTCCCGCAACAGCCGGTCGGCGACCACGCCATTGACGATGCCGAACACCAGCGCGGCGGCGAAGAACACCGGCGCCAGATTGAACAGGCCGTCGTGCGGCACCAGCCACAGCCGCGCCAGCACGAGCTGGCCGCCGATGTGGGCGAAGGCCGCTGCGACCGAGCGGCCGACTGGCCCCAGCCAGCGCCAGGGCAGTGTCTGCAGTGCGCCGAGCACCGCCAGGCTGGTCACGGCGCCGGTGGCGGCGAGAAAGAAGCCGGGCGCGAGGAACTGCCCGGCCAGCAGGCTGCCGGCGATCACCCGCAGCACGCTGACCCAGGCGGCGTCGCGCCAGCCGTGGCGGGCCAGCACGATGAGGATGACGATGTTGGCCAGCCCCGGCTTGACGCCGGGCAGCGGGCTCGGAATCGCCGCCTCGATCAGCGACGCGGCGATCGCTGCGGCGGCATAGCGCGCCAGGCGGCGGTCGCGTGCACTCGGCTCGACGTCGACCGCGGCGTTCATCAGAACGCCACCGTGTCCTGCGCGCTGTCCGGTCCGGCCAGTTGCAGCGAAATGTGGCTGGGTGCGCAGACGGCGACCGCACCGGCGCGGGTGAGCCAGCCCTGGTGTACGCAGTACTGACGCGGGCCTGGGTCGGCGGCGACCCGCGCGCGACCCGGTTCGACTTCGATCACGGTTTCGCCCTGCGCGGCCAGCGCGCCGGCGATGGCGACGCGATGCGTGCCGTTCAGTGGTATTTCGGCGACGATGCGGCCATCAAGGCGCACCTGAGCCAGCGTCGGCGCGGCCCGGCCCCACTGCGCCGCCGTGGTGGCGACAGTTGCGGCCAGGCCGGCTGCGATCATCAGCCAGTCACCGGGCCGCAGCCGCGTCATTTGCCGCTCGAAGCCAGCGAACGGTGACGCAACAGCACGCGGGCTTCCTTGCGGAAGTGTTCGGCCAGCCACTGCGTCATGTAGACCGAACGGTGCTGGCCGCCGGTGCAGCCGATGGCCACCGTCAGATAGCTGCGGCTGTCCTTGATGTAGCAGGGCAGCCAGTCGTGCACGAAACGCGCAATGTCGTCGCGCATGCGCAGCACGTCCGGACTGCGCTCCAGATAGTCGATCACCGGCTGATCACAGCCGGTCTGCGGACGCAGAACCGGGTCGTAGTGGGGATTGGGCAGACAGCGCACGTCGAACACCAGATCGGCGTCGAGCGGGATGCCATGCTTGAAGCCGAAGGACTCGAACATCAGCGTCAGGCCGGAGCCCTCGTCGATCTGTACCAGCTCGCGCACCCATTTGCGCAGCACCGCCGACGGCAGGTCACTGGTGTCGATGCGGTGACCGAGCGCGACGATGGGTTCGAGCAGATCGCGTTCGCGGCGGATCGCTTCGGCCAGCGAGGTCTGGTCGTCGCCCAGCGGGTGGCGCCGCCGCGTTTCGGAAAAGCGCGCGATCAGTGCGTCGTCGCGCGCGTCGAGAAACAGCGTCTGCAGTTCGGTGCCGTTGCGCAGCACGCCCATCATCGGCGGCAGAGCGCTCATGCTCTTGCCCGAGCGCACGTCGACCGCCACCGCGACGCGGCTGTAGCCGGCGTCACGCAGATGGCCGACCAGTTGCGGCAGCAGGGGAGCCGGCAAATTGTCGACACAAAAAAATCCGGCGTCCTCCAGCACGTTGAGCGCAACGCTCTTGCCCGAGCCGGACATGCCGCTGATCAGTACCAGGCGCATTGCGCCGCGTCGCGTTTCATTCACGTGGCTTACCTGCGAAAAAGCGTGTTCATGCAAACAACATAGTTGACACTGGGTCTGTGGAAACTACGCTGAATGAGTGCGGTCCGACGGCACGCAGCATCCGAATGCTGCCTCATGTGCTGCCCGACTGCATCCGATTCAGGATGTGGCGTGTAGCAGGGCAATCCGACCGGAGGTGTTCATCATGCGATATCTCAGACTCCAGCGCAGCCAGGCCAACCGTCGCCGTGCCGAGCGCGAAGCCGAGCGAGCCGCACTCCAGTCGCGCTCCCAGCCGGCCCAGGGGGCTCCGGGTTCGCGCGATGCGCCGGCGCCCGACGGCAGCACCAGCGAGCCGCGGCGGCGACGCGAAAACTGAGGGTCGGTTTGTCGCTCACTCTGCTGCCGGCGCCACGCGCCGGTGGCCCTGCGCTTCGCGTTCGAGGATGCGCTCGAGTATCTGCAGCCGCACTTCATCAGTGGTCGAGCCCCAGCAGGCGATTTCGTCGCGCGTGCGCAGGCAGCCGACACAGATGCCGAGTTGTCGGTCGAGTGTGCACACGCCGGTGCAAGGTGAAGCAACCATCTATTCCGTCCTGTAGGCGCGCGCAACGCGCGACGCCACCTGTCTGTCCAGCCGGGCGCTGACCCAGCGCGCAGCGCCGACCAGCTTCCCGAGATCCACGCCGGTATCGACACCGGCACCCTCCAGCATATACACCACGTCCTCGGTCGCCACATTGCCGCTCGCACCTGGCGCGAACGGGCAACCGCCCAGTCCGCCGACCGAGGCGTCGAATACCGCCACGCCGGATTGCAGCGCGGCGTAAACATTTGCCACGCCCATGCCCCAGGTGTCGTGAAAGTGACCCGCGAGCAGATGCACCGGCACCCGCGCCGACACCGCGTCGATCAGTCGCCGGATCTGCTCCGGTGTGCCGATGCCGGTGGTGTCGCCCAGACTGACCTCGTGACAGCCCATGTCGATCAGCTGCAGCGCCATGTCGGCAACGATGCCGGCGGCGACCGGCCCTTCGTACGGACAGCCGATCACGCAGGACAGGTAGCCGCGCACCCGCACATCGCTGTCCAGCGCGCGCCGGGCTACCGCACGCAGGCGCGCCATCGATTCGGCGATGCTGCAGGCGGTATTGCGCTGCGAAAACGTTTCCGACACCGCGGCGAAGACGGCGATGTCGCGGCAGCCGGCTTCGAGCGCGGCGTCCAGCCCTGTGTCGTTCGGTACCAGGCAGGGGTAGCTCACGCCATTGCTGCGCGGCAGACGCTTCATCAGTTCGCCGCTGCCTGCCATGTTCGGCACGCGCTTGGGCGACACGAAGGCGCCGGCTTCGATATCGACCAGGCCGGCGTCGGTCAGTTTCGCGATCAGTGTCAGCCGGTCGTTGATGGACAGTGCGACGCGCTCGTTCTGCAGACCGTCGCGCGGTCCGACCTCGACGATGCGCACGCGCGCGGGCAACAAGCCCATCACGCGGGTCCGGCCGGCACCCAGCCGGGACGGCGGCGTGCGAACAGCGCGTCCAGCCCCTCCTGCGCCTCGGCGCCGGTATCGATACGGTTTTCCATCTCGACGGCGTGATCGAGCGTCTTTTCGTCGGCGCGCGGCCGGCCGAGTGCGCGCACCAGCAGCTTGATCTGCTGCTGCGCACGCGGGCCGCCGAGCAGCAGCGCGTCGACCACCTCGCCGACCGCGTCGTCCAGGTGTTCGGCCGAGGCGACGATTTCCGACAGCAGGCCGATACGGTAGGCCTCGGACGCGGAAAAGCGCTCGCCGGTCAGGAAGTAGCGGCGTGCCCGTGCCGGGCCGATGGCCGCCATCACATAGGGCGCGATCACCGCCGGCACCTGGCCGGTGCGCACCTCGTCGAAGGCGAAGTGCGCGTCGAAACTGGCGATGGCGACGTCACAGGCGGCGATCAGACCGGCCCCGAGTCCGATTGCCGGGCCCTGCACGCGGGCCACCACCGGGCGTATGCACTCGCTGAGCGTGCGCATCAGCCGCGCCGCCAGCGCAGGCTCGACCGCCATCAGACCGCTGCGTTCGAGTTCCATCGGGTCGGCGCCGATGCTGAAGCTGTCGCCCAGCGCCGACAGCACCAGCAGGCGCACGTCGGCATGCGCGACCATGTCGTCGATAGCCGCGATCAGCGATTCGGCAAGCGACGCATCGAGCAGGTTGTGGTGGTCCGGCCGGTTAAGCGTAACGATGCCGATGCCGTCGACGATTTCGGTCAGCACCAGCGCATTCGGGTCCCGCATCAAGGCGCCGCACCCTGCACCAGATGGCCGCCGAGTGCGCGCAGCGGCGCACCCAGTTCGAAGCCCGGCATGACCACCTCGTCGTCGACCGCGTACAGCTGGCAAGGCAGACCCTGTGCCTCGCAGGCGGCGATCGCTTCGCTGGCCGCGTCATCGCCGGCGTTCCACGCCCAGTCGCCATTCATGTTCAGCGCAAACGCGCGCGGGCGCAGCGTGACCTGCAGGAAGCGACCGTAACCTGCACGCCCGCCTTCGTTGAGCAACGGTACCGCCTCGATCAGGTCGACCGGCCGCAACCAGGCGGTCGGCTCTGCAGCATGGACGGTGCACGGCAGCAGCGCGGCGATGCAGGTCAGCAGCGGGCGGTTCCAGTCAGACTTCATGCGGCTTCACTCCCGGTCGTCACGCCGGCCGCCAGCCGGTCGAGCAGGCGGATCGGATCTTCGTCTGAAATGATCAGCTGCCGGTGCGGCGCGCTGAGAAAGCCCTCGCGGGTCGCCTGGTCGAACATGGCGAGCAGCGGATCGAAATAGCCGGCCACGTTGAGCAGTCCACAGGGTTTGTGGTGCAGCCCGAGCTGCGCCCAGGTGAGAATTTCGCACAGTTCGTCCAGAGTGCCAAAGCCGCCGGGTGCGGCAATGAACAGATCGGACAGATCGGCCATCAACGCCTTGCGTGTATGCATGCTGTCGACGACGTGCAATTGCGTCAGGTTGGCGTGCGCCACCTCGCGTTCGAGCAGATGCTGCGGAATGACGCCGATCACCTCGCCGCCGGCGTCGAGTGCGGCGTCGGCGATCAGACCCATCAGGCCGATGTTGCCGCCGCCATAGACCAGGCCAAGGCCACGCACGGCGAGCAGCGTGCCGAGGATGTGCGCCGTTTCTGCGTAGATCGGGGAATCACCGCTGCGTGAACCGCAGAAGACACAGACACGCATGTGTGCAACCGGAAGTCGGAAATCGGGAGAGCGAAGTATGCACGCGCGGCGCGCGTACGGGCAGGGTGGATTGCCGCTTCGCTCGATGACTCAGTCCATGAACTTCGCCTTCACGACGCGCCATTCCTGCGGGCCGTCCAGCGTGCGCGAACAGCCCAGCGGCACCGGTTCGGCACCCGGCTTCATTTCGGTCTTGGAGCGGTCGCCGGTGCCCACGCCCATGTGGTAGCGGTCCAGCCACACCATCACGGTGCGACTCGGGTGGCTGTTGCCGACCAGCAACTGCACCGAATTGCGCGACACGCAGCTGGCGGCGAAATCCTGGCTGAAGGTGACGAACTTGGTCGGATCCTCATCCTCTGCCCGCACAGGCAGGGTCATCAGCAAGGCCAGCAGGGTGATCGCAGCGCGCATGGGTCTCCTCCGTTATCGGCTCATGGGTCTGTGATGCGGTAACGCACCGGGCGTTCCGCCGCCGACGCGCGAGTGTAGCAACAGGCTGACGTCGCCCTTGATATTGCACTGCACAATGACCCGCGTTTCGGGTTACCATTCAAGGACTTCAGCATCCTGGCCCAGACCGACCGCCGTGTCCGCCCACGATCCCGTTCTCGAACCGCATCCCGCAACCGCGCCGCAACCCGGCCGGCTCGCGCCGGTGGTGCGCGGCGTGCACTGGCTACGCATGCCGGTCGCCTTCGCGCCCGGTCATGTAAATGTCTGGGCGATCGAGGACCAGGACGAGCACGGCCCGTGCTGGACCCTGGTCGACGCCGGCTTCCCTGACGACGCCACGCGCGCAAACTGGCTGCAGGCGCTGTCCGGCGATCTGGCCGGTCGCCCGGTGCGGCGCATCCTGATCACGCATTGCCATCCGGACCATTTTGGTCTCGGTGACTGGCTCGCCGGACAGACCGGCGCCCGCATCTGGATGTCGCTCGGCGAGTACCTGACCGCGCAGGCCTGGTTCGGTGACACGCCGGCATCCGGCATCGATCTGATGGCCGATTTCTTCCGTCAGCATGGTCTGCCGCCTGCGCAGACCGAAGCGATGCAGCTCGAAGGCCGGCGCTATCGGCGCACCGTAGGTTCGGTGCCGGTGGCGATGCGCCGCATCCTGCCGGGCGAGGTGATCACCATCGGCGACGACGCCTGGGAGGCACTGGTTGGCCACGGGCATTCGCCCGAGCACCTGTCCTTCTATCGCGCGCACGACCCGGTGCTGATCGCCGGCGACATGCTGCTGCCCACCATTTCGCCGAACACGCCGACCTTGCCTTTCGAACCCGAGACCGACGCCGTCGGTCAGTACCTCGATTCGATCGAACGTTTCCGCTCGCTCGCGGCGGCCACCGTCGTGCTGCCGGCTCACGGCGACCCGTATCGCGGCGTGGTTGCCCGGGTCGAGGCGCTGCGCCTGCATCACGACAAGCGCCTGGCGCAGATCGCCGCGCTGTGCGAAGAGCCGAGACACGCCTTCGAATTGCTGCCGCGCCTTTTCAAGCGCGAACTCGACAGTTTCCAGACCCGGTTTGCCATGGGAGAGGTGATCGCTCACCTGAACCATCTGTGGCAAGCCGGACAACTGCGCCGCCTGCCCGGGCAGGACGGCGTGATCCGATTTACCCAGCCTTGAACCAGCCCAGGGGGAGACCATGAACAAGCCAGCCGCCAAAGACGCCAAGCCCGCAGAACCCGCCACCCTGCCGGACCCGGCCGAAGTCGCGAAGACCTACGCCGAAGTGGCCGAGCGCGCGAGCAAGCTGCTCGGCGAACACGTGCAGCGGCAACTGAAGCGTGGCGTGACGCCGCCGGCCGACGAACTGGGCATCGCCCAGGCCTTCATGGACATGACCTCGCGTCTGCTGTCCAACCCGTACAAGCTGGCGCAGGCGCAGATGGGCCTGGTGTGGGATTACTACACGCTGTGGCAGCAGTCGATGCTGAAGTTCATGGGTGTCGACGCCGCGCCGGTGGTCACTCCGGTCAAGGGCGACAACCGCTTCCGTGGCGAGGAATGGGAAAGCCACTTCCTGTTCGACTTCTTCAAGCAGAGCTACCTGATCGCCGCCCGTCACATCCACGACGTGGTCAGCAACGTCGAGGGCATGGACGACCACACGCTGCAGAAGGTCAATTTCTTCACCCGCCAGACCATCAACGCCTTCAGCCCGAGCAACTTCGCGCTGACCAATCCGGAAGTGCTGCGCGAAACCGTGCGCAGCCACGGCCAGAACCTGCTGCGCGGCTTCAACAACCTGCTGCGCGACATCGAGGACGGCGACGGCCAGCTGCGCGTGCGCATGACCGACACCTCGGCCTTCGAACTGGGCCGCAACGTCGCCACAACGCCGGGCAAGGTGGTGGCCGAAAACGCACTGATGCAGCTGCTGCAGTTCAACCCGACCACCGACACGCAATTCAAGCGTCCGCTGCTCATCGTGCCGCCGTGGATCAACAAGTACTACATCCTCGATCTGCGCGAATCGAACAGCTACATCAAGTGGGCCACCGACCAGGGCCACACCGTGTTCGTCATTTCCTGGGTGAACCCGGACGAGAAGCTGGCCCAGCTCACCTTCGAAGACTACGTGCATCAGGGCCCGCTGGCTGCGCTCGACATGATCGAGAAGCACACCGGCGAGACCGAGGTGAACGCCGCCGGCTACTGCCTGGGTGGCACGCTGCTGGCGACCACGCTGGCCTATCTGGCCGGCAAGAAGCAGAAGCGCATCGCCAGCGCGACCTTCTTCACCACGCTGATCGACTTTTCCGAGCCGGGCGAACTGGGCGTGTTCATCGACGAGAAGGCGGTCGAGGGCCTGGAAAAGAAGATGTTCGAGCGCGGCTACCTCGAAGGCACCGAAATGGCCGGCACCTTCAACATGCTGCGTTCGAACGACCTGATCTGGTCCTTCGTCGTCAACAACTACCTGATGGGTCGCGAACCCTTCCCGTTCGACCTGCTGTACTGGAACTCGGACTCGACCCGCATGCCGGCCTGCATGCACAGCTTCTACCTGCGCCAGATGTACATCCAGAACAAGCTGCGCGAGCCGGGCGGCATCACCGTGCTGGGCGAGCCGATCGACATCCGCAAGATCAAGGTGCCGGTGTACTTCGTGTCGGCCATCGAGGACCACATCGCGCCGTGGAAGAGCACCTATCTCGGCGCCCAGCTGGTGTCGGGCCCCGTGCGCTTCGTGCTCGGCGGTTCCGGCCACATCGCCGGCATCGTCAATCCGCCGGCCGCCAACAAGTACGGCTACTGGACCAACCCCGGCGTGAAGCTGGCGGGAGACGCCGACGAGTGGTTCAACGGTTGCACCCAGCACCCGGGTTCGTGGTGGACCGACTGGCAGGAATGGGTGACCGCGCAGGACGCGGACACCGTGCCGGCACGGGACCCGGCGAAGGGCAAGCTGAAGCCGCTCGAAGACGCGCCGGGCCGTTTTGCCAAGCTGCGCCTGGACACGATGAAGAAGTGATCGCGTTGCCGCGCGCCTGACCGGGCCTGAAGCCGACGCTGCGCGTGCAGGTCACGGGCCCGGGCGGTCGCCGGAGGCGGGTTTGTGCGAGGGGTTTTCTGACGCCGACAGCGACCTGGATCGAAGCCGGCGGATTCCGACAGCCGCGTCGCGGTCAGAAGACCGCTCCCACAGGGGTGGAGCGCCCGATCCACGACCTGTGCCCGGGCGAAGGTTCTGTGGGAGGTGTCTTCTGACCCCGACTACGGCGGTGGGTAGGGCGGGGCGCCGGTTTCGGGCTCTGTCGGCAGCAATCGCTGCCTCCCTCAGTGGCCGCTTCGCTCAGGCCTGGAGCAGAAACCGTGGGAGCGAGCTTGCTCGCGATTGCGGCCTGGATCAAAGCCGGCGGCCAGCAACCGCCGCGTCGCGGCCAGGGCCGCTCGCACAGCGATGGCGCCTGATCAGAGGGTCTCGGGCGGCGGGGCGTAGCCGGTGATCAGTTCCAGCAGTTCGGCCTCGTTGTAGGGCTTGCCGAGGTAGTGGTTTACGCCGATCTCGCGCGCGTAGGTCTTGTGCTTTTCCGCCGTGCGCGAGGTGATCATGATGATGGGGATGGCCTTCGTGCGCGCATCGGCACGCACGTTGCGCGTCAGATCGAAGCCGTCCATGCGCGGCATTTCGATGTCCACCAGCATCACCGCCGGCTCGGTGTCGATCAGCTTTTCCAGCGCGTCCACGCCGTCCTTCGCGGTCACCACGCGATAGCCCTCGCGCTCCAGCAGACGGCTGGTAACCTTGCGCACGGTCAGCGAGTCATCGACCACCATGATCAGCGGCGCTTCCACCGCCTGCGCCACCGGTGCCATCGTGCGCACCGGCTCGTCGGCCGAGGTCGCGCGCAGCAGTTCGCTGCGGTTGCGCGCAGCGATCGCCACCGGGTTGATGATCAGCGTCACTTCGCCGTCGGGCAGCACCGTGGCACCGGAAATGCCGACCAGCTTCGACAGCTGCGGGCCGACCGGCTTCACCACCACTTCCTGGTTGCCGCGCAGCGCATCGACCTCCAGCGCCATGAATTCGTGGCCGCTGTTGATCAGCAGCGCCCAGCTGCCGGGCACCGGCTGGCTGTGACCGTCGCCGAGCAGGCGCGGCAGGTACTGGTAGCGGTAATGCGTGCCCAGCCACTCCTGTCCGCCCGCCTCGCGCAGCGCCTCGCCGGCGTCGCCCTTCAGTTCGCGTGCGTGCTGCACCATCGACGACGGAATCGCGTAGGTCTTGCCGGCGCTGCTCACCAGCACCGACTGCGTCACCGCTAGCGTCATCGGCAGCGACAGCCGGAAGCGCGTGCCCTGGCCCGATTCGCTGGTGGTTTCGATGCGGCCGCCGAGCGCGGTGGTCGCGTTCTTCACCACGTCCATGCCGACACCGCGGCCGGCCAGCTCGGACACCGCCGCCGCGGTCGAGAAGCCCGGTTCGAAGATCAGCCCGGTCAGGCGACGTTCGTCGACCACCTCGTCCGGCGCGATCAGGCCGCGCTCGACGCCGCGTGCGCGGATGCGGTCGAAGGCGAGGCCGGCACCGTCGTCGGCCAGTTCGATCACCACTTCGTTGGTCTGCTGGGTCAGCGTGATCACGATCTCGCCGGTTTCCGACTTGCCGGAGGCCGCGCGTGCTTCGCGTGACTCGATGCCGTGCGCCACCGCGTTGCGCAGCAGGTGCTCGATCGGGCCGGTCATCTGCTCCAGCACTTCGCGGTCCAGTTCGATCTGCGTGTTGCGCAGTTCGAGGTTCACCTTCTTGCCCAGCTCCTTGGCCGACTGCCGGGCGACCCGGTAGAGCCGGTCTTCCAGCGTCGAGAAGGGCACCATGCGCACCGACATCAGCGCCTGCGACAGTTCGCGGTTCAGGCGCGCCTGCGACTGTATGGCGGTGTCGGCGGCGTCGAGGTTGCGCACCAGGTTGTACTGCACGGTGGTGACGTCGGACAGGCTTTCGGTCATCAGGCGCGACAGTTCCTGCAGCCGCGTGAAGCGGTCCATTTCCAGCGGGTCGAACTGTTCGTGATGGGCTTCGGCCGCCGCCATGC
Organism: Methyloversatilis discipulorum; assembly: GCF_000527135.1. Lineage (NCBI taxonomy): Bacteria > Pseudomonadati > Pseudomonadota > Betaproteobacteria > Nitrosomonadales > Sterolibacteriaceae > Methyloversatilis > Methyloversatilis discipulorum. The sequence continues at coordinate 3,143,893 of NZ_AZUP01000001.1, forward strand.
GCGACTGCATCTGGCTTTCGGCGTGGATCTCGATTTCGCGCAGCTGGCCGCGCAGGCGCTGCACGTTCTCGGTCAGGTCGTTCAGCGAGCCGCGTAGCGCGCGCAGTTCGCCCTCGATGCGGGTGCGCGCGATGCTCATTTCGCCGGCCTCGTTCACGAAGCGGTCGACCATGTCGGAGCGCACGCGCACGGTGGGCCGCTCGCGCACGGTGCCGGCCTCGTCGTCGCCGGCCGCCGGCGCGGGTTGCGCAGCGCCGTCGCCAGCTGACAGGGCTTCCTGCGGCTCGCTGGTCTCGCCCCGTTCCAGCCGGGCGACCAGTTCTTCGCAGCGGTCGTAGGCCATTTCGAGTTCGTCGAGCACGGCCGGGCGTTCGTCCGCACTGCAGGGCGCTTCGATCACGCCCTCCATGCTGTGCACCAGGTCGCCGAAGCGCATGACGCCCGCCATGCGCGCGCTGCCCTTCAGCGTGTGCAGCTGGCGGCGCAGCATGTCGGAAGCCGACAGCTGCTCCGGCTGTTCGCGCCATGCGCGCAGTTCGTGGCCGATGTCGCGCAGCAGGTCGTGCGCTTCCTCGATGAAGATGGGCAGCAGCTGCGGGTCGATGTCGTCGGCGACGCGCGGTGTGTCCGCGGCCTCGGCCGTGTTTCGCGGCGCTGCGCCGCGCAGGATGTCGGCCGACGGCGGCAGGTCGCTGGTCTGCGGCAGCACGTATTCGTCCGGCAGCGCCACCTTCTCGAAGCGCATGTCGTCGTCCGTCAGCGCTTGGCCAAGCTCGGTCTCGTCGTCTGCGACCGTCATGTCCTCTGCCGCCTGCTCGGGCGGCAGTTCCAGCGACGGTTCCTCGAGCAGCGGGGCTTCGACCGCCAGAACGTCGTCGTCGGTCGTCTCGGGAGCCGGTTCGGGCTCGGGCTGGGTGTTGCCGTCCGCGTCGAGGCCGCAGCGGAAGCCGTCGCGGTCGCTCAGTACCGAACGGGCGCCGCTGTCGGCCGGGGTGATTTCGTCGATGTCGGCGGTGCCGACGTCCAGATCCGGTGCGGAAGGGATGTCGTGACTGCCGGCCGGCATCTCCAGCACCGGCAACTCGACGGCCGGGCGGGTGTGGAAGAACAGCGCGTCGAGCTGTTCGACCAGGGCCGGCGCGGCGTGCGCCTGACCACCGTCGGCGATCGCGCCGACCTGGCTTTCAAGCGTGCTGGCGGCCGTGTTCAGCAGCGCCGACTCATGGTCGGCCGGCGGCTCGCCGTGCGCTTCGCAGCGGCTCAGTGCGTGCTCGAGCGCCTTTGCCAGCGCGCTGATGTCGGGCTGGCCGACGGTCAGCGAAATGCCACCCAGCGTGTGTGCGGCGATCAGGCTGTCCTGCGTCGGCAGCAGCGACGGGTTCAGGTGCAGACGGGCAAGTTCGCGCCGCAGCGTCGCCAGATGTCCGCGCGCCTCGGCGACGAACAGGTCGAACAGCGTGCGGTCGGTGCCGGCGTCCAGCGCCAGGTCCTCGGCGTCGATGTCAGCCGTGATGTCGATTGCTTCCGGGCTGTCGATGACGGCCTCGGCTTCGCTGGCGACGGGCAGGCCGAGGTCCAGATCGAGATCGAAATCCGGCGCGGTCGCCTCGACCACCTGCGGCGCCTCGTCCAGTTCAATGACGCCGGACGGTGTGTCGGCCTCGTCGAGGTTGAAATCGAGGTCCATGTCGAGCTCGATGTCGAGCGCGCTATCGTCCGGTGCGGCCGCCGCCTCGATGGCGACCGGCGTGGCCGGGGCGGCTTCGCTGTCGTCTGGCTCGCCACCGAACAGCGCCGCGCAGGCGGGCGGCAGCCAGCCGTGTTCGGGCGTGGCGGTGTTGCCGTCGGCCAGCTGTTCGACCCAGCCGGCAAACAGGTCGCGCGCGCGGTCGAGCAGGTCGAACAGTTCGGGCGTGCCGTCGCGCTCGCTGGACAGCCAGCGGTTCATCACCTGCTCGATCGCGTAGGCGCTTTCGCCGAGGTCGCGCAGGCCGACCATGCGGCCGCTGCCCTTCAGCGTGTGGAAACCGCGGCGCAGCGCGGTCAGCAGCTCCTGGCTGTGCGGCGCCTGACGTGCGGCGGCGGTGCCGGCGGCGATGCTGTCGAGGACTTCGCGCGCCTCCTCGATGAATATTTCGAGCAGTTCGGCATCGAATTCTTCCTGACTCGCTTCGGCGAGACGTACCGTGTCGGCCGACGGCGCCAGCGACTCCATCGGCGTTTCGGCAAGTGCCTGTACCGCCTCGCCAACCGCGTCGTCGCCGGCCTTCAATGCGGCGAGGGCTTCGCCGACTCGCTTTTCCAGCTTTTCGTCAGCCAGCAGCTTGGCGTCCTGGCGGATGGTTTCGAGCGACTGCCGCAGCTCGTCGCGCGTACGCTCGTCGGCGTCGCCGTGCGCCAGCCGGTCGAGCAGCTGGGTCGCCTCGTTTCGCCGCGCCGCCAGTTCCGACTCGACGCTGGCTTCGTCCGCCTCGATCGGCGTGTCGCCGGCCGCCGGTGCGCTGCCACGCGGGTTCAGGATGGCGTCGAGATCGGCCGGGCCGTACTGCAGCTTGTCCACGAAGAAGCCGAGGCCGGACAGCTGGTGCGCCAGCGCCTCGAATTCGCCGTCGGCGGCGATGTGGTCAGGTTGCGCCATGCGGGCGATCTGCTGCGTGCAGCGCCGCACCAGCGACACCGCGGCGTCCTGGCCCAGCATGTTCAGGGCACCTTCGACCTGCTTCAGCGGCGCAGCCAGCGCCGCCAGTTCGGCGGCCTTGGCGGGGTTGCGGAAATAGGCGTCGAGCTGCTGTTCGACCTCGGTCAGGCTGGCCAGGATTTCGCGCGCGACCTGGCCCATGAACAGCCGCTCCTGGGCGCGGCGCGACATTTCGTCGAACAGCGGAATCTGCATCGCCGGCAGCGTTTCGCCGCGCCGGGCGCGCGTCAGTCGGTCGATCAGCGTATCGACCTGGGCCGGCAGGTCATCGCTCTGGGCGCGGCTGAACTGTTCGACCAGTGCGTCCATCACCAGCAGTGCGGTGGCGACTTCCATCGCCAGGTTCTCCTGGTGCTGCAGCGGGTCGCGGCGCAGCCACTGTCCGAGGTCGAGCAGTGCCGCGGCGAGCCGGGCGAGGTCGGGCTGGCCGACCCGCGCCGCCGACGCGACCATGGATTCACATTGTTCGTGGAACTGCGGCAGCGCAACGGCGGCGCCGGACGAGAAGCGCGTCCACGCCTCCTTGGCCTGACCGAGCGACTCGCGCAGTGCGGCCAGCGCCGGGCGCAGCGCGGCGATGTCGTCGCGCGCGTCGGCGTCGGTGGCCACCAGGGCGTCCAGCCGGTAGGTGTCGCGCACCGCGCGCAGCGCCGGCGTCGGGTGCTCGGCGGTGGCGATGAAGTACAGCGAGTCGCGCATCAGCCGCTCGGCCACGCCGCGCGAGCCTTCGAGCAGGCGGCGCATCTGCACGTCGATGCGCGCGCACAGCCGCTTGATGAAGAAGTCGCTCTGGATGGCGCCCTGCGCCATGCCGTCGAACAGCGCGCCGGCCACCCACCAGAAGGCACGCGTGGCCGGTGCGGTCTGCGTCTGTTCGATCGCGCCGACGGCCTGGCGCATCTGCAGCAGGCCGTCGCGGTCGTCGCGCAGGAAGCGCAGCAGGCCACGTTCGAACTGGCTGCGCGCGCTGCGCAATGCGCGCGCGCGGTCCAGCGGCGACAATGCGGCGGCAGCCGACGGGGCAGGCGGCGGGCGCAGTGTCAGATCGGGGAAGAACAGCTCCGACGGCGCCACCACGGCTTCGCCACGAAGTGCCATCAGGTCGCGGTAGAGCGACATCAGTCGCATCGGCTGGTCGCTGCCGCCGGCCACCAGTTCGTCCAGGTGGGTGCGTATGGCGGCGATCGCGCGCTGCGCGACGGCGCCGGCGGTGCCGGTATCAACCAGCCGGCCGCCGTGCCAGTCGGCCAGCGTCTGTTCGAGCGCGTCGCAGAAATGGGTCAGGCCGTCGAGGCCGACGATGGCCAGTGCGCCGCGCGCCTGGTGCAGATGGGTCTGGGCGAATTTCAGCGCCTCTGCACCGCTGCCGTGCTGCCCGTCGCCGAGCGCTTCTGCTGCACGCACGAGGGCGAGGTCGATCTCGCCGCGGACCCAGATCAGCGGGCCCAGATCCTGTTCGCTGGTGGAGGTGCTCATACCTTGAAGCCCGCGACCGAGCCCTTGAGTTCAGCGGCGAGGTCCGCCAGCTGGCCGATGGACACCGCGGTCTGTTTGGTGCCGACCGTGGTCTGCTCCGTGATGCGCAGGATGCCCTGCATGCCCTGCGCCACGCGTGTGGCCTGTTCCGCCTGCACCTGGGCGGACGACGAAATGCGTTCGATCAGCTGCGCCAGTTCCGACGACACGGTCGAAATCTCGCCCAGTGCCTGACCGGCGGCGTCTGACAGGCGTGCCCCCTCGACCACGCCGCGGGTGGAATTTTCCATGGCCGCCACGGCGTCCTGGGTGTCGGTCTGGATGGTGCGGACGATGGCGGCGATCTGCTTGGTCGCCTCGGCCGAGCGTTCGGCCAGCCGCTGCACCTCTTCGGCCACCACCGTGAAGCCGCGGCCGGCCTCGCCCGCGCTCGCTGCCTGGATGGCGGCGTTCAGCGCCAGCACGTTGGTCTGTTCGGTAATGTCGGAAATGAGCTCGACGATTTCACCGATCTCCTGCGAGGATTCGCCCAGCCGCTTGATGCGTTTCGACGTTTCCTGGATCTGCTCGCGGATGTCGTTCATGCCGCGGATCGAGTTCGACACCGCGGTCGAGCCGTTCTGCGCGGCGGCCAGTGACTGGCGCGCCACCTGCGCCGAGCGGGTCGCCTCCTGCGATACCGTGTTCATCGACTGCGCCATCGCCAGTACCGACTGGCCGGATTCGGTCACTTCGCGCGACTGCTTTTCCGCCGCCGTCAGCAACTGGGTCGAGATGCGCTGCGCGGTTTCCGACGCCTCGGTCACGCGGCCGGCGGCGTCGTTGATCCGCTTCACCAGCACCGACAGTTCCTCGATCGTGTAATTGACCGAGTCGGCGATGGCGCCGGTAATGTCTTCCGACACCGTGGCGCGCACGGTCAGGTCACCGTCGGCGAGGTCGCCCATCTCGTTCATCAACCGCAGGATGGCCTGCTGCGTCATGTCCTTCTCGCGCTTGGCTTCCTCGCGCGAACCTTCGGCCTGCAGCCGCTGTTCGTTCTGGTCCTCGTTGTAGGCGCGCACCATCAGGAACACGCTGATCAGGGCCAGCAGCACGCACAGCGCGCCGGCACCGGCCAGCGCCAGCCGCCCTTCGCGCTCGGCGACATAGCCGGCGCCCAGTTCGTCGGTCAGTTTCGACAGCGTCGCCGCCTCGGCGATCACGGCGGCTCCGGCCTTGCGTGCGCCGGCCAGCGCTTCGGGTTTGTCGAGCTCACCGGCCAGCACGCCAAGCGGGCCGTCGATGACCGCGCGCGCGCTGCTGAAGGTGTCGCGCGCCGCGCCTTCGGCCAGCGTCTCGATCTGCTGTGCGGCGTCGCGCAGCGCGGGCACGTTGCGGGCGAGCGTCGCCGGCGCGTCGGCTGCGGTCGCGTGCGTGCCGGCCTGAACCTGACTGAGCACGGTGGCGAAGCCGTGAAACAGGTTGCCGTCCTTGCCGGCCCGCACGACGGCAGTCTGCGCCGCGGCGGCGGCCAGCGCCGGCGCCTGCTGGTCGAGCGCGCGGGCGGCGTCGCCCAGCGCACGCAGCGCCTTCTCCTGCGCCAGCACGGACGATACGTTCTGATCGAAACCGGACCAGGCCGCGTCGAGCTGCTGCAGCGAACCCTGCACCGCACCGGAACTGGCCGGCACGTCGACACCGTCGATCTCGCCGCCCTGGGTGACGCGGTCGAGCAGCCGGAAGAAGGCGTCGCGCGAGGCAGCCAGTTCGGCGAAGGCGGCCGATTCGCCGGCCAGCGCCTGGTGGGCTGACTTGGCCATGCTCTGGCTCAGCGTGCGCATCTGCCCGGCAGCCGACACGTAGCTCGCGTTGTAGCGGGTGATGCGCAAGTCCTGCCAGACCAGGAAGGCGGCGATCACTATGAAGAACAGGAAGAGCGTACCGAGTACGCGCACCTGCTGTTCGAGCGGCAGGTGACCGATCAGCGGCAGCCGCCCGCGCAGGAAACCGAGGGTGCCGCGCGGCGCGGTGGGTGCGCTGCCGCCGTCGGCGGGACGGGCGGACTTCAGTCCTGGGATGTTCAGTGCCATCGGAGCTATTCCTGGAGGGCTGTTCGGTTCTTGGAGGACGGTGTGCTGTCAGCCTCTGCTGCAATCAGGCGGCGACGTCGAGGAAACGCGCGTCGGTATAGAGCTTGCGCGGATCGAAGCGGCGCCACAGCCGGCCCTGGGTATCGGAAAACTGCGCGGAAACCCAGGGTCGCGGATCCGGCGCCGCGTCGGCGGGTTCGAAATCTTCGAGTGCGCGCAGGCCGAGCACGCGCGACACCAGCAGTGCGCTGTTGCAGCCGAACTTGGCGTGCGGCAGCAACAGCCGGGCGTCGCCGGTCACTGCGGTCGGCGCATTGCCCTGGAAGGCGGAAAAATCGCTGACCGCGTACAGCACGCCGCGCACGTTGGCGACGCCGCGCAGCCAGCCGGTGGCCAGCGGCACCGGTGTCAGCGCCGGCACCGGCAGGATTTCGCCGGACTCGGCCAGATCGATCAGCCACAGCTCGGCGCCAGACTGCAGGCCGAGCAGTGCCCGCGTGCCGGTGGCGCCGGAGGTGTCCGACAGCTTGCGGGCCAGTTCTTCCTGAAACTCGCGCAGCGAAAGCTTAGCCATCGTTGTTCGCCGCGCCGAGCTGGGTGATGCGACCAAGCAGTTCTTCCAGATTGACCGGCTTGACCATGTAGTCGAGCGCACCCTGGCGCATGCCCCAGATGCGGTCGGTCGGCAGGTCCTTGCTGGTGCACATGATCACCGGGATGTCGCGCGTACTGTCGTCGCGGGTGATCGTGCGGGTGGCCTGGTAACCGTTGATGCCCGGCATCACCACGTCCATCAGGATGAGGTCGGGTTTTTCGGCCTTGGCCTTCTCGATGGCCTGTTCGCCGTTCTCGGCGATGATGACCTCGAAGCCCTTGCGGGTCAGGAAGTCGTTCAGAACATGGCGTTCGGTGGGCGAGTCGTCCACCACCATGATGCGCTTGATCGCCATCGTCGGCTCCGCGTTCGGTGGATACGGTGTAAGGCGTCTCAGTCAGCGCCGTTGCGCGCGTGACGCGACACCGCCTGCAGCAGGCTGTCCTTCGTGAAGGGCTTGGTGAGGTACTCGTCGGAACCGACCATCCGGCCGCGTGCGCGGTCGAACAGGCCGTCGCGTGACGAAAGCATCACGACGGGAGTAGCGGCAAAACGGGGGTTTTTCTTGATGAGCGCGCAGGTCTGGTAACCGTCGAGGCGCGGCATCATGATGTCGCAGAAGATGACCTGGGGGTGGTGGTCGCTGATTTTCGACAGAGCGTCGAAGCCATCCTCGGCGAGGACCACCTGATACCCGGCCTGGACCAGGAAGATTTCGGCACTGCGGCGTATGGTGTTGCTGTCGTCGATCACCATCACCTTGACGCCGGTATTGCCACCCGATTCAGCCAAGATGTTCTCCCCTGTTGTCCGCACACCGCTCTGCCGCAGGACTGCGCGGCGACGGCATCCGGTTGGTCTTCATGAGGCGGATGCACCGGCCCGACAGGTCCGCGACCGATGCGTGTTTCAGATCTGGACCATCTCGAAATCGTCCTTGCGTGCGCTGCACTCAGGACAGGTCCAGTTGGGCGGAACGTCCGCCCAGCGGGTGCCGGGGGGGATACCCTCTTCCGGCAGACCGGCGGCTTCGTCGTAGATGAAGCCGCAGATGAGACACATGTAAGTCTGGAATTCGGCCGTGACAGTGGAACTCATGGCAGGTTGGTTTGTTAGAATCCGGTCGATATTACCGTAATTAACCATCTGTAACGACAATCCGGGCGCGCGCTTTATGGTCAATTCTGATGTGCGGGCGCATCCTCCGCTTGTCATGTGTTTTTCGGCGACCGACCCCACTGGCGGGGCCGGCATGCAGGCCGATCTGATGACGCTGTCGGCCCTTGGCTGTCATCCGCTGACGGTCGTGACGGCTGTCACGGTCCAGGACAGCGCGGGCGTCGAGGAGGTCGTGCCGATGGACGACGACCTGCTGGTCGACCAGGCGCGCGTGCTGCTCGCCGACATGCCGGTCGCGGCGTTCAAGATCGGCGTGATGGGCAGCATCGAGAACATCGCGGCCATCGCCGAAATCATTTCCGACTACCCCGACGTGCCGGTCGTGCTCGATCCGGTGCTGTCGTCCGGCCGCGGCGACGAACTGGCCGACGAGGACATGGTGATCGCGCTGCAGGAACTGCTGCTGCCGCTGACCACCGTGCTGACCCCGAACAGCCTCGAAGCCCGGCGTCTGGCGCAGACCGACGACGAGGACGACGACGGTGACGATTTCGCTGACGAGGACGACGAAAGCGACGACGACGAGGACGAGCAGGACGACGACGCAGGCGCTGCAGCGCCGACGCTGGAGCAGTGCGCGCGTCAGCTCATCGCCGCCGGCTGCGGTCACGTGTTGCTGACTGGCACGCATGAATCGACCACCCGCGTCGCCAACGTGCTGTACGGGCGCAGCGGTGTCGTCCGCCGCGACGAGTGGGATCGCCTGCCCGGCAGCTACCACGGCTCCGGCTGCACGCTGGCGTCTGCGCTCGCCGCCTGGCTGGCGCACGGCCTCGACGTTGGCGAAGCGGCGCACGCTGCGCAGGAGTACACATGGCGCACGCTACAGGCCGGTTTCCGGCCGGGCATGGGCCAGCACCTGCCGGACCGCTTCTTCTTCCTGCGCGAACACAATGCCGCGACCGCCGATCGGGAGTCCGACGATGACGCGTAAGCCGCTGCGCGGCCTGTACGCGGTGACGCCGGAAGCGCTGAGCGGCGCTGCGCTTTACCGTGCCGCCGAGGCCGCCTGCGGCAACGGCGCGGTCGTGCTGCAGTACCGCAACAAATCCACCGACATCGAACGAAGGCGCGCCGACGCCGACGCGCTGCGCGCCATCACCACCGTCTGCGGCGCGCTGTTCGTCATCAACGACGACATCGAACTGGCGAAGGCCTGCGGCGCCGACGGCGTGCACGTCGGTCGCGACGACGGCGGGCCGGCGCAGGCGCGCAAGGCGCTCGGCAGCGACGCGCTGATCGGTGTGTCCTGCTATGACGACCCGGCGCTGGCCCGGGCCGCCGCGCGTGACGGCGCCGATTACGTCGCCTTCGGCTCGATGTATGCCTCAAGCACCAAGCCCGCCGCACCGCCGGCCGCGATTGGCCGTTTCGCCGAAGTGGCCGACCTCGGACTGCCGTGCTGCGCCATCGGCGGCATCACGCTGGCGCGCGCGCCGGAACTGATTGCCGCGGGTGCCGATCTGCTGGCCGTGGTGTCCGACCTGTTCGACGCGCCCGACATCGCGGCGCGCGCCCGCGCCTACGCCAAGCTTTTCTGAAGGAATTCCCCATGAGCACCCGCAACGAACAACTTTTCGAACGCGCCCAGCGCAGCATTCCGGGCGGCGTCAATTCGCCGGTGCGCGCTTTTCGCTCGGTCGGCGGCACGCCGCGCTTCTTCACCCGCGGCCAGGGCAGCCGGCTGTGGGACGCCGACGGCGCGGAATACATCGACTACGTCGGCTCCTGGGGCCCGGCCATCGTCGGCCACGCGCACCCGGACGTGATCCGCGCAGTGCAGGAGGCGGCGGTCGGCGGCCTCTCGTTCGGCGCGCCGACGGAAGCGGAAATCCTGATGGCGGAAACGCTGTGCGCCCGCGTGCCGTCGATCGAGCAGGTGCGCCTGGTCAGCTCCGGCACCGAAGCGACCATGAGCGCCATCCGTCTGGCGCGCGGCTTCACCGGCCGCGACGCCATCGTGAAATTCGAAGGCTGCTACCACGGCCACGCCGACAGCCTGCTGGTGAAAGCCGGCTCCGGCGCGCTCACCTTCGGCAACCCCAGTTCGGGCGGCGTGCCGGACGACTTCGCCAAGCACACGCTGGTGCTCGACTACAACGACGTGCAGCAGCTCGAAGACTGCTTCCGCAACCACGGTGAGCGCATCGCCTGCGTCATCGTCGAGCCGGTGGTCGGCAACATGAACCTCATCATGCCGAGCCGCGAATTCATCGACGCCATGCGCGCGCTGTGCACGAAGCACGGCTCGGTGCTCATCTTCGACGAAGTGATGACCGGCTTCCGCGTCGGCCCGGTCGGCGCCCAGGGCCTGTTCGGCATCACGCCCGACCTCACCACGCTGGGCAAGGTGATCGGCGGCGGCATGCCGGTCGGCGCCTTCGGCGGCCGGCGCGACATCATGTCCGCGATCGCCCCGCTGGGCGCGGTCTATCAGGCCGGCACGCTGTCCGGCAACCCGGTCGCCGTCGCCGCCGGCCTGAAAACGCTGGAACTGATCAACGCCCCCGGCTTCCACGACCGCCTCGCCGCCCGCACCAAGCAATTCTGCGACGGCCTGGTCGCCGCCGCGAAGGACGCCGGCGTCACGTTCTCCGCCCAGTCGGTCGGCGGCATGTTCGGCCTCTACTTCCGCGACGGCTGCCCGGCGAGCTACGCGGAGGTGATGCAGTCCGACCGCGAGCGCTTCAACCGCTTCTTCCACGCCATGCTGGACGCCGGCGTCTACCTCGCGCCATCGGCCTTCGAAGCCGGCTTCGTGTCGGGTGCGCACAGCGAGGACGATGTGGCGCAGACGGTGGAAAAGGCCCGATCGGCGTTTGTACGCGTTGCCGCCTGAGTGTCGCTCGCAAGGGGTTCAACCCCTTGCGCTCAGCGATCTGCGCGCAGTTCCTGAAGGTTCAGCAATGCATCCTGCGTTTTCACCAGAGCGTCGAAGGACGCCCGTTTCCCGGCAAGCGAGAAATCGGAGACGAATTCGCTGAATTCGGCCTTGCCCTGGCCGGTGACCCGCGTTGCGGCGACCTCCTTGCCCGAGCGGTCGGTGATCTGGCAGCTGAGCTCGACCGAGAAGTCGGTCGGCGGCCAGGTGACGATGCTGGACGACTGCGACGTGGTGCGGATCTCCGGTTTGATGATCAATACAACCTCGTACTTGTCCAGAGCCTCCTGATCGCTGGCTGACTTGAGCAGCGTGACGTCGCTGAAGACGTTGCTCAGCACGCGGTAGAAGCCGCCTTCGATGTCGCGATAGGGGTAGTACTTGATCGAATCACCGCCACCGCCGGGCGTGACGACGGGGGCATCCCGTTGCGCCAGCGTCATGTAATAGCCGACGCGTTTGTTGATCTTTCTGTCGTCGGACACGGCCGAAATCTTGTCGGCATCGGGCGTGATCACGATGGGGTGACTGCAGGCCCCCAGAACGAGAGCGAACAGCAGGGCGGTCAGCAGGCGAGTGTGGCCCATGAGGGGGTTCCTTGAACTGGGAAGTGAGGGGGACGAGGATTACTGGAGAGCGGCCAGGAAGGCGCTATCCGCGTAGAGCGTTGCGAGCAGCTTCTGCACCAGACGCGGGTACTCATTGACTGCCTGGGGAATCGCGATGGCGGCCGCGAATGCGGACTCCCACTCGTGATGCACCGATTTCACCTGGTCATAACGGACATCGGTACCCTTCTTCACGACGAATCGCGCTTCGATATCGCCGAAAGCGACGCTGAAGCCGGAGACGTCTACGTCGTTCCGCAGCACCGTTCCAGTGATTTCGACCTCGCTGTCCGGTGAAAGACGGCCGGCCAGCTTCAATTCAGTCCGGATCGCCTCGGCGAGGTAATTGCCGAAGGAGTTCTCGTACGGCGACACGAGCGGAGAGGCCCGCAGGGTGATTGGATAGGGCGCAGCCTTGGTGACCGGCGCGTCGACGCGGCCAACCTTGGCGGAGAATGGAATGGCCTTGAGACGCTGGACGTTCTCGATCGAACCCGTGTAGTGAGGAGCGGGAAAATTGCCGCAGCCTGCACCCAGCAGACCCAGAGCAGAAGCCGACAGCCAAACGCGGACTGAATTCATCATGTCGAAACGGTCATCTATTTGTTGTGATGGCGACGGCAGTCGATGCGTCGCATTCATTTCAAGTATGACATGAGTACCCGGCTCACATAGGCAGGCATGACTTGTGAAACTTTGTGAACCACGAGGACACGCCGGTCCGGCGCCCCGGCATGGATGGGCGCGCTATTGGCTCGCCGCTTGCAGCGCCGACTCGGCTCGCGCCCCGACTTTGACTCGAGACGGGATTGGGCAATGGAGCGGGACAAGACTTACAACGGATGCGTGCCAACTGATTCTGGCGTGTGCGCTCGATCAGGAAGTCGCCGTTGGCGATGGGGGGGCACTCTCCACGAAAACCGTCCCACAGCCAGCACGAGATACGCACTGGTCGCCGCTGCGCCTCGCTTGCGCCATCATGACCGTACCCTCGCAGAAACTCGCCACATGATTCCCAACGTCCTCACCATCGCCGGTACCGACCCGACCGGCGGCGCCGGCATACAGGCCGACCTGAAGACCTTTTCCGCGCTTGGCGCCTACGGCATGAGTGCGATCACCGCGGTGGTGGCGCAGAACACCCGCGGCGTGCGCAGCTTCGTGGCGCTGGAGCCGGATTTCGTCGGCGCGCAGATCGACGCGGTGTTCGACGATGTGCGGGTCGATGCGGTGAAGGTGGGCATGATCGCCAACGCGGCGATCGCCCGCGTGGTGGCGGACCGGCTGCGCCGGCATGCGCGCTGCCCGGTGGTGGTCGATCCGGTCATGGTGGCCAAGAGCGGCGACCATCTGCTGCTGCCGGACGCGGTGGCCGCGCTGCGGGACGAACTGCTGCCGCTGGCCACACTGATCACGCCCAATCTGCCGGAAGCGGCGGTGCTGCTCGATTGCCCGCCGCCGCAGTCGCTGGACGACATGCGCGCCATGCTGGAAGCGCTCCATGCGCTCGGGCCGCAGTGGGTGCTGCTGAAGGGCGGACATCTGCGTGCGCCGCACAGCACCGATCTGCTGGGCGGTCCGGATGGCGTGCTCGAACTGCCGGCGCAGCGCATCAACACCACCCGCGATCACGGCACCGGCTGCACGCTTGCTGCCGCGGCGGCAGCGTTGTTGGCGGAAAACGAAGTGGTGAGCGCGGTGCGCCGGGCGAAGGATTATCTCAATGCGGCGCTGGCCGCAGCCGGTGAGCTGGACGTCGGTGCTGGACGCGGGCCGGTTCATCACTTTCACGCGCTGTGGAAATAACCGGCCGACGCTTCGCCCCGGCGGCAACGCCGTCCCCTCGAATCCTGCAGTCTGAATCTTGAATCAGCCCTACAGCGTGCCGCGCGGCTTGCGCCCCGACTTCGCCGCGAGCGCGTCATACACCGCATTGGGCAGCAGCCGCATCAACTTGGCGACGATGCCCATCTGCCACGGGATGACGGCGTAGCTGCGCGGGCCGTCGATGAAGCGGCCGAAGCGTTCGGCGGCGTCGGCCGCTTCGAGCATGAAGGGCATCGGGTAGGGGTTCTTCTCGGTCATCGGCGTGTCGATGTAGCCGGGGCACAGCGTCTTCACCCGCACGCCGCTGCCGCGCAGTTCGACGCGCAGGCTTTCCAGGTAGCTGATCGCCGCCGCCTTCGATGCGCTGTAGGCGCCGGCACCGGGCAGACCGCGGATGCCGGCGACCGAGGCGACGCCGACCAGCGTGCCCGAGCCGCGCGCCTGCATCGGCTTCACGAAGGGCGCGAAGGTGCGCACCAGCCCCAGCACATTGATGTCGAATACCGCTTCGAAGGCCGGCAGGTCTTCCTGCTCGCCGGTCAGCGTGCCGACCGATACGCCGGCGTTGCCGATGACGATGTCGGGCACGCCGACGCGGGCGATGAAATCTTCGGCCGCGGCGCGCAGCGCGTCGGTGTCGCGCACGTCGGCGGTGTAATGAAGGTGCTGGCCCGGCAGGCTGGCCGTCACCTTTTCGAGCAGCTCAGCGCGGCGCGCGACCAGACCGAGTGTGGCGCCCTGTGCCGCGTAATGGCGCGCCAGCGCCTCGCCGATGCCGGTCGATGCGCCGGTCAAAAAAACAACGGGTGCCGCGCGGGCACCCGTCGTCATCGTCGAAACGTCCGGTTTCACTTCTTGCCGGCAGCAGCGCGCTCGGCGCGGGCGCGCTCGATCAGCGCGTCGAGGTTGGCGAGCATGCCGTCGAAGGTGTTGCCCAGCGCGATGTACTTGCCATCGACCACCAGCGCCGGCACGCCGGTCAGCTGGTAGGCGGCGCTCATCTGCTGCGCACGCTGCACCTTGCCGGACACGGCGAAGGACTTGGCGGTGTCTTCGAACTTCTTGCCGTCGATGCCGTTCTTGCCCATCCAGGTCGCAATGGTGCCGATGTCATTGAAGGCCTGACGTTCGACGTGGATGGCGTCGAACACCTTGCCGTGCATGCGATCCAGCTCGCCCATGGTTTCCAGCGTGTAGTAGGTCTGCGCGCCGGCCACCCACGACTGGCGGAAGATCGCCGGTACGCGCTTGAAGGTGACGTCGGCCGGCAGCTTGGTCAGCCACTTCTTCAGCGTCGGCTCGAGGTCGAAGCAGTGCGGGCAGCCGTACCAGAAGAACTCGATCACTTCGACCTTGTTGCCCGGCTCGGTGGACTGCGCCGGCTTGATTTCACGGTAGTCCTTGTCGGTCAGCGGCGCGGCGGTGGCGGTGCCGATGGACATGAAGCCGGCGACGGCCAGCGCGGCAAGGGCTTTGAATCCGAATTTCATGCTGTCTCCTTATTCTGAATCGACGTCATCGGACAATCGAGGCGTCGATTCCGTTCTGTGCAAGGTCAGCGCGTACGCGCTGCATGTCTTCCGCGTTGGCGAAGGGGCCCAAGCGCACCCGGTACAGCGTGCCCTTGCCGGGCACGGTACCTTTCTGCACCGAAGATTCCAGACCGATCAACGCAAGACGGGCGCGCAGGTTGTCCGCTTCTTCTTCCGACGAGAATGCTCCGGCCTGCAGCAGCAGCGAGGCCGGCGGCTGGGCGGCCGCTGGCTGCTCCGCGGCAGCAGCCGGCTTCGCTTCCGGCGCGGTGGGTGGCGCCGGCGTGTTGCCGGGCAGCGTTTCGTAGAAGTCGAAGCGTGGCTTCGCTGGGGCCTTGTCGCCAGGCTTGCCCGGCAGTGCGGCCGGCTCGGCCGGGGGCTGCGCCGGCGGCGGCGCGCTGCCGCGGACCTGCAGCGGCAGCGAAGAGCCGTTGATGTACCACATGACGCCGGCGCTCAGCACCACACCGAGCACCAGGCCGATGAAGATGCCGACCACGGTGCCGCCGCGGCTCTTGCGTGCAGATGATTTCTTCGCTGGGGCCTTGGCCATTTACATGGTTTCCGGAGCGGACACGCCGAGCAGGGCGAGGCCGTTGGCGATGACCTGCCGGGTGGCCGCTGCCAGTGCGAGGCGGGCTTCGCGCACGGCCAGATCGTCGACCAGCATGCGCGAGGCGTTGTAGAAGGCGTGGAAATCGGACGCCACGTCGCGCAGGTAGAAGGCGACCGAGTGCGGCGCGCGGTCGGCCACCGCCGCAGTGATCACGTCCGGGAATTCGGCCAGGCGCTGTGCCAGCAGCAGTTCCTTCTCGCCGGACAGACTGTCCACCGGCACGCCCTGCAGCAAGGACAGGTCGAGCGCATGGTTGGCGACCGCCTCGCGGATGACCGAACAGATGCGCGCGTGCGCGTACTGGATGTAATAGACCGGGTTGTCGTTCGATTCGGACTTGGCCAGATCGAGGTCGAAATCGAGGTGCTGGTCGCTTTTGCGCAGCACGTAGAAGAAACGGGCGGCGTCGTTGCCGACTTCCGCGCGCAGGTCGCGCAGCGTGACGAAGTCGCCCGAGCGCTTGCCCATGGCCGCCTTTTCGCCACCGCGATAGAGCACGGCGAACTGCACCAGCGCGATCTCCAGCTTGTCCGGATTCTCGCCGAGTGCGGCCAGTGCGCCCTTCACGCGCGGGATGTAACCGTGATGATCGGCGCCCCAGACGTCGATCACCAGATCGAAACCGCGGGCGAATTTCTCGGCGTGATAGGCGATGTCGGACGCGAAATAGGTGTACGCGCCGTTGTCGCGGCGGACCACGCGGTCCTTCTCGTCACCGAAATGGGTGGAGCGGAACCACAATGCGCCGTCCTGTTCGTAGATGTGGCCGGCGTCCTGCAGGCGCTTCACCGCGCGATCGACCGCACCGTTGGTGTGCAGCGACTGCTCCGAGTACCAGACGTCGTAGTGCACGCGGAATTCGCCGAGGTCGTTGCGCTGGTCGGCCAGCATCGCGTCGAGCGCGAAGCGGTGCACCGTCCACCAGTCGTCGCCGAGCGTCTTCTTGGCGGCGGCGATCAGCGCGTCGAGCATGGCGTCGGCGGTGTCGCCCGGTACCGAGGCGTCGGGCAGGTCGGCCGTGTGGCGGTTCAGGCGGGTGCCCTGTTGCACGAACAGTTCGGAGCCGATGTCGCGCACGTAGTCGCCGCGGTAACCGTCGGCCGGGAACTTGACCGCCGTGCCCTGGGTTTCGAGGTAGCGCAGCCATACCGACACGGCCAGGATGTCCATCTGACGGCCAGCGTCGTTCACGTAGAACTCGCGGGTGACCGCATAGCCGGCCGCTTCCAGCAGATTCGACAGCGCCGAGCCGTAGGCTGCGCCGCGGCCGTGGCCGACGTGCAGCGGGCCGGTCGGATTGGCCGACACGAATTCGATCTGCACCTTCCGGCCGGCGCCGCTGTCCGAGCGGCCGTAGCGTTCGCGTTCGGCGAGGATGCGGCCGACGATGGCCTGCTTCACCGAGGCGCTGAAGAAGAAGTTGATGAAGCCGGCACCCGCCACCTCGGCGCGCTCGATCACGGTGGACGGCGGCAGTTCGCGCACGATGCGTTCGGCGATCACGCGCGGGTTCTGCTTCAGCGCCTTGGCCAGCTGCAGTGCGACGTTGCAGGCGAGATCGCCGTGCGCGGCCTGCTTCGGGCGATCGAGAATGATGTCGGGCGCGGCGAGGTCAGGTGCCACGCTGGCGAGCGAGGCATGCAGCAGACGGGTCAGTTCCTGGCGCAGTTCGGGGGTCATGAATGGAACGAGGGCGCGAAGCGCAGAAGCATTTGAAGACCGCGAAGTATAACGCGAGCCCGTGGAGGCCCGCCGCGCGCGGCTTCCGGGGCGGCAGGCCTTCTTGTACAGTGCGCGCTCCCGCGCCGCTGCCGAATTGAGCAACATGACGTTTCACGCCGCCCGTCCGACCCCTGCCGATCCGCTGCCCGCGGTGAAGGGCTGAACCGATGCGCTGGTTGCGACTGCTCAAGATCGTCACCGTCAGCCTGCGTTTCGGGCTCGACCAGATGCTGATCGACGCCGGCAGCAAGCTGCGCTTCGCCGGTCTGCTGCGCGTCACCCGGCTCGGCCGCCGCTTCGACGCGCCGCGGGCGGTCCGTCTGCGCCAGGCGCTGGAGGCGCTCGGCCCGATCTTCGTCAAGTTCGGCCAGATGCTCTCTACGCGGCGTGACCTGCTGCCGCCCGATCTGGCCGACGAGCTGGCCAAGCTGCAGGACCGCGTGCCGCCCTTCCCGTCGGAGCAGGCGATCGCCCGCCTCGAAGCCTTCTACGGCAAGCCGCTGGCGCAGGTTTTCCGCAGCTTCGAAACACAGCCGGTGGCCTCCGCCTCGGTCGCCCAGGTGCACTTCGCGGTGCTGCCGACCGGCGAGGACGTGGCGGTCAAGGTGCTGCGACCGGGCATCGAGCACGTCATCGCCAACGACATCGCGCTGATGGAAACCGCCGCCACGCTGCTCGAACGCGTGTGGTCGGAAGGCCGCCGGCTGAAGGCGCGCGAGGTGGTGGCGGAGTTTTCCAAGCATCTCGGCGACGAGCTGGACCTGATGCGCGAGGCGTCGAACTGTTCGCAGCTGCGCCGCAACTTCCGCGATTCGCCGCTGCTCGCGGTGCCCGAGGTGTACTGGGACTACTGCGGTCCCGGCGCCATGGTGATGCAGCGCATGTACGGCCTGCCGATCTCGCAGGTCCATGCCTTGCGCGCCCAAGGCGTGGACATGGCTGCGCTGTCGCGCGCCGGCGTCGAAATCTTCTTCACCCAGGTGTTCCGCGACGGCTTCTTCCATGCCGACATGCACCCGGGCAACATCTTCGTCGCGCCGGACGGCCAGTACATCGCGCTCGACTTCGGCATCATGGGCACGCTGACCGACGTCGACAAGAACTACCTGGCGCAGAACTTCCTCGCCTTCTTCCAGCGCGACTACAAGCGCGTCGCGCAGGCCCACGTCGACGCCGGCTGGGTGCCGCGCGGTACCCGGGTCGATGAATTCGAAGCGTCGATCCGCGCCGTCTGCGAACCCATCTTCGACAAGCCGCTGAAGGAAATCGAGTTCGGCCGCACGCTGCTGCGCCTGTTCCAGGTGTCGCGCCGCTTCAACGTCGAAATCCAGCCGCAGCTGGTGATGCTGCAGAAGACGCTGCTCAACATCGAAGGCCTGGGCCGGCAGCTCGATCCGGAACTGGATCTGTGGAAGACCGCCAAGCCCTTCCTCGAACGCTGGATGAGCGAACAGATGGGCTGGCGCGCGCTGCGCCGCAAGCTGGTCGAAGAGGCGCCGGGCTGGGCGCTGACCATGCCCGAGCTGCCCCGACTGGCGCACCGCGTGCTGAGTCAGGCCGCTGCGCACGATGCGCTGCATGACCCCATCATCATCGAGCGACGCAGCCGTCGCCAGCTGCGCTGGCTGCGCATACTGAGCGCACTGGTCGCCGTGCTGATCGGCCTCGAAATCTGGCGCATCGCCGCCGGCCTGTAGGGAAAAACGCCCGAAAGGGCGCCCTCAAGTCGGCGCCCCAGCCGTCGTTAGTGATCCTTCATGCCGCGAGATCACAACGATGAAAACGACCACGGTAGATACGCATCACGGCTGCACGGCGTCCCACCGGGAGGACGCGCGATGACGCCGACGCACCCCACACGCCTCGGCGCGCTGGCCGGGTCGATGACCCGCTCGGTACGCGGCGCGGCGATGACCTTTTCGCAGATCGTGTCCGAACGCGTCGGCATGTCGGTGTCGCATGTCGCGCTGGCGGACCGCGAGTCGCTGCAGCGCAGCTTGTGCGCGCTCGACGAGTTCAGCGGCGGCCGCCTGTGCGTGGTCGCGCAGCGCATGCGCACCGCCGACGGCCAGGCGGCCGAAGCGCTGCTGGCGCTGCCGGAGGAGGGCGCGCTGCTCATCGTGCGGCGCATGCTCGGTCTGGCCGACGTCTCCGACGAACTGACCGAACTCGAGCAGGACGCGCTGGCCGAAGCCGGCAGCATCGTCATCGATGCCTGCAGCGGCGGCCTCGCCGGCGCCTTCGGCTGGAAGGTCGAAGCAACGCAACCGCGCGTCGCGCTGTCGTCGCGTGACTGCGGCTTCGGCGTCGACGAATCGCTGCAGAACGCGCTGGTCACCCACCTGCACATCCACCTGTCCGGCCTGCGGGTCGAAGGGCGTGTGGTGCTCGAAATGGTGGCCGACACGGCGCTGCCGGCCGCCTCGCCCTATCCACTTTCGGCCTGATCGAAAAACAGCCGCTTTCCTTTGCCCATCAGCGTTTGCGCGCCGTTATCATTGCGCTCGCGCGGCGTCGTGCCGCGCCGCGCAATGTTCCACCGGGGCGTTCATGCTGATCTGGTTCGTAGTCCTCTATCTGATGGTGTCGGTCGGCATCGGCCTGTACGCGTCGAAGAACGTTCATAACGCGAAGGACTTCGCTGTGGCCGGGCGCAGCCTGCCGCTGCCGGTGGTCACCGCCACCGTGTTCGCCACCTGGTTCGGCGCCGAGGCGGTTTTCGGCGTGTCGGCGCAGTTCGTCACCGAAGGTCTGGGCGGCGTGGTCGCCGACCCCTTCGGCTCGTCGATGTGCCTCATCATCGCCGGCTTCTTCTTCGCCTCGAAGCTGTACAAGCTGAACATCCTGACCGTCGGCGACTACTACCGCATGCGCTACAACCGCACGGTGGAGGCGATCACCTCGATGTGCATCGTCGTGTCCTACCTCGGCTGGGTGGCGGCGCAGATCAAGGCCATGGGCCTCATCTTCTTCATGGTGACCAACGGCGCCGTGAGCCAGGAGGCGGGCATGGTGCTGGGCGCGGTCATCGTGCTCACCTACACCACCTTCGGCGGCATGTTTTCGGTGGCCATTCTCGACTTCGTGCAGATGGCGGTGTCGATGGGCGGCCTGCTCTACATCGCGTACATCATCAGCGGCCTGACCGGCGGCGTGGCGCCGGTGATCGAGCACGCATCGGCGGCCGGCAAGCTCGATTTCTTCCCGCCGGCCGACCCCTGGCTGTGGATCACCTTCATCGGTGCCTGGCTAACCATGATGCTCGGTTCGATTCCGCAGCAGGACGTGTTCCAGCGCGTCACCTCGGCGAAGAGCGCCAAGGTGGCCGTCGGCGGCTCGGTGCTCGGCGCCACCATCTACTTCTGCTTCTGCTTCGTGCCGATGTTCATCGCCTACTCGGCGACGCTGATCGACCCGGCCACCTTCGGTGCGCTGATCGAGGAGGATTCGCAGCGCGTGCTGCCGACGCTGGTGATGCAGCACACGCCGCTGATCGCGCAGATCCTGTTCTTCGGCGCCGTGCTGTCGGCCATCATGAGCTGCTCGTCGGCGACGCTGCTGGCCCCCTCGGTCACCTTCGCGGAGAACATCGTGAAGGGCTTCTACCCGCGCATGAGCGACCGTCAGCTGCTGTTCGTGATGCGCGGCGCCATCGTCGGCTTCGCCAGCGTCGTGCTGCTGGTCGCGCTGAATTCCGAAACCAGCATCTTCGGCATGGTCGAGAACGCCTACAAGGTGACGCTGGCCGGCGCCTTCGTGCCGCTGTTCTTCGGCGCCTTCTGGAAGCGCGCGACCACCCAGGGCGCGCTGGCGGCCATCATCGGCGGGCTGATGTCCTGGCTGCTGATCGAGATCCTGGTCGGTGAAGCGAGTCTGGTACCGCCGCAGCTGATCGGTCTGGCCGTCAGCATGGTCGGCATGGTGGCCGGTTCGCTGCTGCCGCAGTGGGTGGGTCACCGGTTGCCGCACGAACCGGATCACGCGATGCTGCATCACCATGCCGCGTCCGGTACGCATCACGCCGCACCCGGCAGTCACCACACGCCGAACTGATCAGGGCTTCGCGCCCGCCTCGGTCGCTTCCTTGGCGTCCTTTGCGGCTTGCTTCGCTGCCGCCTCGGCTTCGCGGCGGGCGCGTTGCTCTTCGCGCTTCTGCACGCGTTCGTCGATCTTCGCCGCCTTGCGCCGCTGTTCGGCGGCGCGCTCGGCGGCCCGCGCGTCTTCGCGCTTGCGCTTGGCCGCCTGTGCGGCGTCGCGCTCGGCCTGAGCGCGTTCACGCGCCGCGGCCTGGGTCGCCATTTCGGCGTCCTTGTCGGCACGGGCGGCGGCATCCTGCGCCCGCTGCGCCTCCTGTTCACGCGTCTTGACGCTCATTTCGATCGACTTGTCGCGCCGCGCTTCGGCCGCGCGCTGCTTTTCCGCACGGCGCACTTCGGCGGCGCGGGTGCGCATGTCGCGCTCAATGTCGCTGGCCTGGATTTCCAGCTTGCGGGCCTCTCCGAGGCTGCGGCGATAGGCCTCGTCGGTGTCCTCGATGCAGGACGACACCAGCGTGCGCTGCCAGCAGGCGGCATAGCCTTCGTCGCGCGCGATGCGGGCGGCTTCCTGTTGCGTACGCGCCTGCTGTTTCAGCGCAGCGGCCTGGTCGCGCAGCCGTGCGCGCTCCTCCGCGGGGAAGCTGTCCTCCTGCGCAGCGGCGAAGGTGCTCGCGCTCAGGGCGATCAGCGCAGCCATGCTGCGCAGGGCAAAGGTGTTCACGTGCGGTGTCCTCGTTCAGTCCGGGGCGCCTCGGCGGGCGCCCTCGTTGCCGTCCCCTGCGGCGCCGATGGCGGCAGGGGCCCCGATGCTAACCCGCAACCGCGGGTCGGGCACGAGATCGATCAACGCGTCAGCCTGGCTGGCGACGGGCAGCACGCGCCAACCGGGGCTTCGGTGACAGGGCGCACGCTCAAAAAAAACGGGCGCCCGAAGGCGCCCGAACCATTGCTGGAGGAGTGTTCGTATCAGAGGCGGTAGGCGGTTTCGCCGTGGGCGGTCACGTCCAGACCTTCGCGCTCTTCGTCTTCCGGCACACGCAGGCCGATGAAGATGTCGACCAGCTTGTAGGCGATGAAGGACACGACGCCCGACCACACGATGGTGATCACCACGCTCATCGCCTGGATGCCGACCTGGGCACCCATCGCGAAGTCTTCGGCACCGGTGCCGCCGAGCGACGGGGCGGTGAACACGCCGGTCAGGATGGCGCCGACGATGCCGCCGACACCATGCACGCCGAACACGTCGAGCGAGTCATCGGCACCGAGCATGTGCTTCAGGCCATTCACGCCCCACAGGCAGATCACGCCAGCCAGCAGACCGATCACCAGCGCACCCATCGGGCCGACGGTACCGCAGGCCGGGGTGATGGCGACCAGACCGGCGATCGAGCCCGAGGCGGCACCCAGCATCGACGGCTTGCCCTTGAAGATGGCTTCGGCGGCGATCCAGGCGACGGTCGCGGCGGCGGCGGCGATCATCGTGTTGATGGCGGCCAGTGCGGTGTTGGCGTTGGCTTCGAGGTTGGAACCGGCGTTGAAGCCGAACCAGCCCACCCACAGCATCGACGCACCGACCATGGTCAGTACCAGCGAGTGCGGGGCCATCGATTCCTTGCCGTAGCCGATGCGCTTGCCGACCATGTAGGCACCCACCAGACCGGCGACACCGGCGTTGATGTGCACCACCGTGCCACCGGCGAAGTCGAGCGCGCCGTGACCCAGCAGGTAACCGCCAGCACCCCACACCATGTGGGCGATCGGGATGTAGGAGAAGGTGAACCACAGCACCGAGAACAGCAGAACGGCCGAGAACTTGGCGCGTTCCGCGAACGAACCGACGATCAGCGCGGCGGTGATGCCGGCGAAGGTCAGCTGGAACATGATGAACACGTACTCGGGCAGCTTGACCGCCGGGCTGAAGGTGTCAGCCAGCGATTCGACCGAGACACCGCTCAGGAAGAGCTTGTCCAGCGAACCGATGAAGGGCGTGCCCTCGGTGAAGGCCAGGCTGTAGCCGTAGATGACCCACAGCACGCCGATCAGCGAGAACACCACCATCACCTGCATCAGCACCGACAGCATGTTCTTTGCGCGCACCATGCCGCCGTAGAACAGCGCCAAGCCGGGCAGGGCCATGAACAGCACGATGACGGTGGATACCAGCATCCAGGCCACGTCGCCCTTATGGACTTCGGCCTTCACTTCTTCTGCCGGTGCCGCTTCAGCCGGTGCGGCTTCGGCTGCCATCGGTGCCGCCTCGGGCGCTGCAGGGGCGTCGGCGGCCGGCGCGGCCGTTTCGGCCGCGACCGGCGCTGCCGGGGGGTCTTCTGCCATGACAGGCGCTGCCAGGCCGATGGCCAGCGTTGCGCACAGGATGCTCAAAAAGCGCTTCATCTCCCGTTCTCCCTTAAAGCGCATCGACGCCGGTTTCACCGGTGCGAATGCGGACGACTTGTTCGAGATCGAATACGAAAATCTTGCCGTCGCCGATCTTGCCGGTGCTGGCGGATTTTTCGATGGCTTCGACGACGCTGTCGACCAGCTCGTCGCTGATCGCCGCTTCGATCTTCACCTTCGGCAGGAAATCGACGACGTACTCGGCACCGCGGTACAGCTCGGTGTGGCCTTTCTGACGACCGAAACCCTTGACCTCGGTGACGGTGATGCCCTGCACGCCGATGGCGGACAGCGCCTCACGCACTTCGTCAAGCTTGAACGGCTTGATGATGGCAGTGACTAGTTTCATGACATTCCCCTGGCAGATGCCGCGAAGCGTTTGTGTAAATCAGAAGGTCTTGGAAACGAATACGACGTACTGGTCGTCACCGAGGTACTTGCCCTTCAGATTGGTGTAGAAGGCCTTTTCCGTGCTGTTCATGCTGGTGTCGGTATAGAAGGCGCCGACAGTGAAGCTCTGCGGCAGCGCGTAGGACAGGCCGATCTTCCAGTCTTCATACGAGGCGAAGGAGTCGTTCTTGACGCCAGCGTTCGAGCCGTCGAATTCCTGGATACCGTAGTGCAGGTTCAGCGTCAGCGCGTCGGTGATCGGGTAGTTGGCCTGCAGGTCCAGATACCACGTGCCGTCGGCGTTGTTCACGCCGAAGGTGTCGCCCAGGCTGTACGAGTACTTGGCCGACAGGAACTTCCAGCTGGCGGCAACATAGACTTCGGTCGTGTCGGCCTTGGTTATGCCGGGGTTTCGGTCGCCCGGATAGATGTATTGCAGGATACCGACATCCATGCCGATGTCTTCGGTTACTGCGAACTTGTAGCCGCCGTAGACGTCGATTTCCATGCTGGAGCTGGAGTAGGCGGGATCCACACCTGCCGGCGCATCCTTCAGCCACGAAATGTTCGATGCCCAGGTGCCGATGTAGAAGCCGCTGGCGTGCGAGTAGTCGAAGCCGCCCTGCAGTGCGATGTCTTCGTTGGTCTGGCTGATGCCGCGGAACACGTACTGGCTGAACAGACCGACGTTGCCGGTGAAGGTGTGCGGGCTGGCGGGCTCTTCGGCGTGGGCGGAGAAGGCGGGCACGGCCAGCGCGCTGGCGAGGGCGGCGGCGATCAGAGTCTTTTGCATGAGTGTTCACTCCTTGATGTTAGGGAAAACTGCTCAGCCTCCATTGCACGGACCGTGCCAGCAGTCAAACATAAATAATTTCAATGGCTTGCGATCGTGTCCCACGGCGATGCCGTGATCCATACAACGGCCTTGCCCCAAGTTCACGCGCGACAAATCCGACTCGCACCAAGTCGGTGCGTGAATACATGGCCTTACACTCCGTGCGCGAATTCGGTGCCCGCATGCCCGGAAATGCACCGCGATGTCATGAATGACGCCGCCGCGATGGTCGCGCCGGCTGCTGCTTGCCGGCACAATGCGCGGCGAACGTACGTCGCGTCGGCGTCCCGCAGGGGCGCCGCGTTGAATTCCTAACTGCAGGAGGTCGCCATGCTCAATCCCAAGATGCTCGAAGAGCTGTCCAGCCGTTTTTCCGAACTGATCGCCGCCAGCCCGGCCCGCGATCTGGAAAAGAACGCCAAGGCGATGGCCAGTGCCATGTTTTCCCGACTCGATCTGGTCACGCGCGAGGAATTCGACGTGCAGAAAGAGGTGCTGGCCCGCACCCGCGCCCAGCTCGAAGCGCTGGAGGCGCGCGTCGCCGAGCTCGAAAGCAGGATGGCCCAGCGCGAGGGCTGACCGCCGCCGCGGAATTTTTCCCGCCTCCGCGCATCAACGACGATGTGCGACTTATATGGAGAGCTCATGACGTTTCCGAATTTCACGGCCGCGTGCCGGTCGACCGTGATCGCCGCAGGTCTGGCGCTGGCCTTGCCGGCGCTGGCGGCTGGCACCTACAGCCGCGTGCTGCCAGAGAAAAGTACGTTGGCCTTCGTGTCGCAGCAGATGGGCGTGTCGGTCGACGGAACCTTCCGCAAGTTCGCCGCCACGCTGGATTTCGATCCGTCGAAACCCGAGGCCGGCAAGGCCACGCTGGACATCGAACTGGCCTCGATCGATGCCGGCGGACCGGAAGCCAACGACGAAGTGAAGGGCAAGAACTGGTTCGACGTGAAGCAGTTTCCGACCGCGCGCTTCGTGTCCACCTCGGTCAAGCCGCTGGGCAACAACAGGTACGAAGTACGCGGCCAGATGAGCATCAAGGGCAAGACACACGAAGTGGCGGCACCCTTCACGCTGAAGCCGGAAGGCGCCGGTGCGGTGCTCGAAGGCAGCTTCCCGCTCAAGCGCCTCGACTACGGGGTCGGTACCGGTGCCTGGGGTGACACCTCGGTGGTCGCCGACGAGGTGCAGATCCGTTTCCGGCTCGCCGTCGCCGGCAAGTAAGTCTCCGGGCGCGCCCCGGGGCGCACCTGAACATCAATAAGAAGGAGTTGCTGCATGAAGAAGATCGCTGTTGCCCTGTTCGGCGCATTCGCCGGCCTGTCCATGACCGCCGGCGCGATGGCCGCCGACAGCTTCACCATCGACAGCCGCCACACCTATCCGGTGTTCGAGGTGAACCATCTCGGTTTTTCGACCCAGCGCGGCCGCTTCAACAACGTGACCGGCAAGATCATGCTGGTGCCGTCGCAGCAGAGCGGCAGCATCGAAGTCACGATCGACAGCGCCTCCGTCGACATGGGCCTCGAAGCCTGGGACAAGCACATGCGCGGCGAGGATTTCTTCAACGTCGAGAAGTTTCCGAACATGACCTTCAAGTCGACCAAGCTGATCTACGAAGGCGACAAGCTGGTCGGCGCGGAAGGCGATTTCACGCTGCTCGGCGTGACCCGGCCGGTGCGCCTCGATGTGAAGGGCTTTGCCTGCGGCACCCACCCGATCAACAAGAAGGCGCTGTGCGGCGCCGACATCTCGACCACGCTCAAGCGCTCGGAATTCGGCATGACCAAGTACCTGCCGGGCATCGGCGACACCGTGGTGATCAACATCCCGGTCGAGGCGTTCAAGGACTGAGGCGCCGCCGGAACCCGGCGCGGGGCTCCGTGGGAGGAGTCCTCTGACCCCGACAGCAGCCTGAATCGAAGCCTCCGGACTGCCGCGGCCACGTCGCGGCCAAGGCCGCTCCCACAGGGGTGATGCGCCCTGCGCTTGGGTCGGGGTACTGTGGGAGGGGTCTTCCGACCCCGACCCGGCCGGCGATCAGACATTGCCCGCCGCCCCGCATGTGTTAACCGAATACCACCCCGAACCCTTCCGTCCGTAGCACGTTAGCGACCTGCGCGCACCGCGCGCATCCACGTGAGGAGGACGGACATGAAGGCGAAGAAAATCCTGTTGCTGGCCGGCGATTTCGTTGAGGACTACGAAATCATGGTGCCTTTCCAGGCGCTGCTGGCCGTGGGCCACACCGTGCACGCGGTGTGTCCGGACAAGAAGGCGGGCGACCAGATCGCTACCGCGATTCACGATTTCGAGGGTCAGCAGACCTATTCCGAGAAGCGCGGCCACAACTTCACGCTGAACGCCACGTTCGATACGGTGAAGGCCGAGGACTACGACGCGCTGGTCATCCCGGGCGGTCGCGCGCCTGAATACCTGCGCATGGACGACAAGGTGCTGGCCATCGTCCGTCACTTCGCGCTGGCCGACAAGCCGATCGCCGCGATCTGCCACGGTGCCCAGCTGCTGGCCGGCGCCAAGGTGCTCGAAGGGCGCCTGTGCTCGGCCTACCCGGCCTGCCGCGCCGAGGTCGAACTGGCGGGCGGCCGCTATGCCGACATCGCCATCGACGGCGCGGTGACCGACCGCAACCTCGTCACCGCGCCCGCCTGGCCGGCGCATCCGGCGTGGATCTCGCAGTTCCTCACGGTGCTCGGCACGCGCATCGAATAAGCGAACGACGCGGGGCGCCGGCGCGCCCCGCGCTGTCTACAATAGGCGCAGGAGGTGTCACCCATGTGCCAGATCTTCATTCGCGCCGACCCCGAACTTTATGTGATGCGCAGCCGTTCGTTGCGGCTGCGCGGCGTCGCCACCAGCATCCGGCTGGAGAACCAGTTCTGGGACGTGCTGGAAGAGATCGGCGCACGCGACGGCCTGACGCTGCCGCGTCTGATCTCCAAGCTGTACGACGAACTGGCCGAGGCGGGCGGTGGCGACGGCGCCCACCTGCTGCCGGCCAACTTCACCTCCTTCCTGCGCGTGTGCTGCGGCCGCTACATGGCGCTGCAGCTGGCCGGTGCGATACCGGCCGACACCCGCATCGCCATCTCGTCGCTCGACGCCGAGCGCGTGCTGGCGGCCGAGCGCCCGCGCACCGCGGCCAACCAGGTCGCCTGATGACGACATTGAAGTACCTGTCAGCCTATCCGGCCCACATCCAGGACCAGGTGCGCACGCTGATCGAGCAGGACCGGCTGGCCGAAACCCTGCGCGTGCGCTACCCGGAGCGTCACGACGTACGCAGCGATTCCGCGCTGTACGACTACGTGCTCGAACTGAAGAACCGCCACCTGCGCACCGCGCCGCCGGTCGCCAAGGTCGCTTACGACAGCGGCCTCGGACTGGTGGCGAAGGCGCTCGGCACGCAGACCACGATTTCGCGGGTGCAGGGTTCGAAGCTCAAGAGCAAGCGGGAAATCCGCGTCGCCACGCTGTTCCGCGACTGCGCGCCGGAGTTCCTGAAGATGATCGTCGTGCATGAACTGGCCCACCTCAAGGTGCGCGAGCACGACAAGAGCTTCTACGCATTGTGCGAGCACATGGAGCCGCGCTACCACCAGTACGAGTTCGACCTGCGGCTGCATCTGACCTGCCTCGATATCGCCGGCAAGTCCGCGTAGCCGGTGAGCCGCGCGGCGCTACACTGCGGCCGATGAGCGAACTGAAGAAAACCGTATCCCTCGTGCTCGGTTCCGGTGGCGCCCGCGGCCTCGCGCACATCGGCGTCATCCGCGAACTGCTGGCGCGCGGCTACGACATCCGCGCCATTTCCGGTTCGTCGATGGGCGCGGTGGTCGGTGGCGTCCATGCCGCCGGCGGGCTGGACGCCTACGAACAGTGGGTGACCGGCCTTGCCCAGTCCGACGTGTTCCGCCTGCTCGACTGGACCTTCTCCGGCGGCGGCCTGATCCGCGGCACCGTGCTGATGACAAGGCTGCGCGAGCTGATCGGCGACTGCGACATCGAAACCCTGCCGCTGGACTACACCGCGGTGGCGGTCGACATCGAACGCGGGCGTGAAGTGTGGTTCACCGACGGCCCGCTGTTCGAAGCGATGCGTGCCTCGTTCGCCGTGCCGTCCATCTTCACGCCGCACGCCTACCGCGGCCGCACGCTGGTCGATGGCGGCCTGCTCAATCCGGTGCCGGTGGCGCCGACCCAGCGCACGCTGACCGATCTCACCGTCGTGGTCGACCTGAATGGCGAATCGGTCGAGCCGCCGCCGCTGCAGAAGCTGCCGGCCGAAGTGTCTCCCGGGCTGCTGGCGCGGCTGCGCGGCTATCTGCCGGGCGGCAACGGCGATGCGAAACCGGTCGAGACCGGTCTGGCGATGTCCGACGTGCTGATGCGCTCGCTCGAAACCATGCAGGCGGCGATCACCCGCCAGCACCTCGCGGTGTTCTGGCCGGACGTCGTCATCAGCGTGCCGAAGAACACCTGCCAGTTCCATGAATTCCATCTGGCTGCGCCGCTGATCGACTATGGCCGCAGGCTGGCGGCCGCGGCACTCGATGCGGCCGAGAGCGAGCGCGCCCGGCACAGCGCTCACACGCCGCTCCGCACCGATCGCGCGCAGCAATGAAACGCGCGCCCATGCGTACGTCGATGATCGCGCTCACCGCCGCCATGCTTGGTGGCTTCGTGCTGAGCGGCTTCGTTGCGGCACAGGTTCAGCCGCAGCCGCTGTTGCCGGAACAGGCCAGCTGGTTCAGTCCACCGGCGGTTCCGGCGCTGCGGGCCGCCTGGCTGGTCGGCGCCGAACAGGCGGCCGGCCCTTATCTGCTGCGCGTGCGCCTTGTGGCAGGCGGCCGCTTCCCGCCGCACACTCATCCGGACACCCGCTACACGACGGTGCTCAGCGGCACGCTGTACGTCGGCTTCGGTGAACGCGTCGACGAGACCGCCGTGGTGGCGGTGCCGGCCGGTGCCATTTACGAAGCGCCGGCCGGCGTGCCGCACTGGGTGTGGGCGAAGGACGGCGACGTCGAGTACCAGGAGTCCGGCGTCGCACCGACCGCCACTCGTCTTCTCCGCTGACCGCGCGTTTACAAAAAAACGCCCGGTTCCGCGAACGGACCGGGCGAGCGCAAGGAGGAGTGAAACGGAGCAGCTACTTCAACAGCATCAACAGCAGGACTACATCTTTTGCTGGACGTCGCGTGCGGTGTCCTGAACCTTCTCGCCACCGGATTCGATGTCCTTGCCGGCGCCGGCGATCGTGTTGCAGCCCGCCAGCGCGAGGCCGGCGCACATCAGCATCAGGGTGATCAGTCTGTTCATGGTCGTCTCCTGTCGTTCGGTGTGGTGGGATTCAGGTGCGGTTGCGCAGCTGTGCAACCGTCGGCTGGAAGTCACCTTCTTCATCGACGTCCAGCGTCAGCATCAGGCCGTCCTCGACCGGCTGCAGCCGGTAATCCGGCACCGCCAGACGCAGACCGGCGTCACTGCCGCGCGAAATGCGCACCATGGCGTAACGGGCGGAGCGCTCGCCGTGACGGGCCGAAATGGTCTGTTCCACCACGCCGACGGTCGCGCCCTCGGTGTCGAACACTTCGCGGCCATCCAGCGCCGACAGCGCGACGGCGGCGCCAGACGGCGACGCGTCGATACGTCCGGTGCGCCCCAGTTCATAGGCGGCGAGCAGGGCGATCACGGTCAGTGCGCCGGCCAGTGCCGACATCAGCATGCGTCCCGTCATGGTGGCTATCTCCGTCTGCATGACACGAGCCCAGTATGGGCAGCAGGTGCGTGTGCGCCTGTCATCCGTCGCGGTGGGCGCGTGTAGGACAAATCCGGCAGGCGCGCTTCAGTTACCCTCGCGTCTGGTCGAGGAGGACGGACATGATCTGGTTGATTGCGGGGTTGTTGCTGGTGATCGGTGTGCACTCATTGCGGCTGGTGGCGCCCGGCCTGCGCGAGCGGGTGATTGCGCGCCATGGCGCGATGCGCTGGCGCCTGCTGCATTCGGGCGCTTCGCTGGTCGGCCTGGTGCTGCTGATCTGGGGCTACGGCGAGGCGCGGGCGGAGCCGGTGTGGCTGTGGATACCGCCGGTGTGGTCGCGCCACGCCGCTGCGCTGCTGATGCTGCCTTCATTCGTGCTGCTGGCGGCTTCGCTGC
The DNA here is from genome assembly GCF_000527135.1 of Methyloversatilis discipulorum. NCBI lineage: Bacteria > Pseudomonadati > Pseudomonadota > Betaproteobacteria > Nitrosomonadales > Sterolibacteriaceae > Methyloversatilis > Methyloversatilis discipulorum. The sequence goes on from NZ_AZUP01000001.1 coordinate 3,174,945, forward strand.
TGCCGGGCTCGCGCATCGCCGCCCGGCTGCGCCAGCCGCTGGCGGCTTCGGTGAAGATCTGGGCCTTCGCCCATTTGCTGGCCAACGGCACGCTGGCCGACCTGCTCATGTTCGGCAGCTTCCTCGTGTGGGCGGTGCTGTCCTTCACGCTGCTGCGTCGGCGCGAGGCGCATCTGCCGGTGCCGCCCGGTTCGGCCGCCGGTGACCTGAAGGTGGTGCTGGCCGGCATCGCTGGCTGGGCCGCGTTCGCGTTCTGGCTGCACGGCCCGCTGATCGGCGTGCGGCCCTTCGGCTGAGGAGAACGGCAATGATGACCGTACATATCGAGCGCCTGCGTCCGGGTGACGACCTGCGGCGCAGCCTCGAAACCTGGGCGAAGCGGCAGGACCTCGGTGCCGCCTTCGTGCTGTCGGCGGTCGGCAGCCTGTCGCCGGCCATGTTGCGGCTGGCCGGGCGCGACACCCCGACGGTGATCGACGGCGACAGCGAACTGCTGACCTTGTCCGGGACGATCAGTGCGCAGGGCGCGCATCTGCACCTGTCGGTGGCCGACGCCGACGGCCAGGTGACCGGTGGTCATCTGCTTGCCGGCAGCATCGTGCGCACGACGATGGAACTGGTGCTCGGCATCGCCAGCGGCTGGGAGATCCGGCGCGAGGTCGACCCGCTCACCGGCTACGAGGAAATGGTGGCCGAGAACCACGACGAACTGCTCGGTGCGCGCGGCCCGGATTGATATCCACGCAGCGCGCGAAAAACTATTTCGTTACCGCTGCCTAAAAAACAGGCAACACCGTTGACACCGGCCCCGGCCGGGCGATTGCGGCGTCTATACATCTTTCGCTCACACCTTTGTCCACAGATGCTGTGGATGACGCAACGCAGCGAGCCTCGATCCATGTCGTGGTCATCGCTGCGCGATGCCGCCGCAGGAGAATCCCCCGGCTTCGGCCTGCCTGCCCAAAAATGAGGCAACCCTATTGACACCCTCTGCCAGTGCGGCTGTCGTGACGACGCGATGCATCTTGTCCACAGATGTTGTGGATAAGAACAGCGCGCCGGCCGTGTAAGCTCGCGGCTTTCCGATCCAGGATCCTGCAGTGGCGAAAGTCATTCCCGACGGCTGGCGAGAACTCGCGGCGGGCGAGGCCGGTGGCGCGGCCGAACGCGAACTGGCGACACTGGCGCTGCTCGAGCGCGGGCTGCCCGCGGCCTATACCGTCTATCACGGCGTGCACTGGACGCGGCTCGACGAGGGCGGCTTCTCGATCTACGGCGACATCGATTTCGTCGTGGTGAATGCCGCTGGCGAGCTGCTGGCCATCGAGCAGCGCAGCGGCTTTCTTGAAGAAGGCCCGCATGGTCTCAGTTCGCGCCGGCGTGGTCGCGACCGCAATGTCGCGGTCGGCATCGCCCGCTCGCGCACTGCGCTGCAGGCGCGTCTGGCCGCGCGTCTGGGCGGGCCGGCGCCGCGCATCGAATACCTGCTGTACTGCCCCGATTACTTCGTGCGGCAGGCGCATACCGCCGGCATCGAACCGGAACGCATCGTCGACGCCGCGGTGCGCGACCAGCTGATACCGCGCATCCGCGCCATCCTGCCGCCGGGCGAGCACAGCGGGCACGCGCCCGAGGTGCACCGTTTCCTGCGCGACGAAATCAAGCTGGAGCCGGACGTTGCCGCGCGGCTGGGTATCGCGCGCGAGCGCATCACGCGCGTTGCCGGCGGCTTGTCGCAGTGGGCGCGTGCGCTCGATTTCGATCCTTACCGGCTGCGTGTGGTCGGCACCGCAGGCTCCGGCAAGACCCAGCTGGCGCTGGCCGAATACAGCGCGGCCATCGCCGAAGGCCGCCGCCCGCTCTACGTCTGTTTCAACCGCCCGCTGGCCGACCATCTCGCGCACATCGCGCCGGAAGGCGGCCTCGCCTGCACCTTCCACCACCTGTGCGAACGCGTGCTCGCGGCGCACGGCGAGCGGCCGGACTACGCGAAGCCGGATGCCTTCGACGCGCTGATCGCGCGCGCCGGCGAGCTCGACGTACCGGACGACCTGCGCTTCGATTCCATCATCGTCGACGAAGGTCAGGACTTCTCCGCCGACTGGGCGCAGCAGCTGTGGCGTCACGCCGACGACGACGCGCGCCGCATCTGGCTCGAAGACCCGATGCAGAATCTGTATGCGCGCCCGCCTATCGAGCTGCCGGGCTGGGTGACGCTGCGCGCGCACAGCAATTTCCGTAGCCCGCGACCGGTGGTGCGCATGCTGCAGGCGCTGCTGCCGGCCGCCGAGCATATCGAGGCGGCGTCGCCGTTCGAGGCGGACGAGGTCGAGCTGCTCAGCTACGACGCGGCCCATCCGCTGACCACGCGGGTCAAGGAAGCGATCCGGCTGTGCTTCGCCGCCGGCTTCCATGCGCAGGACGTCGCCATCATCAGCTGGCGCGGCCGCGAACAGTCGGAACTGCTGCGTCACGACCGGCTCGGCGCCAACGCGTTGCGCAGCTTCACCGGCCAGTACGATCTGCTCGGCCAGCCGGAGTATTCGGGCGGTGAGGTGCTGATCGAATCGGTGTACCGCTTCAAGGGGCAGTCGGCGCCCGCGGTCATCCTCGCCGAAATTGATTTCGAAACGCTGGACGAGCGCACGCTGCGCAAGCTCTTCGTCGGCGCCACGCGGGCGATGATGAAGCTGGTGCTGGTGGCGAGCGAACGCGCCGCCGCGCAGCTGCGCGACAAGCTGGGTGCGCATCCGTGAGCGCGGCGACACCCCACGCGCTGATGATCCAGGGCACCACGTCGGACGCCGGCAAGAGCACTGTCGCCGCCGGCCTGTGCCGCAGCCTGCACCGGCGCGGTGTGCGGGTGGCGCCGTTCAAGCCGCAGAACATGGCACTGAACAGCGCGGTCACCGCCGACGGCGGCGAGATCGGCCGCGCCCAGGCGCTGCAGGCGCAGGCCTGCGGGCTGGCGCCGCACACCGACATGAACCCGGTGCTGCTGAAGCCCAATTCCGACACCGGCGCCCAGGTCATCGTGCATGGCCGCGCACTGGCCAATATGGAAGCGCGTGCCTACCACGACTACAAGCGCGTCGCGATGGACGCGGTGATGCAGTCCTGGCGGCGGCTCACCGCGCAGTACGACTTCGTCGTGGTCGAGGGCGCCGGCAGTCCGGCGGAAATCAATCTGCGCGATCGCGACATCGCCAACATGGGTTTCGCGCTGCCCAACCGCTGTCCGGTCGTGATCGTCGCCGACATCGACCGCGGCGGCGTGTTCGCCCACCTGGTCGGCACGCTGGATTGCCTGTCCGACGACGAATGCGCGCTGGTGCGCGGCTTTGTCATCAACCGCTTCCGTGGCGACCGCGCGCTGCTGCGCTCCGGTGAGGAGTGGCTGGAGCAGCGCACCGGTCTGCCGGTGTTCGGCGTGCTGCCGATGCTGAAAGGTCTGCACCTCGACGCCGAGGACGCGATACAGACGCAGCAGATTGCTGCGGGTGAGGCCGCAAGCTTGCGCGTGGCCGTGCCGGTATTTCCGCGCATCAGCAATCACACTGACTTCGACGCGCTGCGCGCGCATCCTCAGGTCGACCTGATGTTCGTGCCGCTGGACCGACCGCTGCCCGCCTGCGACCTCGTCATCCTGCCTGGCAGCAAGAGCGTGCAGGGCGACCTCGCCGCATTGCGCGCGCACGGCTGGGATGCGCAGATCGCCCGCCACCTGCGCTACGGCGGCCGGGTGCTCGGCATCTGCGGTGGCATGCAGATGATGGGCCGCACGCTGCACGACCCGCAGGGTCTGGAAGGCGCACCGGGCAGCGTCGCCGGCCTCGGCCTGTTCGACTACGACACCACGCTGGAGGCGGAGAAGCAGCTGCGCGTCGTCGAAGGCCGGTTGCAGCCGGGCGGCGAGCCGGTGCGCGGCTACGAAATCCATATGGGCGTGAGCACAGGCCCGGCGCTGGCGCGGCCGGCGGTCGAACTGGCGCATGGCCCGGACGGTGCCCGCTCGGCCGACGGGCAGCTGATGGCGACCTATCTGCACGGACTGTTCGACGCGCCCAAAGCGTGCGCCGCACTGCTCGCCTGGGCCGGCCTCGACGCGGCCGAGCCGCTCGACCTGCAGGCGCTGCGCGAAACCAGCCTCGACCGGCTGGCCGACTGCATCGAGGCGGAGATCGACGTCGACCGGATGTGCGGTTTCCGCTGAACGCTCCCAAGGTCGGGACACCCCGTCTTCAGCGTTGGCGCGCCTGACTTCTGCGGGAGCGGCCGTGGCCGCGATGCGGCCGAAACCTGCTCTGGATCTCGATACCGCCCGACGGTTTGGGCCTTCCGCCGCCCGGTGGTATCGTGCGCGCCGGTGCCGCTGCTGCGGCACTGCGTTCGAGGTGCCCTGTACCGCGGTTCAGGGTTAAACGGGAAGCAGGTGAGCGAGCCCCGCTCGCAAGGCCTGCGCTGCCCCCGCAACGGTAAGCAGATTCGATGCACGTTCATGCCACTGGGCCCCGCGCCTGGGAAGGCCGTGCATCGCGACACGCGGCACTCCGCCCGTCGTCGCAGCTGCGAGCCCGGATACCGGCCACGAATGCACGAGCGGTCATGCCCGGGGTGCGGCATCGCGACGGATGCGGCCCGCTGCAGGCTGCCTGCGTTGTTGTCCCCTGTGCCATGACTTCATGAGACTGCCGTCGTTCGGGGACGGGCGATGGCTGCAGGGAGCACATAACAATGCACAGCCGTACCACGGTCGCCGCGCTGCTTGCCGGCGCCGGCCTTCTTTCCTCCTCCGTTTCCGCCCAGACGCATGAGCTGGAGCCGGTCGTCGTCACCGCCACCCGCGTCGAACAGCGCGTGTCGGACACCTTGTCCGACGTCAGCATCATCGATCGCGAACAGATCGAGGCGGCGGGCCAGTCCACGCTGACCGAACTGCTGGCGCGCCAGCCGGGCGTGCAGATGAGCGGCAACGGCGGTGCCGGCGCCAGCGTCGATTACTTCATCCGCGGCACCGACTCGCGCCAGACCGTGGTGTTGATCGACGGTGTGCGCGTCGGCTCGGGTTCCAGCGGCACGGCTTCATTGCAGTACCTGCCGCTGTCGCAGATCGAGCGCATCGAAGTGCTGCGCGGTCCGGCCTCTGCCGTGTTCGGCGCCGACGCCATTGGTGGCGTGATCCAGATCTTCACCCGCCGCGGCGACGACGGCCTGCAGGGCGAGGTGTTCGCCGGCGGCGGCAGTTACGGCACGTCCGAAGGCAGCGCCAGCCTGCGCGGCGGCGACGGCCGCTGGCGCTTCGCGCTGGGTGCCGGCGTGACCAGCAGCCGCGGCTTCAGTTCGACCAACCCACGCATCAACGAAGGCGTGTCGGTGGCGCGTCGCGCCTACAACCCGGACCATGACGGTTATCTGAACCAGAACTTCAGCGGCAGCCTGAGCTTCACGCCGCACGCCGGCACCGAGATCGGCGTCAGTGCGCTGGCCAGCAAGGGCTACAACGAATTCGATTCCGGGCTGAGCTTTCCGAACACGCGCAACGATTTCGACAACGACAGCGCGAGCGTCTACCTGACCCACGCGTGGAACGACGCCGTGTCGACCACGTTGCGCAGCGGCCGCTCGGTCGAGGACTTCATCAGCTACGCGCGCACTTCGCCGCTCGGCAACCACTTCCGCACCGAGCAGTACAGCCACGCGCTCGAAGCACGCGTGAAGCTGCCTCTGGGCACGCTGTTCGGCAGTGTCGAGCGGCTGGAGCAGGACGTGCTGTCGACCACGCCGACCGCGGTGAACATCGACACCGAACGCAAGATCGATTCGCTGCAGCTCGGCTGGTCCGGCGCCATCGACCGCCACAGCCTGCAGCTGAACACCCGCCACGACCGCTACAGCACCAGCTCGCAGCACAAGACCACCGGCAACGTCGCCTACGGTTACCGGCTGACCGATGAATGGCGGCTGCACGGCGGCTACGGCACCGCCTTCCGCCTGCCCACCTTCAACCAGCTGTTCTTCCCCGGCTTCGGCAATCCGGATCTGGCGCCGGAGTCGTCGCGCAACAAGGAAGCCGGCGTGGTGTGGCAGCGCAAGGGCTCGCGCGCGGCGCTGACCGCCTACGACAACAAGGTGCGCAACCTGATCAACACGGTCACCGTGTCGCCCGGTGTGTCCGAAGCCCGCAACGTCGGCGAAGCGCGTCTGCGCGGCCTGACTTTCGACGGCTCGACCTATCTGTTCGGCCATACCGAGCTGCAGGGCTCGATCGATCTGCTGGACGCGACCGACCAGGACACCGGCGACCGGCTGCAGCGGCGCGCGGTGCAGACCGGCCAGCTGCGCGTCATCCAGCACATGATGCGCGGCCGCGTCGGCATCGAGATCCAGACCACCGGCGACCGCTACTCGAACGCCGACGAAACGCGCCGGCTCGGCGGTTATACGCTGCTAAACCTGTTCGCCGTCTGGAAGCTGTCACCCGAGGTGGCACTTGAAGCGCGCGTGAACAACGTGACCGACAAGGACTACACCACCGTGTTCGGCTACAACATGGCCGGCAGCAGCGTGTTCGCCGGCCTGCGCTACACGCCGCAGTTCTGAACGCGGCCGAGCTGATCGGTAAACTCACGCGATGAGCAGCCACCCGCCCGCCACCACCCTGCCGTCGCCTGTCGCACTGCGCGCGCAGCGGCGCCGTGTCTGGGTGCTGCCGGCGCTGCTGCTGGCGCTGGGCGCGGCCTTCGCGCTGGCGCTGGCGGTGGGCAGCGTGGCGGTGAGCGCGGCCGAGCTGTGGCAGATCGCGACCGGCGGCGACGCCGGTATGGCGGGTGACATCGTGCGCTCGCTGCGCCTGCCGCGCGCACTGGCGGCGGCCGCCTGCGGTGGCCTGCTGGCGCTGGCCGGCGCGCTGATGCAGGTCTTGCTGCGCAATCCGCTGGCCGATCCCTATGTGCTGGGCATTTCCGGCGGCGCCGCGGTCGGCGCCCTGCTCGCCATGCTGGTCGGCGCCGCCGGCCTGCTGCTCGAGCTTTCGGCCTTCGCCGGTGCGCTGGCGGCGATGGCGCTGGTGTTCGGTCTGGCGCACGGCGAGGGCAGCCGCACGCCGACCCGTCTGTTGCTGACCGGCGTCATCGTGTCGGCCGGCTGTGGCGCGGCGGTGTCCTTCATCCTCGCGGTGGCGAGCGAACAATCGCTGCGCGGCATGCTGTTCTGGCTGATGGGCGACGCCAGTACGGCCAGCCGTCCCGGCGTCGCGGTTGGCGCGCTGGTCGCCGGCCTGGTCGCCTGTGCGCCGCTGGCGCGCGACCTCAACCTGCTGGCGCGCGGCGATGGCACGGCCCAGGTGCTGGGCGTGCCGGTGGCGCGTCTGCGTCTGGTCGTCTATCTGCTAGCGTCGGCGCTGACCGCGATCGCGGTCACCACCGTCGGGTCGGTCGGCTTCGTCGGTCTGGTCGTGCCACACCTGATCCGGCTCGCTTTCGGCAACGACCAGCGCCTGCTGCTGCCGGCCAGTGCACTGGCCGGCGCCACGCTGCTGCTGCTGGCGGACACGGCGGCGCGCACCGTGATCGCGCCGGCCCAGCTACCGGTCGGCGTGCTGACCGCGCTGCTCGGCGTGCCGGTGTTCCTGTTCCTGCTGAACCGCCACCGATGAGCGATAACGCCATCCTGCGCGCTCGCGAACTCGATGTGTCGGTGGCCGGGCGCGCGCTGTGCACCGGGCTCGACCTCGATGTGCGTTCGGGCGAATTGCTGGCCATCGTCGGCCGCAACGGCATCGGCAAGTCGACGCTGCTCACCACGCTGGCCGGGCTGCGTCCGCCTGCCGCCGGCACGCTGACGCTGGCCGGCCGCGCGCTCGCCGACTGGCCTGCGCGCGATCTGGCGAAGCGGCGGGCGCTGCTGGCGCAGTCGCAGGAGGACCACTTCGCCTCCACCGTGCTCGACACCGTGCTGGTCGGCCGGCATCCGCACATCGGCCGCTGGGCCGACGAGAGCGACGCCGATGTCGATATCGCGTTGGCCGCGCTGGCGGCGGTGTCGCTGCGCGGCTTCGAACTGCGCGAGGTGCGCACGCTGTCCGGCGGCGAGCGGCAGCGCGTGGCGATCGCCGCGCTGCTGGCGCAGCAGGCGCCGGTCTGTCTGCTGGACGAACCGGTCACCCACCTCGATCTCGACTACCAGATCGAAACGCTCGAGCTGTTCGCACGACTTGCGCGCGACGAAGGGCGGGCAGTCGTGGCGGTGCTGCACGATCTGAACCAGGTGCTGCGCTTCGCCGACCGCGCGCTGCTGCTGACCGGCGGCGGCGAATGGGTATGCGGGCCGGTCGACGAGGTACTGCAGGCGGAGGTGCTGTCGCGCGCCTTCTGCCATCCGCTGAAGGAATTGCGCGACGATGGCCGGCGCTACTTCGTGCCGGCGTGAGGACAGAATGAGTGGAGGATGTGATGAGCGATCTTGACGAACGCCATGAAGCACGCATGAAGCGCAAGAAGGACGTGGTGGACCAGGCCATTGCCGCGGCGCAGGTCGAGCGCGGTGTGCTGGTGGTGAATACCGGCACCGGCAAGGGCAAGTCCAGCGCCGCCTTCGGTGTGGTCGCGCGCGCGCTCGGCCACGGCATGAAGGTGGGCGTGGTGCAGTTCATCAAGGGGCGTTCCGACACTGGCGAGGAAGCCTTCTATCGCCGTCAGCCGGACGTGCAGTGGCATGTGTCGGGTGAGGGCTTCACCTGGGAAACGCAGAACCGCGCGCGCGACGTCGCCACCGCCGAAGCGGCCTGGGAACAGGCGCGCAGCTTCCTGCGCGACCCGGCCATCGGCCTGGTGGTGCTGGACGAACTGAACATCGCGCTGAAGTACCACTACCTCGACGTCGCCACCGTCATCGCCGACCTGCAGGCGCGGCCGACCATGCAGCACGTCATCGTGACCGGCCGCGCGGCGCCGCCGGAGCTGGTCGAGGTCGCGGACACGGTGACCGACATGACCATGGTGAAGCACGCCTTCAAGGCCGGCGTGAAGGCGATGCCGGGGCTGGAGTGGTGAGCCTGTCTTCCGCAGTCCGTCGCTGTCCGGCGCTGATGGTAGCCGCGCCCGCGTCCGGTCAGGGCAAGACCACGGTGGTCGCCGCACTGGCACGGCTGCACCGTTCGCGCGGTCGCCGCGTGCACGTGTTCAAGTGCGGGCCTGACTTCCTCGATCCGCAGATCCACGCGCTGGCCAGTGGCGCGCCGGTGTGCAATGTCGACCTGTGGATGACCGGCGACGCCGACATCGCCGCGCGGCTGTACGACGCGGCGGGCGAAGCCGACCTCATCCTCGTCGAGTCGGTCATGGGCCTGCACGACGGCAGCCCGTCCAGTGCAGACATTGCGCGTCGCTTCAATCTGCCGGTGCTGGCGGTGATCGACGCGCGCGCGATGGCGCAGACCTTCGGCGCGCTGGCGCACGGCCTGAAGCACTACCGGGACGGCGTGAACCTGACGGCAGTGATCGCCAACCGCGTCGGCTCGGCCCGCCACATCGACATGCTGCGCGACAGCCTGCCGGCCGACATCGCCTGGTACGGCGGCCTGCCGCGCGACGAGCGCATCGCGCTGCCGGAGCGCCACCTCGGCCTGCTGCCGGCGGCCGAGATCGAAGGGCTGGACGCCCGGCTCGACATCGCTGCCGAACTGCTCGGCGCATCGACCGCGGCCGACCTGCCGCCGGCGGTGGCGTTCGCACCGGTCGAGCGCACGCCGCCGCCGCGCCTGCTCGACGGCGTGCGCATCGCGCTGGCGCGCGACGACGCCTTCTGTTTCATCTACCCGGCCAACCTTGACTGCCTGCGCGCACTCGGCGCCGAGCTGGTCGAGTTCTCGCCGCTCAATGACGCCGCGCTGCCCGCCTGCGATGCCGTCTGGCTGCCCGGCGGCTACCCCGAACTGCACGCCGCGCGCTGGGCCGCCAACACCGCGATGCACGCCGCGCTGCGCGCCCACGTCGACGCCGGCCGGCCGCTGCTGGCCGAGTGCGGCGGCATGATGAGCCTGTTCGACACGCTGACCGACAAGGCCGGCGTCAGCCACGCCGGCGCCGGCCTGCTGCCGGGCGCGGTGCGCATGCAGACACGGCTGGCCGCGCTCGGCCTGCAGCAGGTCGAGCTGCCCGAAGGCCGGCTGCGCGGCCACACTTTCCACTATTCAACCGCCGATACGCCGCTGTCGCCGCTGGCGCGCGCCCGCACCGCGTACGACCGCGAGGGCGAGGCGGTGTATCGTCGGGGACGGCTTACTGCGAGCTATCTGCACCTCTATTTCCCGTCCGCTCCGGCCGCGGTCGCCGCGCTGTTCGGACGCTGAACCATGACTGCAACGAACGACGCCCACCGTTACCCCGACGACGCCCGCGACGCGCTCTACCGCGCCATCGCCGAGCGGCGCGACATGCGCCATTTCCGGCCCGATCCGGTTGATCCGGCGGTGTTGCGGCGCCTGCTGTGGGCGGCCCATCACGCGCCCAGCGTTGGCTACATGCAGCCCTGGCGTTTCGTGCGCGTCACCGACCCAGCGCTGCGCCGCTCCATCCACGGACTGGTCGAGGAGGAGAGGCTGGCCACCGCGCGCGCGCTCGGCGAGCGCGAGGACGAATTCATGCGGCTCAAGGTCGAAGGCGTGCTCGACAGCGGCGAACTGCTGGTGGTCGCGCTGTGCGGCGGGCGCGAGCAGCACGTGTTCGGCCGCCGCACGATGCCCGACATGGACGTCGCCTCCTGCGCCTGCGCGATACAGAACATGTGGCTGGCGGCGCGTGCCGAAGGGCTGGGCATGGGCTGGGTGTCCATCTTCGACCCGCTGAAGCTGGCGGCGCTGCTGCAGATGCCGGACGGCGCGCGACCGCTGGCCGTGCTGTGCATCGGCCACGTCGATGCCTTCTACGAAGCGCCGATGCTCGAACTCGAAGGCTGGGCCAGCCGGCTGCCCGAGGATCTGCTGATCGGCGACAACGTGTGGCCGGAACGCGCGCCGTGAACACGCTGCACCCCTTCGTCGTGCTGGCGCTGTGCGCCTGTGCAGGCGTCATGCTCGACCGACGTTTCGGCGAGCTGCGCCGCCTGCATCCGCTGGTCGGCTTTGGCCACCTCGCCGGCTGGCTGCAGACGCGCATGAATGTGATCGCACGTCAGGGCCATCCGCTGACCCGGCTGAGCGGCCTGCTGGCGTGGGCGCTGGCGGTGTTGCCGCTGCTGTCGCTGGCGCTGTGGCTGCGCAGCCTGGGCCTGCTCTGGCAGGTGGCGACCGACCTGCTGCTGCTTTACTTCGCGCTCGGCGCGCGCAGCCTGGGCGAGCACGCACACGCGGTGTCGCGTCCGCTGGCCGCTGGCGATCTGGTCGAGGCGCGGCGGCGCGTCGGCTGGATGGTGAGCCGCGACACCTCGCAGCTGGACGAAGCGGGTGTGGCGCGCGCCGCCACCGAATCGGTGCTCGAGAACGGCAACGACGCGGTGTTCGGCGCGCTGTTCTGGTTCCTGCTGCTGGGCGGGCCGGGTGCGCTGCTGTTCCGGCTGGCCAACACGCTGGACGCGATGTGGGGCTACCGCACGCCGCGCCTGCGCTATTTCGGCTGGGCGGCCGCACGCATCGACGACGTGCTCAACTTCGTGCCGGCGCGACTGACCGCACTGAGCTATGCGCTGTGCGGCGCCACGCGCAGCGCGCTCACCTGCTGGCGCGCGCAGGCGCCCGCCTGGGACAGCCCGAACGCCGGCCCGGTCATGGCCGCTGGCGCTGGCGCACTGCATCTGTCGCTCGGTGGCGCGGCGGTCTATCACGGCGCAGTCGAACAGCGTCCGCCGCTGGGCGAAGGGGCGGCGCCGGGCGCCGCCGACATCGACCGCGCGGTCGCGCTGGTGGCCGCCGCGTTGCGCCTGTGGTTGACCGTGGCGCTGCTGCTCGCGCTCGGCGTGCATCTGTCATGACACCCGCCCGCCCGCTGCACGGCGGCCGTCTGCGGGTCGCCGCCGAGCGCTACGGCATTGCGTTGCCGGACTGGATGGACCTGTCCACCGGTATCAATCCGCAACCCTGGCCGGTGCCGCCGGTACCGCAATCGGTGTGGCAGCGGCTGCCGGAGGAGGGCGACGGGCTGGAGGACGCTGCGGCGGCCTATTTCGGTTGCGACGCGCTGCTGCCGCTCGCTGGCTCGCAGGCGGCGATACAGCTGCTGCCGGTGCTGTTCCCGCACAGCCGGGTGGCCATTCTTTCGCCGACCTATAACGAGCACCCGCACGGCTGGACCCAGGCCGGGCACAGCGTGCGTGCGGTCGCGCCGGCCGAGGTCGAGGCGGCGGTGGGCGATGCCGACGTGCTGCTGCTGGTGCAGCCGAACAACCCCTGCGGCACGCTTTTTCCGCCGGCGCAGGTGATGGACTGGCAGGCGCGGCTGGCGGCGCGCGGCGGCACGCTCATCGTGGACGAAGCCTTCATCGACGCCACGCCGGACGCCAGCGTGGTGCATCACGCCGGCCGGCCCGGTCTGATCGTGCTGCGCTCGCTCGGCAAGTTCTTCGGCCTGGCGGGCGCACGCGTCGGCTTCATGTTCGCCGAACAGTCGCTGCGTGACGCGCTGGCGGCGCGGCTCGGGCCGTGGCCGGTGGCCGGCCCGTCGCGCTGGGTGGCGCAGCGCGCGCTGGCTGACCGCGACTGGCAGACGCAGCAGCGTGCGCGGCTGGCGGCCGAAAGCCTACGGCTCGAAGCGCTGCTGCGCGCCACCGGCTGGGGCGAAGTGAGCGGCTGCGCGCTGTTCCAGCGCGTGCTGACCGCCGAGGCCGCGGCGCTGAACGACGCCTTCTGCCGGCGCGGCATCCTGCTGCGCCATTTCGACGCCCCGGCCGCGCTGCGCTTCGGCCTGCCGGCGGACGAGGCGCAGTGGCAGAGGCTGGAACAGGCGATCGACGAAATACGAAGAGCAGTCCAGTAGGCGTGGTCTTCCGACCGCTCCTGTGCGGTAGATGAGGAATCAAGGAATGAAGAAGGCATTGTTTCTGCTGTTCGCCGCGCTGGCGCTGCCCGCGGCAGCCGAACTGCGGCTGACCGACGACGCCGGCCGCACCGTTGTGCTGGCCGCGCCGGCGCAGCGCATCGTCAGTCTCGCGCCGCACGTGACCGAACTGCTGTTCGCCGCCGGTGCCGGCGCCAAGGTGGTCGGCGCGACCCAATACAGCGACTACCCGGACGCGGCGAAGGCGATTCCGCGCGTCGGCGGCTACACCTCGGTGGACATGGAAGCGGTGGTCGCGCTGAAGCCGGACCTGGTCATCGTCTGGAAGAGCGGCAACCGCAACCAGCAGTACGACAAGCTGGAAAAGCTGGGCATACCGGTGTTCGTGAACGAGCCGCGCAGTCTGGACGACGTGGCGCGCGCGATCGAAGCTTTCGGCCGCATCGCTGCCACGCCGCGCGAGGCGGACGAGGCGGCGCGCGCCTTCCGCGCGCGGCGCGACGCGCTGGCGAAGCAGTACGCGGCGCGGCCGCCGGTCGCGGTGTTCTACCAGATCTGGAACAAGCCGCTGATGACCATCAACGGCCAGCACCTGATTTCCGACGTGATGGCGCTGTGCGGCGGCCGCAATGTGTTCGCCGGCCTGCCGATACTGGCGCCGACGGTGACTGAGGAGGCGGTGCTGGCGGCGGCACCCGAAGTCATCGTCGCCAGCGGCATGGGCGAGTCGCGGCCGGAGTGGCTGGACGCCTGGCGGCGCTGGTCCGCTCTGCCGGCGGTGAAGGGCGACAACCTCTATTTCATTCCGCCGGAAATCCTGCAGCGGCACACGCCGCGCATCCTCGACGGTGCGCAGAAGCTGTGCGAGCAGCTGGAACAGGCGCGCCAGAAAGCAGGCCGCAAGTGAGCGCAGGCGGGCTGTATCCCGAACGCATCGCCTGCCTGTGCACCGAGGCGGTCGAGGTGCTGTACGCGCTGGGTGAGGCCGACCGCATCGCCGGCATTTCCGGTTTCACCGTGCGGCCTCCGGAGGCGCGCCGCGACAAGCCGAAGATCAGCGGCTTCTCGTCCGGCAAGCTGGAACGCATTCTCGCGGTCGAGCCGGATCTGGTGCTGGCCTTCTCCGACCTGCAGGCCGACATGTGCCGCGACCTGGTGCGCGCCGGTGTCGAAGTGCATGTGTTCAACCAGCGTTCGATAGACGGCATCCTGCGCATGATCGTGACGACCGGTGCGCTGGTCGGCCGCGCGGCCGAGGCGCAGGCGCTGGTAGCCGGTCTGCGGCGCGGGCTCGATGACGCGCGTGTTCGCGGCGAAGCGCGCGTCGCCCGCCACGGCCGCCGGCTGCGCGTCTATTTCGAGGAGTGGGACGAACCGCTCATTTCCGGCATCCGCTGGGTGTCCGAGCTGATCGAACTGGCCGGCGGCGAGGACGTGTTCGCCGATTTCGCCAGCCGCCACAGCGCGAAGGAGCGGCGCATCGAAGACCCGCTGACCGTGGTCGCCCGCGCTCCGGAGATCATCATCGGCTCGTGGTGCGGCAAGAAATTCCAGCCCGATCACCTGCGTGCGCGACCGGGCTGGGCCGACGTGCCGGCGGTCGCGCACGACCGGCTGTACGAGATCAAGTCGCCATTGATCCTGGCGCCGGGCATCGCTGCGCTGACCGACGGGCTGGCCGCGCTGGAAGCCTGCCTCGACGCGGCCGGCGCCGATCAGAAGCGATAGCCCAGACCGACCGACAGCAGCAGCGGGTCGATATCCAGCTTGGTGACCGGAATGCCGGCGCCCTTGACCGCGATGTCGGTGTCTATCTTCACGTACTTGGCGTCGAGGTTCAGGAACCACTGCGGCGCGAGCTGGATGTCGACGCCGATCTGCGCTGCCCAGCCAAAGCTGCCGCGGTCCACCCTCAGCGGCACGCTGCCGCCGAGTACCGTGCCGGCGTCCAGCTTCACGCTGGAGAAGCGCGTGTAGTTCAGGCCGATGCCGGCGTAGGGGCGTATCGTGCCGGCCGGATTGAAGTGGTACTGCAGGGTCAGCGTCGGCGGCAGGTGCTTGACCGAGCCGATGTCCACACCGCCCAGTTCGACGTCGTGCTTCTGCGGCACCGTCAGGATCAGTTCGGCGGCGATGTTGGGCGTGAAGAAGTAGCTGATGTCGACTTCCGGGAACAGCTTGTCCTCGGCCTTCACCTCGCCCAGCGCCGGTACCACCGCCGTGGTCGAGTTGTCGTTCGACGGGTCCATGTGCAGCGCGCGCACGCGCACCAGCCAGTCGCCTTCGGCCGCCTGAACGCTGCCGGCGAACATGAATGTCGATGCGGCCACCGCCGCGATGCCTGCCCAGCTCTTTGTTGTCATGTCGATCTCCCCCGGTTTCGGCATCCGCGGACACGGATGCTGAATCACTCTAGGAAAGCGACCGGGCGACTTGAAATTTGATTTTTTGCGCCGTGCATTGCGTTCGGCTTATGCCGGACGCGCTGCGGAGCGGCGGCGTGCAGCCGCTCAGCGCCGCTTCAGCCGGGCGAGAAAGCCGTCCAGCGCGGCGGCGAAGCTGCGGCTGTCGGCGTTCGAGAATGCGGCCGGCCCGCCGCTCATGACGCCGCTGTCGCGCAGATCGTTCATCAGCGCGCGCATCTGCAGCCGCTCGTGGATGGTGCCGGGCGCGAACCACTCGCCGCGCGGTTCCAGCGCGTGTGCGCCGCGCGCCAGCACCGCTGCCGCCAGCGGAATGTCGGCGGTGATCACCAGGTCGCCGGCGCCCACCGCCTCTTCGATGTAGCGGTCGGCCGCGTCGAAGCCGTGCGCCACCTGCACCGCGCGGATGTGCGGCGACGGCGGCACGCGCAGCAGCTTGTTGGCGACCAGCGTGAGCTGCAGGCTGGTGCGCATTGCGGCGCGGAACAGGATGTCCTTGACCGGTGCCGGGCAGGCGTCGGCATCGACCCAGATGGCGGGCGTCATGCTCACGCCAGCCACCACAGCAGCAGTGCCAGCGCGACGAAGAAGCCGAACAGCGCCACCGCCTCCTCGCTGTGCGGCTCGCCACGCGGCGGCGGGTAGCGGCCCAGCGTCAGCACGCGCAGCGCAAGCCAGCCGGGCAGATAAAACAGCCCGACCGTCACCAGATTGAGGACGAAGATGGCGCGCAGCACGGCCGCGTCAGTCGAGCGCCTTGCGCAGCAGCTCGTCCACCAGATCGTTCAGCGACACCTGGCGCTCGGTCGCCAGGTCGCGCAGGCGCGCCGCCAGTTCGGCCGGAATCTTCACGGCGAAGGGCACCAGGCCGCGTTCGGCGTCGAGCCGGCGCTGTTCCTTGCGGTCCACGACCGGCGCAGCGCCCAGTGCGCTTTTTGCCCCGGCGGCGTGCTTCATCTGTGCCACCACCTTTAGTCTTTCATTCTTGTACAGATCGGTTTTCTTCACGTCGGTATCCTGTGCGGTCTTTCGAATCGCGCACATTGTCGGCCATGGCCCTGAAATCCACCATCTACAAGATCAAATTGAACGTGTCCGACATGGACCGGCCACACTACGGCGAGTACGCCCTGACCGTCGCCCGCCACCCGTCGGAGAGCGATGAACGCATGATGGTGCGCGTGCTGGCCTTCGCGCTGCACGCCGACGAAGACCTGCGCTTCGGCCGCGGCCTCAGCACCGAGGACGAAGCCGACCTGTACGCCCAGGACCTGACCGGCGCCATCCGGCTGTGGATAGACGTCGGCCTGCCGGACGAGCGCCTGGTGCGCAAGGCCGCCGCCCGCGCCGACCAGGTGGTGGTGCTGAACTACGGCCGCACCGCCGGACAGTGGTGGGAACAGTCGAAGGGCACGCTGGCCAAGCTGGCCAATCTCACCGTCTACCGCCTGTCCACCGCCGACAGCCAGGCGCTGGCCAGCCTCGCCCAGCGCGGTGCCGACCTTCAGTGCATCGTGCAGGAAGGGCAGATCTGGCTGGGCGACGACGGCGCGATGCTGCAGCCGGCGCTGGAGAGGGTGTTCGGCCGCGGGTGAAACCGTGGGTCAGCGTCGCTGCGCCCAATAGGCAGGGCGGCGGCGCTGGTGGGCGACCGCCAGCACGATGATCGCTTCGGGCGTGATGCGGTAGATGACCGAATACGGAAAACGGCTGATCGGCAGGGCGCGCACGCGCGAGGAAACCGGCTTACCCAGTTTGGGATGCGCCAGAATCAGGGAGGCCGTGCTGTCGAACTGTTCCACGAAGGCGGCACGCGATGCGTGCGCTGGCCTGCTTCAGGTAGTAATCGCGTGCCTCGGTGAGTTCGTGCAGTGCGGGTTCAAGCAGGATGACCTTCACCCGGCGGCTTGACCGGGAAGGCCAGCTCGCAAGCGGGTCAGCGCATCTTCGAGGCTGATCGCCCCGATTTCACCGCGATCATGGGCATCGGCGCGACGCTCCGCCTCTGCAAACCACTCGGCGAGGGTTTCATCCTCTTCGTCGAGGCTGGCCAGCAGACGTTCGGCAAGATCGACGCGGTCCGCCTGCGGTAATTGCATCAGGGTTGCCTCAATTGCTTCAAGGCTGGAGGGCTTCACGGAAAAGCTCCTTTGGCATCGGGCTATGCACTGAACCATAGCAGCCGCGCCGTCGCCTTCTCGCCACGGCCCCTTGCATGGCACGTAGACCGAGACCGGCACGCCAAGTCTCCCCTGATTCGCGTGCCAGCCCAGCATTCAGACCAGGACCCATCTTCAGGCGCGTTGCCTTAGGGCAACTACCTGCGCTCGGGCCGCCGATCAGTCCTTTTTCGCCACCCTGCGCCGCGCAGCCTGCGCCTGCGCGCGCTGCATCCGCATCAGCCGTTGCCGTACGCCGTCGGAATCCATCCACACGTCGCTGCCCTTCAGGATGCGGCTGATTTCGCTGTCGCTGAGGAAAGGTGAGCAGAGCCGGGTCATCATCTTCTCGAACCAGCTGCTGACCGCCGCGACCTGTGCCTGCTGTTCGCTGCCGCGTCCGTCCAGGCTGCCGGAATAGGTGTGGAACATGAGCTGGCAGTTGTCGTGCACCACCAGTTCGTCGCCGCTCAGGAAAATGAAGGCGGCCATCGAGAAGGCGCGCGCTTCGAGTACGGTGACCACATGCGCCTCGGAGGCGCGGATGTTGTTGATGATCTGCAGGCCGGTGTCGAACTCGCCGCCCGGCGAATTCAGGTGCAGATAGATCAGGTCGGTCTCGGCCGCGGTGCGCAGCGTGTAGAACAGGTCGGTGTAGTGGTGCGGTTCGCGGATTTCGCCGCACAGATAGTAGGAAATCTGGTGGATGGGCATCTGCCGTTCATAGCGGGCGAGACCGCGGAAAGGTTCGGCGTCCGTCATTCCGTTCTCGTCGTCGTCCGGCAGTGCGGGGTGGCGCGGCATCGTGAAATCCTCCGTGTGCGCCCGGATTATCGGGCGTCCGCCATGCCGTCACCAAGCTGCGCTGCGGCACGGCATGCGCTCGGCGCGACTACGGCGGGTATTGCGCACCGACGCGGAAGAACTCCTTGATCAGGAAATCCTCCAGTTCCTTCTGGTGTTCCGGCCGTGCCGACAGGATGACGGTGCGGCCGAGGCGCAGCGATTCCCAGTTGAAGTTGCCGCTGTAGTAGCGGCGTATCAGTTCGATCATGCGCTGCACGACGGCGCGCTCGATGTCGCCGTTCAGGCCGGCGTCGACCTCGATGAACTCGCGTCGCGCATTGCCGGCGTCGGTGGTCCAGCCACGGAACACGAAAGCGGCGGTGCGCACGCTCTTGCGGGTGATCTGGAACACGCCGTTGGTGCCCGGCTGCTGCAGGTTGCGCTTGATGTTGGCGGCTGCGATGTCGTCGGCCGACGGGCCCTGTTCGCGGGCGCGTGCGGCGGCGTTCTCACCGGCGGCGGCCTCTTCGGCCAGACGGCGCTTTTCGCGCTGGGCGGCGACGAAGGACGCCATGTCCGTGGGCGCGTCCGGTGCAACGGCTGGTTTGGGCGGCGGGGGTGCAGGGGCGGGTTCGGGCACCGGCACGCGGGCGACCGGCGGTTCTGTCGGCCGCGGTGGCGCCTTGCGAGCCTTTTCGCGCTGCTTCTTCGGCGGCTGCTTTTTCGGTCGCGGTGCCGGGGGTGTCGGCGCCGCGGCGGGCGGTGGTTCCGACGCCGCCTGGCGCGGCGCCTCCGGCGCGATCATGCGTACGCTGATCGGCTGGTTGGCGCCGAGCGGCTGTTCCGGCTCCGCCTTCGGCCGCATCACCCACCACAGCGCGAGCGCGTGGATCAGCAGCGCCAGCACGAGGGCGATCAGACCGCTCGGGCGGACGCGGAAGTGCAGGCTGGTGTCGCCGAGCGGACTGGTCTCGACGCTCAGCGAGAACGGTGCGAGGCTGTCGGCCCGGCGGCGGTTGCGCGGGTGTTCGGGGTGTGCGGCGTGCATGGGCTGTTCAGGCGGCTGCGGACGGGCGGGCTGTCCGGTCGCGTCCGCCAGTGGCGTCCGCAGCAGTGAATCCTTCATTCCTGTTCAGCGTTGGGTCTGCAATCGGGTGAAGCGTCGGGTCGGACAGTCGGCGGGTCAGCGGGCGGTCGGTTTGACCGCGCCGCAGTCGGCGGCGATCCAGCGCGCATCGGTATCAGCCTTCATCGACCCCTCGGCCGACTGCATGTTCATTTTCGACGTGAAATGGGTCGGGCTGTCGATCACTGCCTCGAAGTCGCCGCTGGCTTTCGGGTTGGTGCAGCTGATCTTGCCCTTGACCGATTTCGCGGTGTTGGTGACGTTGCTGTAGGTGCAGCTGCCGTCGTTCTTGCCGGAGTAGATGTCGCTGCGCTTGGCGTCGTCCGGCGTGATGCAGACGCGGACCGCACCGCCGCTGCCCATGGCCACGCCCTGCGCGGCCATCTGCTGTTCCATCATCTTGCGCGCTTCCGGCGGCATCTTCTTCATTTCTTCCTGCATGCGCGCCATCTGCGCCGACATGTCGGGCATGCCCGGCATGCTCATCGCCGACTTGAATTCCCACAGGCCGGGCTTGATGTCGGCGGCGTGCGCAGGGCCGAGTGCGGCCAGCGCGAGTGCGGCAGGAACGAGCAGTCTTTTCATCGGGTGTCCTCTTCATCTGGAAGCGTGCCGGGTGGCACCGGTGCGACGTAGCTGGCGATCAGGATGAGCGCGCCGATGCCGAGCAGCGAGCCGGTCCATTCGACCGTGCCGGCACCGGCCAGGTCGATCATCAGCATCTTGGCGCCAACGGCGGCGAGCAGCGCGAAACCGGCGAACCACAGCGTGCGTGCACCGCTTCGTGTCGCGTACACCATCAGCGCCAGCGCGGTCAGCGCCCAGGTCAGCGACAGCGTCGCCTGCAGAAGCGTGGATTGGAACATGGCGGCGGCCGACCACGCCACCCCGGCGAGGTGGTGCACGCCGCGCGCCGCCAGTGCCGACACCCACAGCAGACCGGCCGCGCCGACCAGCGGTCGCGGCAGCAGGCGGCTGCGCGCCAGCCACAGCAGCGCAGCCATGCTGGCCAGATCGAGCGCCGAGGCCAGCGGCAGGTAGGGCAGGGCGGAGCCACCGTCGTGGCCGAACTGCAGCGCGACGACGGTCAGCAGCAAAAGGCCGGCAACCGGCCACAGCACGGCGCGCGCGTAGGCCTCGGGTGCGGCAGCCCAAGGCCAGGCATCCGTGCGCTCGCCGTCGGCGGACAGCGCCGCCTGCAGCGTGCGGCCGGCCGCCAGCCAGACGGCGATCCACACCAGCCAGCCCCACAGGTCCTGTGCGGGCAGCCAGTCGGCCAGCCAGCCGCCGGCTTCGATACCGACCGACAGCAGCAGCGTCCACGCGGTGGCGATGTGGCGCGGCGTGTTCAGCAGCGCTGCGCCGTCCTCGTCCTGCCGGCGCAGCACCCACAGATGGGTCGCCCAGGCCAGCGGCAACGCGAGCGCCATCGCGCCGTACAGCAGATGGTCGTGCTGGTCCCAGGCCAGCAGGCTGCCGGCCCACAGTACCGGCAAGGTCAGCGCGGCCAGCGCGCGGGCGGTGATGAAGTCGCGCGTGCGGCCCTGCTGTTCGGCGAAGGCGGCGCTGGCCACGCCGAACAGCAGCGCGATCGCCGGTTGCAGGTTGTAAGGCACGAAGTCATCGATGTCGGCCAGACCGCCGAACAGCCACCAGCCGGCCAGCCACAGCGTGAGCGCCTTAGGCAGCCAGTCGGCGCCAGCGCCGCTCTGCCGCAGCACGCGTACCGAGGACAGCGCCGCGCCGGCCAGCAACAGGCAGCCCAGGGTGCGGCCGTTGAGCAGCGGCCAGGCGACGGTCAGCGTATCGAGCGAGGCGGCCAGCCAGAATCCGGCTGCGACCTGCAGCGCAGCACCTGCCCACAACGTCAGGCGGGAGGCGCGGGCGCAGCCGTACCACAGCGCTGCCGCGCCTTCGACCGCGTAGATCGCGGCGGTCATCTGCAGATCGAAGGCGAGCGGCACCGCCAGCGTCAGCAGCGCGGCGCCGATGCCGGCATGGGCGCGGAAGGTGAGCACTTCGTCGGGTGCGCGGCTGCGCAGCAGGCTGGCCAGCCCGAGGTAGTAAACGCCGGCCAGCGCGGCGCTGATCGCCGCGCCGTATTCATAGGGCTGGACCAGTGCCGCCTGCAGCACGCCGGCCGCCAGCGGCGGGCCGAACAGCAGGCTGCCGGACTGCCAGCCGGCCGCGCCCGGCGCGCGCAGCACGGTCTGCGCGACGTGGGTGGCGGTGAACAGCACGAAGAAGGCGATCAGGAAGCCCTGCACCACGAGGTAGTCGTCCGCCACATAACTGCGCAGGCCCCAGCCGGCGCCGACCGCGAAGGTGAACAGGAAGCCGGCGAAGATGAGTGCGCGCCAGGCGCGCCGCCAGCTCAGCGCGATGATGAAGGCGTCCAGCAGCAGGTAGTAGCTGAACAGCACGACGTACTGGCCCTGCCCGCTGGACGCCAGCATCGGTGCGACGAAGGCGCCGGACAGGCCGAGCAGCGCCAGCACCTGCGAGCTCTGCCGCGCGGCGGCAACCGCACAGGCGACGCCGAGCGCGGCGAACAGCAGGAAGGCGGGGGCCGGCCCGATGAAGCCGTAGCGCGCCAGCGCGAAATAGACCGCCAGGTAGAGCAGCGCGAAGCCGCCGCCCTGTACCGCCAGCGCGAACATGCGGCGCGGCCCGTCGCCCGGCAGGCGCAGACCGAAGCCGATCATCGCCGCACCTGTGGCGACGGCGGCGGCAAGCCGCAGCTCCGGCGGCAGCCAGCCGGCCTGGGCGGCGAGGCGAAGCGCCGACGCGACGCCGAAGAACAGCACGATGACGCCGATGCGCGCCAGCGGATTGCTGCCCATCAGGCGCGACCACAGCGTGGCGAGCGGCCGGGTGATGTCGTCGCGCTCGGCCGCCGACGGCTGCGGTCGAGCGGCGATGCGTACGCCTTCCGCGTGCAATGCATCGAGCGGTGCGGCCTGCGTGCTGACCGCGGGCGGTTCGGTCAGCGTGGCGTCGGCCGGCGGCGGTTCCGTCGCGGACGGCGTTGTGTCCGTCTTGGCGGTTGCAGGCGTGACATCGGCGCTGGCCGGTGCTGTCGGCCGGCTCTTCAGTGCCTCGTAAAGCCAGCGTGTCTTGTCGTCGAGTTCGCGCAGCCGTTCCTGCACTGCGCGTTCGCGCGCGGCGGCGCGCGCCGACACCCACAGGCCGCCAGCCAGACCGGCAAGGGCGCCGAAGAAGGCTTCGATTTCGCCGTGCGCGGCGCCCGCGATCAGACCGAGAACACAGAGGATGGCGGTCAGCATTGGCGCGCTCCGTCGTGGCCGGGGGCGTTCATCGGCGGTCGCCGCGCAGGCCGGCGACGATGGCCTGCAGTGCGTCCGGTGTCGCCGCCTCCGGCGTCACTGCCGGCGCACCGACCAGTTCGATGCGGTTGAACAGCCCGCGACGCAGCGGCTTCGTCATCGCCGGACCATCCTTGCGCGAGAAGAAGCTGCCCCACAGGCCGCGCAGCGCCAGCGGCACCACCGGTACCGGCGTGCGCGCGACGATGCGCGTGATGCCGGGCTTGAAGGGGTGGATGTCGCCGGTGTCGGTGATCTGTCCTTCCGGAAAGATGCCGACCAGTTCGCCCGCCTTCAGCGCGGCAGCGATGTCGTCGTAGGCGCGCTCCAGCAGCTTCGGATCCTCTTTGGCCGATGCGATCGGGATGCAGCGATTGGTGCGGAACACGAAGCGCAGCACCGGCAGACGGAAGATGGCGTGGTGCATGACGAAGCGTATCGGCCGCGGGCAGGCGGCGGTGATCACCAGCGCGTCGACGAAGCTCACGTGGTTGCACACGATGACCGCCGGGCCGTCGGCCGGAATGTTGTCCAGACCTTTCGTGTCGAGCCGGTACACCGTGTGCACCAGCAACCACACGATGAAGCGCATCAGGAACTCCGGCACCAGCGTGTAGATGAACACCGCCACCGCGGCGTTGAACAGCGCGGCCACCAGGAAAAGTTGCGGAATGTTCAGCCCGGCCTCGAACAGCAGCAGGCTCACGCCGGCGGAGGCGACCATGAAGCCCGCGTTCAGGATGTTGTTGGCGGCGATCACGCGTGCCGCGTGGCTTCTTTCGCAGCGGGTCTGGATCAGCGCGTACAGCGGCACGATGTAGAGGCCACCGGCGGCGCCGAGCAGCGCGATGTCGATCAGCATGCGCCAGTGCGCCGCGTGCTGCAGGAAGGCGCTCACACTGCCGTCGCCCGGCAGCGGTGCGGACGGCGTGGCGAAGAACAGATCGACGCCGAACAGCGTGAGGCCGATGGCGCCGAAGGGCACCAGACCGATCTCGATGCGGCCGCCCGACAGCTTTTCGCACAGCAGCGAGCCGGTGCCGACGCCGACCGAGAACACCGCCAGCAGCAGGATGAACACGTTCTCGCCGCCGCCCAGCACGTCGGACGCATAGACCGGGAACTGCGCCAGCAGCGTGGCGCCGTAGAACCAGAACCACGATATGCCGAGCAGCGACAGCCAGACCGTGCGGTTGCCGACCGCGAAGCGCAGGTTGTCGCGGGTCGAGCGGGCGGGATTCCAGTCGATGCGCATGGCCGGCTCCGGTGCCGGCGAGCGCGGAATGCCGCGGCTGGTCCACCAGCCGGCGAGCGCCAGCAGCAGCACGGCGGCCGACAGGCCCCAGGCGTCGGTCACGCCGACCAGCCATGCGCCGAGTATCTGGCCGAGCAGGATGGCGACGAAGGTGGCCGATTCGACCAGGCCGTTGCCGCCGACCAGTTCGCCGTCGTGCAGGTGCTGCGGCAGGTAGGCGTACTTGACCGGTCCGAACAGCGTCGATTGCGTGCCCATCAGGAAGAGGGCCAGCACCAGCGCCGGCAGGCTGGCGGCGACGAAGCCGATGGCGCCCAGGCCCATCACCGCGATCTCGATCACCTTGGACAGCCGCGCCAGCATCGCGCGGTCGTACTTGTCGGCGATCTGGCCGCAGGTGGCGGAGAACAGGAAGAAGGGCAGGATGAATACGCCGGGCAGCACGGTGGCCAGCAGCGCCGGCGATACGTCGGTGATGCTGCCGGCGCGGAAGGTGAGCAGCGTGATCAGCGCGGTCTTGAACACGTTGTCGTTCAGCGCGCCCAGCAGCTGGGTCAGGAAGAAGGGGCGGAAGCGCGTTTCCTTCAGCAGGTGGAATTGCGAGCTCATGACGTCCTCCCCAGCAGCCGGTACGCGACGAAGGCGATCACCGCGGCGGCGCCGACCAGCCACACGATGAGCGCGCGACGCGACGCCGGCAGCGGCTCCCTCGGTGCCTGCGGGTCGCGCAGTTCGTCGGGGAAGGGGCGCGGCGGTGCAGGGCGCACCACCCACTGGCTGCGGTCGGCCGGCACGCGCGCCATGTATTCCTCGTAGCTGGCGACCGGCGCACTGCCGAAGGCGCGCGAGGACGGGATCTGCGGCACGCGCACGAACAGGAGGGACTCGACGTCGTCGGCCAGCAGGCGTTCCAGCCCCTGGTCCATCACCTTGCCCTGGGTCAGCCGGCCGAGCAGGTCGCTGCCGGCGACGTTGAAGGCGACGAAGGGAAACAGGCCGCTGCGCTCCGCCATCATGTAGTCGAAGGCCTGCAGGCCGCTGTTCACGCTCATGTCCTTGATCGCCATGTAGGGCAGGCCGAGCCAGGCCTTCGCCTTCGAGGTCGGGCCCAGCGTCGGGATGCTCCAGCCGAGTGAGCGCAGCGTGTCCAGGCTGATGCCGGCGCAGTTCGCGCTGGCGTGGCGGTAGCTGAAATCGTGCCGGTAGAAGTGGTTGAACACGCGTGCGATGCCCTGGTCGTACAGTCGCGCCGCGCGGTCCTCGCGCAGCACCGCGACCAGCATGTAGGACGGGCGGTACCAGCTCTGACCGCCGTTGAGGTCGGTCAGGTAGGCGTCCATCGTCAGCATCGAGGCGACGATGCCCTTTTCGCTGTGCGCGTCGAGGTTGTAGAAGTTGGCGACCAGCCAGTCGCTCCATTCGCCGCGCGCGCCCATCAGGCCGGTGGCGATCGCGAAGTGGCCGCCGTGCGCCTCGTCATCGTCGCCCTGCGCACCATTGAGCATGATGGCCAGAACCGGCTTGCCGGCGGCCGTGCGCGCAGCGCCCGGCGTGCGCTCCCACAGCAGTCGCGTCGACGCCGGCGTGCGTGCGCCACCGTCGTCGGCGCGTACCAGTGTGGCCAGCGTTTCGCCGTCCTGCAGCGGCGACGGCGTCAGTGCAGCGAGGTCGATGTCGAAGGACGACGGCCAGACCGTGCGCGCGGTGAAGCTGTCGCTGGACTGCGCGCCGCGCAGCGCGAGTCGCTGGCCCTGCAGCCAGGCGGTGCTGTCGGCATTGAACCAGGACACATTGGACGGCAACTGCGGCACCAGCGTGAAGCTGGCGCGCGTGCCGTCGGCGAAGCTGAGCGTGCGGCCGTCGGCGTCGAGCCGGGCGTCGTGCGCGATCAGCGGCGAGCCGAGCCAGATCAGCGCAGGCTTCTGCGCGTCCGGTTGCCATTCGTTTGCGTAGGCCCACTGCCGCACGTCGTCCTGCGCCGGCAGTGTGGCGACGAAGCCCGCGGCGTCGGCCAGCGGCACGGCGACGGTGTCGTCGGTGAAGTACCACAGCGCCTGCGCTGGCGCCGGGCAATCGTTACAGCGTCCGGTCGTGAGACGGAAGTCGCTGCCGGCGTACAGGCCGACGCGGCTGTCGGCCAGCGCGTCGCGCGGTGCAGCGTGCGTGGGAAGGGCACTCGTCATGAGTGCCAGTGTAAGGAGGGCGGCGGGAATGCGCATGCGTTGTGGAGTCGGTCGGGACAGTGGATCAGATGGTGGGGAAGGCGCGCGCTGCTTCGAACACGCTGTTCGCGAAGCGATGGCGGCCGTCGCGCAGCAGGCGCTTGAGCATGAAGTCGAACAGCAGCGGATTGTGGTCGCGCACCTGTTCGAGCACCGGTGCCGTGGTCGCATCGAGCAGGCCGTCGCGCGCCAGCGAGGCGGGCGACATCAGCGGCAGGATGCCCGGCAGCGGATAGTCGGAACCGTAGAGCAGGCGGTCGTGCCAGTCCTCGCGGCGCAGCAGCGCGCGGACGACCTCGACCTCGCGATTGCGCAGCGTGATCGCCGAAATGTCGCCGTAGAGACGACCGGTGCGGCGCTCGCCCATCAGTCGCGCGAACAGGTCGAAGCTGCTGCGCATCGGTCCGTTCCGCCCGGCGTCGAGATCGACGTCGCGACCCATCGTTGCGCAGTGGGCGACGATGACGGTGACGCCATGCTCGAGTGCGCGGCGCAGCCGCAGCGGATTGCCCAGCTCCTGCCCGCCCGCGCCATGCACGGCCTTCTCCTCGCCGGCGTGGCTGATCAGCGGCAGGCCGAGTCGGGCGGCCGCGCCGTAGAAGCGGTCGCAGCGTTTCGAGGACGGGTCGATGCCCATCGCCGGCGGCAGCCACTTGATCGCGCGGGCGCCGTCGCGTGCCGCCGCTTCGAGCGCGTCGACCGCGTCTTCGCGGTAGGGATGGACCGAGCACACCCATTCGAAATGGTCCGGGTTGCCGCGGGCGACGTCACGCGCGTAGGCGTCCGGCACATGGAAGGCGGTGTGCTCGGGCAGGTGGCGTCCGGCTTCGTCGTAAGCACGCTCGAAGGCGAACAGCATCAGCTTGAAGCCGGCCGGCAGCGCTTCGACCAGGTTGTGCAGGCGGTCGACGTAACTGGCATCGACGCGGCCCGGGTCTTCGTGCGCACAGCCGGCGTTCAGATAGAACAGGCGCTGCACGTATTCGGCCGGATGCAGCGGGCTCAGCATGCGCGGCGTCATTTCGATGCCGCGAACGGAATCGCCGGTGCCGGCAAGGTGCACGTGGACGTCGCGCAGCAGCGTCGGGTCCAGCCCGTCGAAGGTCTGCGCGATCAGTTCGTGACCGGCCAGTTCAGGCGGCAGCGCGGCGAGGCAGGGGTTCATCAGCTGGCTGCGCGCGACCGTGCTCAGTGCCCAGCCGCCGGCCGCGGCACCGCCGAGCACGAGGCCGGTCTTCAGCAGGCGACGACGACGGGCATCCATGGTCATGCGGACTCCGCCATCCGCTTCAGCGTCACGTAGTCGGTCTTGCCGGTGCCGAGCAGCGGCAGCGCATCGACGACGACGATCTTGCGCGGCACGGCGATTTCCGGCGCGCCGCGCTCGCGGGCGGCTGCCTGCAGCGCGTCGCGGCCGAGCGCAGCGTCGGTGGTGAACAGCACGATGGTTTCGCCGCGCGCCGGGTCGGGTTGGGTCGAGGCTGCGTGCTGCGCTACCGGGCTGGCGGCGGTGGCCAGTTTCTCGACCGTTTCCAGCGAGATCATTTCGCCGGCCACCTTGGCGAAGCGCTTGACGCGGCCGACGATGCGCACGAAGCCGTCGTCGTCGAATTCGATCACGTCGCCGGTGTCGTACCAGCCTTCGCCCGCTTCCGACGACGGCGCCTGCAGCACGCCCGGCCTGTCCCACTTCAGATAGCCGCTCATCAGGTTGGGGCCGCTCACATGCAGCACGCCGCCGCGGTCGATGCCGGCCACCGGCATCAGCTTCGCGTGCAGGCCCGGCAGCAGTTGGCCGACGGTACCGCTGCGATAGGCCATCGGCGTATTCACCGCCAGCACCGGCGCGGTTTCGGTGGCGCCGTAGCCTTCGAAGATGCGCAGGCCGAACTTCTCGAACCACGCGCTGCGCACCGATTCCGACAGCTTTTCGGCGCCGGCGATGACGTAGCGCAGTCGGTAGAAGTCGTAAGGGTGGGCGAACTTCGCGTAGTTGCCGAGGAAGGTGCTGGTGCCGAGCAGCACGGTGCAGTTGCGGTCGTACGCCAGTTCCGGAATGACGCGGTAGTGCAGCGGCGACGGATAGAGGAATACGTTGGCGCCGGTCAGCACCGGCAGCAGGCCGCCGGCGGTCAGGCCGAAGGAATGGAACAGCGGCAGCGCGTTCAGGATCTTGTCGTCGACAGAGAAGTCGATCACCGCGCGGATCTGCGCGATGTTGGCGAGCAGCGCGCGGTGCGACAGCACGACGCCCTTGGGCTTGCCTTCCGAGCCCGAGGTGAACAGCACCACCGCAGGCGCCTCCGGCGACACGGTTTCGGCCGCCAGCCGCGGTGCCCGCAGCGCCCACAGCACGAGCCACAGCTTGTCCGCCAGCGTGACGCGTTCGCGCAGGTCTTCCAGGTAGTGCAGTTCGACACCCTGCAGCGCGGCCAGCTTGTCGCCGAGTTTGGCCTGGTCGACGAAGGCGCGTGAGGTGACGATGACGCGCAGTTCGGCGGCGGTGCAGGCGGCCTGCATGCCGTCGACGCCGGCGGTGTAATTGAGCATGGCTGGCACCCGGCGGTGCGCGTTCAGGCCGAACACCAGACCCAGCGTAGGTGCGAGATTGGGCAGCAGCACGCCGACGCGCTCGTCCGGCCGCGTGATGCGGGCGACGATGCGACCGAGCGCCAGCGCCATCTTCAGCAGGTCGCCATACGAATACTCGATCTGCTTCATGTCCTCGACCAGGCGACGGTTGCGACCGTGGATCTCGGCGGCGTCGCACAGCGCGCCGAACAGCGTCTGCTGCGGGCGTGAGGCGAAGATCATTTCCTGCATCAGCCGGCGCATCGCTTCACCGGCGCGGCGACGGCGTTCCTTCGCGCTGCCCGCTTCCGGCATGACGATCTTCGTGGTCGGCAGCACGGTGATCGCGATGCGGGGGAACAGCGACTTCGGGTAGCGCCCGGATACGCGCGAGAAATAGCTGCGCGAGGCGCCGTCCAGCCGTACCGGCAACACGGTGGCACCGGTCTTCGCGGCGACGAAGGCGGGGCCGTCGTACACCTTCATCAGGCTGCCGGTGGTGGTGATGCGCCCCTCCGGAAAGATGACGACCGGCCGTCCCGATTCGAGCAGGCGGATCACCTTTTTCATCGCCATCGGGCTGGTCGGATCGACCGCGAGGTAGTCCACCATGCACAGCAGGAGCCTGAAGAAGGGGTTGCGAGCGACCCCGGTATGCACCACGAACACCGGATCGATGGGCAGGAAGAGGCCGAGCAGCAGGCCGTCGAGAAAAGACTCGTGATTGGCGACCACCAGCAGGCGCTCGTGCTGCCCGGGCAGCGACGCCGGCGGGTTGATGCGGAACAGCAGTCGGCAGACGAAGGTGAGCAGGGGACGGACAAGGCTACGCAGCATGGACGCTCCGCGAGGTCAGAAAAGGAGTTCGGCCGGATGCGGATGGCCGAGGAAGTCGAGCGGACTGGCGCTGGCGCCGTAGGCGCCGGAGCAATGCACGACCAGCAGATCGCCGGCTTGCGCGCGCGGCAGGTCGATGTCGCGCGCCAGCACGTCGAAGGGCGCGCACAGCGGGCCGGCGATGCTCACCCGCTCGACCGCGTCGGTCGGCGTCTGCGGATGCAGCGTCATCGGGAAGTTCGCCGGCTGCAGCCGGTCCGGTTGCAGCGTCGCGTGCAGGTGCTGGTGCGCGCCGCCATCGACGATGAGCCAGGTACGACCACGCACCGTCTTGCGTTCGATCACGCTGCAGACGTAGATGCCGGCCTCGGCCACCAGGTAGCGGCCCGGTTCGAGTGCGAGCCGGGCCTGCGGATGACGCGCCCGCAGCGCCTCGTCCAGCGCGTGCAGATGGGCCGCCACCGGCGCGAAGTCGAGTGGCCGTTCGTCGTCGGCGATGGCAACGCCGAAGCCGCCGCCCAGATTCAGCCAGGGCAGTGCGATGTCGGCCGCGTCGGCGATCTGCATGGCTTCGGCGAAGCAGCGGGCGTGCAGCGCGACGATCTCGGCCGCGTCCAGCATGCGTGAGGCACAGTAGTAATGCAGGCCGCCGAACTCGAGGCCGTGTCCGCGCACGGCCGCGATGGCGCGACCCAGTTGCGCGCTGTCGATACCGAAGAAGCTGTCGCCACTCATGCGCACGCGCGAGCCGGCGATCGCGAAGTCCGGATTGGCGCGCAGCGCGACGCGTGCCTGGCGTCCCTGCTGCCTGGCGATGCGCGCGATGCGCTCGATTTCGCCGACCGATTCGGCGCAGATGCGCACGCCGGCTTCGATCGCGGCCGCCAGTTCGGTGTCACGCTTGCCCGGACCGGTGAAGCCGATGTGCGCCGCGGAAAAGCCGGCGTCGAGCGCGCGCGCCAGTTCTCCACCCGAACTGACGTCGGCGCCGTCGAGCCGAGCGCTGATGCACTGCAACAGCGCCGGCAGGGGGTTGGCCTTCACCGCGTAGCACAGCTGCAACCTGGCGGGCAGCGCGGCGCGCAAGGCGTCGATCCGGGCGTCTACGGCAGCGCGGTCGATTGCATAGAAGGGGGTGCGACCGGCGCGCTGCGCCAGCGCCGACAGTTCGTCTGCCGCGAGTCGGGGAGCGGGCCTGCTCACCGGTGCGCGTCCAGGTAGTCGATGACGGTCTGCAGCCGCTGTATCAGCGTGTCGGCCTGCAGCCGGAAGTGGATTTCGCGGCCATGGCGCGTTCGTTCCAGCACGCCGGCCTCGCACAGCAGTTTCAGGTGATGCGACACGGTGGGCCGGCTCAGTGAGGAGGCGCGGGTCAATTCGGTCACGTTGAGGCTTTCTCCCGGCTCGAAGGTGAGCAGGATGCGCTGCCGCTCCGGGTCGCCGAGCGCGGCGAACAGACGGGAGTAGTCCTGCCAGTCGGCAGGAATGGTCTGGGCGTAGTCGTTTCTCATGTCGAAAAATATCGACTATTTTTGAGTCGAGGTCAAGCGTCGTCCGCGAGCGGAACGTGCGAAATGTTTTCTTTTCGCCCGATCCGATGCACACGCACTGTTCCGGGGCAAAATCCGGGAACTTCTTGACGGCGGCTGTAAGCGTATGTATCGTCAAGGGCTTTGCGCGCGAAGCTGTGCCGGTTCAGCTCGTCGCAGTGCGAACACTTGTGTCTTATAGAAGATTCGAGGTTCGCGGACTTTGGGTGGTACGGATGCGTGGAAGGCCTGCTGCATGTTGAAAGCGATCATGCTGCAGCTTTCGCTGGTGCTCGTGGTGACGGGCATCGCGCTGTTCGTCGGGGGCTGGATGGCTGGACTGTCCGCTCTGCTCGGTGGCCTGAGTTATGCGGTGCCGAGTCTCCTGTTCGCGATACGTCTCGGTCGTCTGGCGCGCCCTGGGGCGCAGGCCGCGGTGTCGTACCCGCTTGAATTCTTCCTCGGCGAGGCGATCAAGGTCGTCTCGACGATTGGGCTGCTGTTGCTGTGCCACTACCTCGTGCCCGGATTGTCGTGGGGCTGGTTCTTGGGAGGTCTGGGCGCGGCGCTGCAGGCAGGTTTTTTTGCTTTCTTGTTCAAACACTGACATGGCATCTGGAACCGAACTGGCGACTGAAGTGGCCCACGGCCCGACCCCCGGCGAATACATCGCCCACCATCTGACTTTCCTGAACAACACCGGCGAGAAGCAGGTCGAGTTGATCAACTGGAATCTGGTCAACCTCGATACCGTCTTCTATTCGGTGCTGCTTGGCGTCCTCGCGCTGTTCGTGCTTTACCGCGCTGCGGCGAAGTCGACGTCCGGCGTGCCGGGTCGCTTCCAGGCCGCAGTCGAGATTCTGGTCGAAATGGTCGCCGATCAGGCCAAGGGTCTGATCCACAGCGAAGAGTCGCGCCGTACCGTGGCACCGCTCGCCCTCATCGTCTTCGTCTGGATCTTCCTGATGAACGCGATGGACTTCCTGCCGCTGGATCTGCTGCCGCGCATCTGGGAAGGCATCTACGCCTCCGCCGGTCATGACCCGCACCATGCCTACATGCGTGTCGTGCCGACCGCCGACATCAACGCGACCATGGGCATGTCGATCGCCGTGCTGCTGGTGTGTCTGTACTACAACGTCAAGATCAAGGGCGCCGGCGGCTGGGCGCACGAACTGATCTCGGCGCCGTTCGGCGACAAGCTCATCCTGGCGCCGTTCAACTTCGCGATGAACGTCATCGAATTCCTTGCCAAGACCGTGTCGCACGGCATGCGTCTGTTCGGCAACATGTTTGCCGGCGAACTCATCTTCATGCTGATCGCGCTGATGGGTGCCGCCTGGACGGGTGCCAACGCGCCGAGCTTCCTGCTCGCGTTCGGCCACATCGTCGCGGGTTTCGCATGGGCGGTGTTCCACATCCTCGTGGTCGCGCTCCAGGCATTCATCTTCATGATGCTGACGCTGGTGTACATCGGTCAGGCACACGAAGGTCACTGAGTTTGCAGTTGCAGTCCGGTTTGTTGTTTTCGTTTTTCTTTTAAATCTAAGGAGCTGTTATGGAACAAGTGTTCGGTCTCGTCGCCCTCGCCTGCGGTCTGATCATCGGTCTGGGTGCAATTGGTGCTTGTATCGGTATCGCGCTGATGGGCGGTAAGTACCTCGAAGCCTCGGCTCGCCAGCCGGAGCTGATGAACGCGCTGCAGGTCAAGATGTTCCTGCTGGCCGGCCTGATCGACGCCGCCTTCATTATCGGTACCGGTATCGCCCTCTGGTTCGCCACTTCGACCTTCCTGAAGTAAGAACGGCATCCGCCCCAACACCGATTTATTGAAGGGAAAGTTGCCGTGAATCTGAACGCAACGCTCATCATCCAGATCGTCGTGTTCCTGACCTTTGTGTGGTTCACGAAGAGCTTCGTGTGGCCGCCGATCGTCAAGGCTCTCGACGAACGCGCGAAGAAGATCGCTGACGGGCTGGCGGCTGCGGACAAGGCAAAGGCGGATCTGGCCAACGCGGAGAAGAAGTCGATCGAGGAACTGCGCGCAGCGCGCGAGTCCGCGGCCGAGCTCCGTTCGGGTGCAGAGAAGCAGGCGGCCAAGCTGGTCGAGGATGCGCGCGCGGAAGCGAATCGCATCGTCGCGGCGGCCCGCGAAGCAGCGACCACCGAAGCTGCGGCTGCAGCGCAGAAGGCGAAAGATGCCCTGCGCGACCAGGTCGCCACGCTGGCGGTCGCGGGTGCAGAACGCATCCTGCGTCGCGAGATCAACGCCCAAGTCCACGCCGATCTGCTCACCAACCTGAAGCAGGAACTGAGCTGACACCATGGCAGAGAACGTCACCATCGCGCGACCCTACGCCGAAGCCGCGTTCCAGCTGGCCAAGGAAGGCAACTCGCTGGCAGCCTGGGCTGACGCCCTCGGTCTGATGGCCGCCGCTGCCGCCGAGCCGCAGGTCAAGAAGCTGCTGGCCGATCCGACCCGCACCTCGACCGACCGTGGTTTCCTCTTCCTCACCGCAGTGCCCGGCGAACTTGCCGAGGCGCATCGCAGCTTCGCACGCGTGCTGGCGCAGAACGGCCGTCTGGCCGTGCTGCCCGAAATCGCGGAGCTCTTCACCGAGCTGAAGAACGAGCACGAGCGCTGCGCCGTCGCCCATATCAGTTCCGCCTTCCCGATGGACGACGCCACCGTGTCGCGCCTGCTGGCCGACCTCGAGCCGCGTTTCGGCCGTCGCCTGGAAGCCCGGGTCACGCTCGATCCCGAACTGATCGGCGGTGTGAAGGTTGCGGTCGGTGACGAAGTGATCGATGCCTCGGTCCGCGGCAAGCTTGCCGCCATGGCCACTGCGCTACAGAACTAGGAGTTTTTTGATGAACCTCAATCCGTCTGAAATCAGCGACCTGATCAAGAGCCGGATCCAGAACCTGCAGCTGTCGTCG
This sequence comes from Methyloversatilis discipulorum, assembly GCF_000527135.1. Lineage (NCBI taxonomy): Bacteria > Pseudomonadati > Pseudomonadota > Betaproteobacteria > Nitrosomonadales > Sterolibacteriaceae > Methyloversatilis > Methyloversatilis discipulorum. The sequence goes on from NZ_AZUP01000001.1 coordinate 3,209,105, forward strand.
CAGGCGCGCACCGAGGGCACCGTGGTTTCGGTGACCGACGGCATCGTGCGCGTGCACGGCCTGGACGATGTCCAGCAGGGCGAAATGCTGGAATTCGAAGGCAACACGTTCGGTCTGGCGCTGAACCTCGAGCGCGACTCCGTCGGCGCCGTGGTTCTGGGTGACTACGAACACATTTCCGAAGGCCAGACCGTTAAGTGCACGGGCCGCATTCTCGAAGTGCCGGTCGGCCCCGAGCTGATCGGTCGCGTCGTGAACTCGCTCGGCCAGCCGATCGACGGCAAGGGCCCGATCAACGCCAAGCTGACCGACAAGGTTGAAAAGGTCGCTCCGGGCGTGATCGCACGTCAGTCGGTTTCGCAGCCGGTGCAGACCGGCCTGAAGTCGATCGACTCGATGGTGCCGGTCGGCCGGGGCCAGCGCGAGCTGATCATCGGTGACCGTCAGACCGGCAAGACCGCGGTCGCCGTCGACGCCATCATCAACCAGAAGGGTCAGAACATGACCTGCATCTACGTTGCGGTGGGCCAGAAGGCCTCGACCATCGCCAACGTGGTGCGCAAGCTGGAAGAGTACGGCGCGATGGAATACACCATCGTCGTCGCCGCCACCGCCTCCGACTCGGCCGCCATGCAGTTCCTGGCACCGTACGCCGGTTGCACGATGGGCGAATACTTCCGGGACCGCGGCGAAGACGCGCTGATCGTCTATGACGATCTGTCGAAGCAGGCCGTTGCCTACCGTCAGATTTCGCTGCTGCTGCGCCGTCCGCCGGGCCGCGAAGCCTACCCGGGCGACGTGTTCTACCTGCACAGCCGTCTGCTCGAGCGCGCCGCTCGCGTGAACCCCGACTACGTCGAGAAGTTCACCAACGGTGAAGTCAAGGGCAAGACCGGTTCGCTGACCGCGCTCCCGATCATCGAAACGCAGGCCGGCGACGTGTCCGCCTTCGTTCCGACCAACGTGATCTCGATTACCGACGGCCAGATCTTCCTGGAAACCGACCTGTTCAACGCAGGTATCCGCCCGGCTATCAACGCCGGTGTGTCGGTGTCCCGCGTCGGTGGTGCGGCTCAGACCAAGATCATCAAGAAGCTGGGCGGCGGTGTCCGTCTGGCACTGGCCCAGTACCGTGAGCTGGCTGCGTTCGCGCAGTTCGCCTCCGACCTGGACGAAGCGACCCGCAAGCAGCTCGAGCGTGGCCGCCGCGTGACCGAACTGATGAAGCAGCCGCAGTACTCGCCGCTGTCGGTCGCCCAGATGGGTGTTTCGCTGTACGCCGCCAACAACGGCTACTTCGACGACGTCGAAGTGTCCCGCGTGCTCGCTTTTGAATCGGCCCTGCACCAGTTCCTGCAGCAGAAGTATTCCGATCTGATGAACAAGATCGAGTCCTCCAAGGACCTCGACGGTGAATCGGAAAAGACGCTTGCTGCCGCGGTGGCCGAGTTCAAGAAGAGCTGGGCGTAAGCGCGCGGACAGGAGATAACCATGGCCAGCGGAAAAGAGATCCGTTCCAAGATCAAGAGCGTGCAAAACACGAAGAAGATCACCAAGGCGATGGAGATGGTGGCTGCATCCAAGATGCGCAAGGCGCAGGACAGGATGCGGGCCGCCCGGCCCTACGCCGACACGATCCGCCGTCTTGCTGCCAACCTGTCTGCCGCCACGATCAGCGACTACAAGCACCCGTTCCTCGCCACCGTCGGTCAGATCAAGCGCGTCGGCATCATCGTCGTCACCACGGACAAAGGTCTGTGCGGCGGCATGAACACCAACGTGCTGCGTCTGGCGCTGAACACGATGAAGGAGTGGGAAGGCAAGGGCGCCACCGAAATCCGCGTTGCCGCCATCGGCAACAAGGGTCTGGGCTTCATGCAGCGCATGGGCGCCAAGGTGGTGTCGCAGGTGACGCAGCTGGGCGATACGCCGCATCTGGAAAAGCTGATCGGACCGGTCAAGGTCATGATCGACGCTTTCCAGGCCGGCGAGCTCGACGCGGTCTATCTGTCCTTCACCCGCTTCATCAACACGATGAAGCAGGAGCCGGTGCTTGAGCAACTGCTGCCGCTCACGGGCGATCGTCTGGGCACGCCGGAAGGCACCTGGGATTACCTGTACGAGCCGGACCCGCAGGTGGTGATCGACGAGCTGCTCGTTCGTTACGTTGAAGCGCTGGTGTATCAGTCGGTCGCCGAAAACATGGCGTCCGAACAGAGCGCACGTATGGTGGCGATGAAGGCCGCGTCTGACAACGCAGGCAATGTCATCGGCGAACTGCAGCTGGTCTACAACAAGACCCGCCAGGCGGCGATTACCAAGGAACTGTCCGAGATCGTCGGCGGCGCCGCGGCAGTCTGATCGCGCAAACGAATTTTTGTATTGGGGATAGACGATGAATACCGGAAACATCGTTCAGTGTATCGGCGCCGTGGTGGATATCCAGTTCCCGCGCGACTCGATGCCGAAAGTGTTTGAAGCGCTGCAGCTCGACGAGGCCGATGGTTCGCACACGGCCGAAGCGGGTCTGACGTTCGAAGTCCAGCAGCAGCTGGGCGACGGCGTGGTGCGTACGATTGCGCTGGGTTCCAGCGACGGTCTGCGCCGCGGCATGAAGGTGAAGGGTACCGGCGCAGCGATCAGCGTGCCGGTCGGCACCGCCACGCTGGGTCGCATCATGGACGTGCTTGGCCGTCCGATCGACGAAGCGGGCGACATCGCCACCGAAGAACGTCGTGCCATTCACCAGAAGGCACCGAAGTTCGACGAACTGAGCCCGTCGGTTGACCTGCTGCCCACCGGCATCAAGGTGATCGACCTGATCTGCCCGTTCGCCAAGGGCGGCAAGATCGGTCTGTTCGGCGGCGCCGGTGTGGGCAAGACCGTGAACATGATGGAACTCATCAACAACATCGCGAAGAGCTACGGTGGTTACTCCGTGTTCGCCGGTGTGGGTGAGCGCACCCGTGAGGGCAACGACTTCTACCACGAGATGGAAGAGTCGAAGGTTCTCGACAAGGTGGCGATGGTGTTCGGCCAGATGAACGAGCCGCCGGGCAACCGTCTGCGCGTGGCGCTGACCGGCCTGACCATGGCCGAGAAGTTCCGCGACGAAGGCCGCGACATCCTGTTCTTCGTGGACAACATTTACCGCTACACGCTGGCCGGTACCGAAGTGTCCGCGCTGCTGGGCCGCATGCCGTCCGCCGTGGGCTACCAGCCGACGCTGGCCGACGAAATGGGCCGCCTGCAGGAACGCATCACCTCGACCAAGGTCGGCTCGATCACGTCGATCCAGGCTGTGTATGTGCCTGCGGATGACTTGACCGACCCGTCGCCCGCCACGACCTTCCAGCACTTGGATGCAACCGTCGTGCTGTCGCGTGACATCGCTTCGCTGGGCATCTACCCGGCGGTCGATCCGCTCGACTCGACCTCGCGTCAGCTGGATCCGCTGATCGTCGGCGAAGAGCACTACGCGGTCGCCCGCAAGGTGCAATCGACGCTGCAGCGCTACAAGGAACTGCGCGACATCATCGCGATTCTGGGCATGGACGAACTGTCGCCGGAAGACAAGCTGGCCGTGGCTCGCGCCCGCAAGATCCAGCGTTTCCTGTCGCAGCCGTTCAACGTGGCTGAAGTCTTCACCGGCTCGCCGGGCAAGATCGTTCCGCTGGCGGACACGATCAAGGGCTTCAACATGATCGTCAATGGCGAATGTGACCACCTGCCGGAACAGGCCTTCTACATGGTCGGCGGCATCGAGGAAGCGTTCGAAAAGGCGAAGACGCTGCAGTGACGCGGCAAGCGTGAGCCGTGACGGACTCCGGTCCGGCGCGGCTCGCGGGCAGCATTCACGGAGTAATCATGGCTATGACCGTACATGTCGACGTTGTCAGCGCGGAAGAGAAGATCTTCTCCGGGCTCGCAGAATTCGTCGCGCTGCCGGGCGAGAGCGGCGAGCTGGGCATCCTGCCTGGCCACACGCCGCTGATCACCCGCATCCGCCCGGGCGAGGTCCGCATCAAGCTGCCGAATCAGGCGGCCGATGAGCTGATCTTCGTGGCCGGCGGCCTGCTGGAAGTGCAACCGGGTCTGGTGACCGTGCTGGCGGATACCGCCATCCGCGGTACCGACCTGGACGAAGCGAAGGCGAACGAAGCCAAGCGTCTGGCCGAAGAAGCACTGGCCAACCGTCAGGCAGGTGTCGACTACGCTGCAGCACAGGCGGAACTGGCTTCGGCCATCGCCCAGCTGGCGGCAATCCAGAAGCTGCGCAAGCGTCACTGAGCGCAGTTTCGAGCAGGTCCGGAAAGGCACGCCTCGGCGTGCCTTTTTGTTTTTGGCGCGCCCGGCGCAGAATCCGCCCATGAACCGGGAATCCTGCGACCTGCTCATCGTCGGGGCCGGCATCAACGGTGCCGGCATCGCCCGCGACGCCGCACTGCGCGGTCTGGACGTCATCGTCTGTGAGCGCGGCGACATCGCCGGCGCCACCTCGTCAGCCTCCACCAAGCTTATCCATGGCGGGCTGCGCTACCTCGAACAGGGCGCCTTCGGCCTGGTCAGGGAATCCCTGCATGAGCGCGAGACACTGGGCCGCATCGCGGCCCACCTTGTGCGTCCGCAGCGCTTCGTCGTGCCGCACACGGGTGAACGGCCGGCCTGGATGCTCGCTGCCGGACTGTTGCTGTATGACCTGCTGGCCGGGCGCAGCACACTGCCGCGATCGCGGCGTCTGCGCGCCGACTGTCCCCTGCTGCAGCAGATGCAGCCGCCAGTGAGCGCGGCGCACGCCTATTACGACCTGTGGGTGGACGATGCGCGGCTGACGCTATGCACCCTGCTCGACGCGCAGGCGCACGGCGCACGCGTGCTGCCGCAGAGCGCGCTGAGCGCGGTGGCTGCCGAAGGTGCGCACTGGCGCTGCGCGGTGGGCAATCGAACGGTGCTCGCGCGCTGCGTCGTCAATGTCGCCGGGCCATGGATGAACGCGGTCGAGGCCCTGCGCGGTGCGGCGGCGGCACCGGTGCGTCTGGTGCAGGGCACACACCTCGTCGTGCCGCGCCTGCACGCCGGCGACGACGCCTGGCTGCTGCAGCAGCCGGACCGCCGCGTCGTGTTCGTCATTCCGTTCGCCGACGATTTCCATCTCGTGGGCACCACCGAAACCGATCTGCCTTCGCCCGAGAGGCTGGGCGCCACGGCGGCGGAGCGTCGCTACCTGCTCGACGCCCTGCGGCGTGCCTTTCGGCGCGCGCCGGTCGAGAACGATATTCACTGGGAGTTCAGCGGTATGCGACCGCTGATCGACGGCGGCGGCAGCGCGCGCACGGCCAGCCGCGAGTACCGGATGACGATGGACGGCGAGCGCGGCGGCCGCGGCTGGATGTCGATACAGGGCGGCAAGCTCACCACGCATCGAAGCCTCGCCGAACGGGCGGTCGACAGGCTGGCCTCATTCCTCGGATCGAATGCACGCAGCGTGACCGCAGATCGTCTGCTGCCGGGCGCCGAGGCCGCCGGCCCGACACAGCGTTCCGAACTCGTGCGCAGGCTGGCGCAGCGCCATCCCGCACTGCCGTCAGGATGGATCGCTGCGCTGGTCGGGCGCCACGGCAGCACGACGTCGCGGCTGCTCGAACAGGTGGCGCGAACAGGCGGACCCGGACGCGATTTCGGGGGCGGGCTGTACGAGGCGGAAGCGCGCTGGTGCGCACAGTACGAATGGGCACACAACGCCGACGACGTGCTGTGGCGCCGTACGAAATGCGGGGTCGGGATGAGTGCTGCGCAGCGCGACACCTTCGCGCGCTGGTGGGGGGATCAGCGTATCGGCTGAGCCTTGCGTTCGAGCAGTTCGATGCGCTTCTGCAGGCGCGCCAGATCGTCGCGCAATGTATCCACCTCGTCGGCAAAGGCCGTCATTGAGGCCGGACGCACCAGCAGTTGCGCCTCGTCAGCCGCGTATTCGCTGGCCGACGCGGCGAGCCGCGCGCCGAGGTCGCGTCCGCCGGCCCATGCCGCACGTGCACCGCCCACCACACGTTCGGCGGCCGCGTCACCGATAAGCCGGCTCAGGTCTTCCGCAGCGTCCCAGCGCAGGCCGCGCAGCACCTGGCCGAGGGTCTCGGCCAGCGCCGCATCGCCTTCGATGCGCGCATCGCGCAGCACCGCGTCGCCTTCATGTGCCAGCCGCAGCGCGGCATCCGCCGGCAGCCGCAGCGTGACCGCCAAGGGCTCATCGGAGGCCGCGCCCAGCCGGCCGTCTTCGCCAACCTTGAAGGCGACGCCGAGCGCGCCCAGTTCCAGCCGTGCCTGCGCGCCCGCATGCCGGGCCAGCCGGGCGTGAGCGCCCGGCGCCTGATCAAGCAGGTGGTTCAGTAGCGGGAGCGCGGCCGTCGAGAGCATGATTACTGCAGTTGCTGGATACCGGCGATCACCCAGCCGCGGTTGCCGGAAACCGGCTTGGCCAGATGCCACACCTCGTCGAACGGCGCCGGCGCGGCAGTGACCTCTTCGCGCAGCAGGCCGCTGAAGCGGACGCTGGCGATGTACTGGTCGTTCTCGGTGACCAGATCGAGCAGCGCTGCGTCGAGCTGAACGATGTCGATGTGCTGGGTTTCGCCGCCGCGTTCCTGCAGCTGCATGCGGATTTCCGCGAACACCTCGGGCGAGGTGAACTGGCGGATGTCCTCGACGTCACCCTTGTCGTTCGCTGCCTGCAGGCGCACGAAATTCAGCTTGGCCTGACGCAGGAAACCGTCGACGTCGAAATCCGACGGGATGTTGCCGGCGCTCGCCGCTGCCGCAGCAGGTGCCGCCGAGGCGGCGAGCGGGGCCGCTGCTTCGAAGCGCTGCGGGGCCGTACCCGGGCCGGCGGTCGCGCCGGCGTACTGCATGCCCTGCTGCTGCTGCGGCGCGCTGCGGCGTGCGGCGAACATGCGCCAGACGAAGAGCGCGGCCATGACCAGCAGCGCGATCATCATGAAGGACGCCATTTCCTCGCCGAAGCCGAGGTGGGACGCCAGTGCGGCCAGACCGATGCCGGCGGCCAGACCGGCCAGCGGGCCCATCCACGAGCGCTTGGCCGGCTGTGCGGCAGCGGACGCTGCAGGCTGCGCCTGGCGCTGGGCGGTGGTGGCGTTCTGGGTCGGCGCGGTCGGCGTGGCATCGCGCTGCATCGTGGTCGAATCACGCTGCGAACCGAAGGACTTGCCGCCGCCCATGCGTTTGGCGGCTTCGGCGTCATGCATGGCACCGCCGAGGCCGACGACGGCCACGCACAGCGCGCACAGGAAATTCTTCATCTATATGTCTCCATCAAAGGTGGGGCGAAAACGCGAGAGCGAAAATTCGACGAGAGCGAAACTTAGCACACGAATTGACCGCGATATGCGCGGATCGTTCGCCTCTCCACCTGGATTTCAGAGCTTGAAGCCGCGATGCAGCGCCACCACGCCGGCGCTCATGTTGAAGTACTCGACGCGGCCCAGGCCGACCTCGCGCATCATGCCGGCCAGCGTTTCCTGGTCGGGGTGCATGCGGATCGATTCGGCGAGGTAGCGGTAGCTCGCCTCGTCGTTGGCGACGCGCTTGCCCAGCCAGGGCAGCACCTTGAACGAATACAGGTCGTAGGCCTTTTCGAGCGGCTTGGCGACGCGCGAGAATTCGAGCACCAGCGCGCGGCCGCCCGGCTTCAGCACGCGGCGGAACTCGGCCAGCGCGCGGTCCTTGTGCGTCATGTTGCGCAGGCCGAAGGCGACAGTGACGCAGTCGAAATGGTTGTCTGGAAAAGGCAGCTTCTCGGCGTCGCACAGCAGGCTGGGCAGCACGAAGCCGGCGTCGCGCAGGCGGTCGCGGCCTTCGCGCAACATGTCCGGATTGATGTCGGTGTGCCACACCTCGCCACTGGCGCCGGCGCGCTTCGCGTGGGCGAGCGTCAGATCGCCGGTGCCGGCGGCGACGTCGAGTACGCGCTGGCCCGGGCGCACGCCAGCCATTTCGATCGCGAACGCCTTCCAGGCACGGTGCAGGCCGGCCGACATCAGGTCGTTCATGATGTCGTAACGGCGCGCAACCGACGAGAACACGCTCGCCACACGGCGGGCCTTGGCCGCTTCGGGTACGCGCTCGAAGCCGAAATCGGTGGAGTTGTCGCTCATCGCAGGCTCAATGGTGGTGACCGCAACCGCCGCTGCCGCAGCCGCCCTTGGCGGCCGGCGGCGGCACCAGGGCCGGATCGCGGCTGGCGCCCGCGGCGTTCAGGCGGGCGAGGTAGTCGGCCCACAGCGCTTCCTGGTTCTCGCCCAGCAGATAGAGGTAGTCCCACGAGTAGATGCCGCTGTCGTGGCCGTCGGAAAACACCGGCTTGATCGCGTAGGCGCCAACCGGTTCGACGCGCGTGATGTCGATGTCGCGCTTGCCGATCTGCAGCGTTTCCTGTCCCGGCCCGTGGCCGCGCACTTCGGCCGACGGCGAGCATACGCGCAGGAACTCGAAACTGAAGCTGAAGCTGCGGCCGTTGTCGAAGCTGACTTCCATCACTTTCGACTTCTGCTGCACCTTGATCTCGGTGGGGATGGGGGTGTCCTTGTCCAGTCCTGCCATGATGTGCCGTGTCCGCTGCGAAGAGTCCGGAATGATACCCCGCGCCCGTCAGGATGGCCCTGTGGACAGACCGGAGGCGCTGTCACTAAACCGTCACCATACTGAAATAGACTGCGTCGCGTTCCCGTCATCCCACGCTCGCATACCGTCATGGCCCGCATACTCGTCGTCGAGGACGAACCGTCCATCCAGGAACTGATCAGCGTCACGCTCACCCGCACCGGCCACGATCCGCTGCGCGCGCCGGACGCCGAAACCGCGCTGCGCCTGCTGCAGGCCGAACTGCCCGATCTGGTGCTGCTCGACTGGATGCTGCCCGGCCAGAGCGGTATCGATCTGGCGCGCCGGCTGCGCGCCGACGAACGCACGCGTGGCGTGCCCATCATCATGCTGACGGCGCGCGGCGACGAACAGTCCAAGGTGACCGGTCTGGAAACCGGCGCCGACGACTACGTCACCAAGCCCTTCTCGCCGCGCGAACTGGCGGCCCGCATCAAGGCCGTGCTGCGCCGGCAGAAGCCGCAGGCGACCGAAGACCCGGTCGAGATCGACGGTCTGCGTCTCGATCCGGCCACCCACCGCGTCACCGCGCGCGGCCAGGCGGTGGTGCTGGGTCCGACCGAGTTCCGCCTGCTGCACTTCTTCATGACCCACGCCGAGCGCGTGCATTCGCGCGCCCAACTGCTCGACAGCGTGTGGGGCGACCATGTGTTCGTCGAGGAGCGCACGGTGGATGTGCACATCCGCCGCCTGCGCGGCGCGCTGGAAGCGAGCGGACACGACGCGCTGATCCAGACCGTGCGCGGCAGCGGCTATCGCCTGTCCTGCCAGAAGGAGTGAGCCGTTTTGCGCGTGAGCGCCCATAATCCGGCGCCGTGAACACCCGCTGCGTACTCCATGCGTGAATTCTGGTTCCGCGCCGCCCTGCGCGTCGCGCTCATCCTCGTCTGCGTGCTGATCGGCCTGGCGGCCGACGCGCTGGTGCCGGCGCTGACGCTGGCCTGCGCGCTGCTGCTCGCCGGCAGCCTGCGCGACCAGTACGAGATCGGCCGTTTCGACCGCTGGCTCAATTCGACCAGCGACGCCGAACTGCCGGACGGTGCCGGCCAGTGGGAATTCCTGTTCGCCAAGCTGGCGCGGCGCGAGCGCAACGCCCGCCAGCAGCGCGAGGACCTGCGCAGCCGGCTGGAGCGCATGCGCGAAGCCAGCCGCGCGATGCCCGACGGCACGCTCATCATGTCGCGCGACGAACTGATCGAGTGGCTGAATCCGATGGCCGAGGAACACCTCGGGCTCGACGGCCGGCGCGACATCGCGATGCCCATCCTCAACCTGGTGCGCCAGCCCGAGTTCGCCGAATACCTGCAGTCCGGCGACTACGGCGAGCCGCTGTCGATGCCCTCACCGCGTCAGCCCGGCCGCACGCTGCAACTGCGGGTGGTGGCTTTCGGCGACGACCAGAAGCTGCTGCTGACGCGCGACATCACCCAGCTCGAAAAGCTCGAAACGATGCGGCGCGACTTCGTCGCCAACGTGTCGCACGAAATGAAGACGCCGCTGACGGTGATCCACGGTTTCCTCGAAACGCTGGAAGATGCGCTGCCCGAACTGCCGCAGGAGCAGGCGCTGTCCTTCATCCGCATGGCGCAGCAGCAGTCGGTGCGCCTGCAGCGCCTGGTCGATGACCTGCTGACGCTGTCGGCGCTGGAGACCGACACGCCGACACCGGAAGAGCCGGTGGACATGCGCAACCTGCTGGACATCGTGCTGGTCGAGACGCGGGCCCTGTCGTCCGGCCGGCACACGGTGACGCTGGACGTCGACGGTGCGCCCGGTGCGCTGCTCGGCTGCGCCCGCGACCTGCGCAGCGCGCTCGGCAACCTCGCCAGCAACGCGGTGCGCTACACGCCGGACGGCGGCAGCGTGAAGCTCGCCTGGCGCGTGGTCGATGGCTGCGGCGAGTATTCGGTGACCGACAACGGCATCGGCATCGACGCCCAGCACATTCCGCGACTGACCGAACGCTTCTACCGCGTCGACCGCGGCCGCTCGCGCGAGACCGGCGGTACCGGTCTCGGCCTGGCCATCGTCAAGCACGTGCTCGAACGGCATCAGGCGACGCTGCAGATCGACAGCCAGCCCGGTCAGGGCAGCCGCTTCACCGTCCGCTTTCCCGCCCGCCGCACGCTGCCCGCACTCTGAGCGGCGTCGCTCAGACGCCGTTTGCCGGTGCGTCCTCGCTGAAGGCGGCGCGTTCGTAATTGACGCCGAAGGCGATCAGCCGGGTCAGGCGCACAGCGCGCAGCGTGCCATTCAGATAGATCTCCAGCCTGCGATCGGCCTGGAACCAGCCCCGCGGCAGCACCAGCGAGGCTTCTTCGCCCATCACCTGCACCGCCGGCAGCAGGAAGGCGCGGCTGAAGCGCTCGGCCGGCATGCCTTCGTCGGCCAGCGGCCGCACCGACAGCGCACGCGGCGTGCCCGGCAGCACGTGCAGGCCGGTCAGCAGGTGGCCATCGTGCTCGTACATGAGCCAGGACACGCGCGCCAGACGCCAGTGTTCCGAATCCGCCCCGAACACCGCCAGCATCTGCGAATACTCGATCGCGCCGGTTTCGCGCGGGGCGCGCAGGCGATAACCCATCACGCTGTGATCGAGCACCGCCCAGTGCTGGGTCGGGTACTGCGCGCGCGCGCTGGCCTGACGCACAGCCAGTCCGGCGCCGTCGGTCGCCCGTTCGCCGAAAGTGGCGATGTCGACGAAGTCGCTGTGACTGTAGATGCGTGCCGGCGGCGGCTGCACGAATTCTTCGCCGGCGATCAGGTAGTGCATCGCCTCCTGGCTGATCGCGATGTCGATCTCGCCGTCGCCGTTGCGGCGCTGGAAGCGGCGCGGGTTGGCCGCGTGGCACCAGGGCTTGTACAGCTGCAGCAGCAGGCGTCCGGCCGAAACCGGGTGGCAGTCGGCGCCCAGGCCCAGTGTTTCCGGCGACAGGCCCTGCTTCAGGCCGGCCACCACGCGCTCGATTTCGCTGGCCAGCCGGGCCGAACCGAGCCGGCGCAGATTGGGCGTGCGGGCGAACACTTCGAGCGGCTTGGCGCCGCTATCGAGATTCAGATCGACGGCATAGGTGCGGGCGTCGGTGCCGCCGAACACCGGCATGATTTCGGTCAGGCCGGCGTACTGGTCGGCCCAGCGGCACACCCACTCGAATTCGCGCGGGCTGCGGCCGTAGGGGTTGGCCAGATCGACCAAGAGCACGCTGCAGTAGGATTCGGCCGCGCTCTGCGGGTAGCCGCCTTCCTTCAGGCTGTCGGCCACCGGCTGGGTGGCGAAGCCCCATTCCTCGGCCGTGCTGTAGTAGCCGTGCAGCTCCAGCCAGAGGCCGCGCGGCAGCGTGCGCCGGGCGCGGAAATACTCGATCACCGCGCGGCTCGCGTACAGCACGCAGCGCTGGCACACCAGCGCCAGCTGGGCGTCGGTGAGCGGGTGCAGGTCGGCCTTCTCGGCCGCCTGCGCGTACGCCTGCGCCATGGCCATCCACAGCGCGACCACCTGACGCAGCACGCCGTCCTCGGTGCTGCCCGGCGCGACCGGCCGGCTGCTGTAGCGCTTGCCCAGGCTTTCCTGCAGGAAGTGCAGCGGCGCGCGCATCGCCTCCAGCACGTCGAGGTAATCTGCGCTGCGCGGCGGCGTCTGCCGTAGCCCGTAGAGCATGCGCGTCAGCGTGTCACGCACGCGCGGAACGTTGGTCAGCGGCAGCTCGGCGATCAGCGCGCGGCACTGCTGCGCGTCGCGGTAGTTCAGCATGCCGGGCGTGGGGGCAGGCGCGTTCATGCCGCCGGCTCGATGCGGGCGAGGTCGAAGTCGGCCCCGCGTTCGATGGATTCGACCAGCCGCACCCGTCGCTTGCCGTCGTCGGCGGTGAGCAGGATGTCGCGTGCCTTGCGGTACCAGCCGCTGGGCAGCGCGACGCATTCCGGCTGACCGATGCGCGGCACTTCCGGCATCAGCACGCCGCGCGCCTCGTGTTCGCCGCTGCCGTCCGGCGCACGCGCGAGATCGACCAGACGCGGCGCGCCCGCCAGCATGCTGATGCCCATCTGCAACTCACCTTCGACCGCCATGATCCAGCACACGTGGGCGAGCATGAAATGCGGGCTGTTGTCGGGTCGCACCGCCAGCAACATGCCGTTGCCGATGCGCGCGCCGTCCGTGCTGGCGCGGCGGCCAAGGCGCAGGCCGGTCGGGCTGTCGTCGAGGATGCGCCAGTCTTCGACCAGATAGCCGGCTGCCAGCGTTTCCGGACGGTTGCCGGCATCGCCGACGTCGCCCTCGGCGCCGCCGAGAAACTGCTGCACCGCGCCCATGCCGATCACTACCGACGCGTTCTGCTGCAGCGGCCGGCGCGCTTCGGCGCGGGTTAGGCCGCCGCGGCAGCAGTGCGCGTGCAGGTGACGCAGCAGGCGGTCCGCCTGGGCCGGGCTCAGTTCGTCGCCCAGACGCAGTGCCAGCGGGGTTTCGCCCTGCGCGAGAAGCGCCATGCGTTTGCGCACGCTGTGCGAGAACTCGTCCAGCACCAGCCAGCGCAGGCGGCTGTCCGGCTGTGGTGTGCGGGCGACCGGCTCGTCGGTGCTCAGGTCCAGCATCAAGGGGGGCAGCGCGCTGTGCGGCACCGGCGTATCGAACAGCGCCACCTTGCCAGCCCATTTGCCGAGCCAGCGGTGCAGCACGCGCAGCTGGCGGTGGGTCAGACCGAAAGGGCTGGAGGTGTGCAGCAGCACGCACAGCACGTAGGCGGCACGCACGCTGGTCGGACGTTCGTCATGGATCGCGTCGTCACGGAACTTGCGCTCCGCCGCGCCGAGCCGGGCGGCGGCGTCATAGCAGGCGTGTACGCGTCGCCAGTAGCCGGGCGGCGGCAGATGCGCGGTGCGCAGCGCGTCGAGCTGCATCAGTGCCAGCGCACTCAGCGCGCGATGGGCGATCAGGCCGGCCTGGCCGACCACTGCGCCGTCGCCGTCGAGTGCCGCAGACAGGGAATGCAGATAGGCCGTGACCAGGGTATCCCACATGCCCTGATTGGCATCGAAGGCCGCACGTTCGCCGGCGGACAGCGGCAGCGGACGGCCGACGAAACGGTTGGCGGTGGCGGCCTGCACCGCCAGCACCGTGTCGCGCAGCTCTTCGGCGATGCGCAGACGCTCGCCGGCGCCGATGCCGCAGCGATTCAGCAGATTGAGCTGGCCGAGCAGACGCGCCTGGGTGGCGAGCGGCTGCGTGTTGTCGATGTCCTGCAGCCAGTCGCGTGCAGCCCGCGCGTCGGAGAACTCCGGCAGGTGCGTGCTGTGGCTGATGGCGGGCAGAGCGAAGGCGTGCATGAAAGCGGGGGGCGATGTAAGCCAATGTAACCAATTCTATGTGTACGCCGCAGTTTGCGCGCGGCAGGCCGGCACGGCGGACATTCTTTTTGACAGCAAATTTCAGCCGGCGCTGTCTCCGATGTGCTCATCCGTCCGTATATCGATCCGGACACACGATATCCGGGTGTCGAACCTCTGCAAGGAAGGAGAATCACGATGATCAGGAATGCCCTCTGTGCCGCGCTGCTGGGTGCGGTCTGCTGCGCTGTCCATGCCCAGTCTGTCGTCGGTTCGGCAGGACTGCTGACCGACGCCGCCGGCCGCGTGCTGTACACCTTCGACAAGGACAGCGACGGGAAAAGTGCCTGCTACGAGCAGTGCGCCGCGCTGTGGCCGCCCTTCGTCGCAGCGGCCGATGCGCGTGCGTCGGGCGAGCACACGCTGGTCACGCGCAGCGACGGCAGCCGGCAATGGGCGGTCCGCGGCAAGCCGCTCTATTACTACGTGGGCGACAGCGAAGCCGGACAGACCACCGGCGACGGGCGCGGCGGCGTCTGGCATGTCGTGCGCGACAGCGGCAAAGCGCCGGCCGAGGCCGGCAGCTACCGGCCGCGGGACTACTGATGGGCTGCGACCCGTCGATGAGCATGGCATCATGCGGCGATGCTCGATCCGGTCCAGCTTGAAAGGCTGCTGGCGCGCGTCGCACTGCGCGACCGGCAGGCCTTCCGTCAGCTCTACGATGCCTGCGCGCCGCAGCTGCTCGGGGTCGCGCTGCGTCTGCTGCGCCGGCGCGACCTGGCCGAAGACGTGCTGCAGGATGCCTTCACCAGCGTGTGGCACCGCGCCGACAGCTACCGTGCCGACGCGAGTCAGCCGATGACCTGGCTCACCTCGATCGTGCGCAATCGGGCACTCGACCTGCTCCGCGCGGAGTCCGTACGGCGGACCGAGTCGCTGGACGACGACGAAGACGGGCAGGGCGGTGTCGCCGCGCTGGGCGACGACCGTCCCAGCCCGCTCGGTCTGCTCGAACAGGCGGCCGACGCGCTGCATCTGCGCCGCTGCATCGACGACATCGACGGGCCGCAGCGCCAGTGTCTGGCGCTGGCCTACTACCACGGCCTGTCGCACTCGGAACTGGCGGAACACCTCGGCTCGCCGATCGGCAGCGTCAAGGTGTGGCTGCGCCGGGGCCTGGACAGGCTGCGCCGCTGCATGGAGCGGCTGACATGAAGTACGACCACCCGGAACTGCTCGACCGACTGGCTGCCGCCTATGTGTTCGGCACGCTGGGCCGGCTACCGCGGCGCCGCTTCGAACGGCTGGTGCGGTCGAGCGAAGCGGCGGCGCGCGCGCTGCGCACCTGGGAAATGCACGGTGCCGCGCTGGCGGCGGCCGTGCCGCCGGTGCAGCCCTCGCCCGCGGTGTGGGCGGAGATCGAACAGCGCACCGGCGGGGCGCCGCGTGTCAGGCCGGTGACGCAGCGGCGCTGGCGCGACTGGCTGCGCCCGGCGCTCGGCTTCGCCTTTGGCCTGCTGGTGGCCGTCGGCGTGGTGCGCGAGCAGCCGCAGTGGGTGCTGCCGTCCGACCTGCCCGAGCACGCGGTACTGCCCGCCAGCTATGTCGGTCTGATGCTGGATGCCGCCGGCAAGCCGGCCGCACTCGCGTCGTCGCGCCGGCACGGGGTGGAACTGAGCGTGAAGCTGCTGCAGCCGCTCGTCGTGCCGCAGGGTGCCCAGGCGGTGCTGTGGGCACTTCCGAAAGACGCAGCGCCCTTCCGGCTCGGCGTTTTGCGCACCGACGCCAAACAGGTGATCACGATGGCCGGCACGTCGGAAGCGCTGTTGTCCGCGGTGGGCGAACTGGCGGTGTCGATCGAGCCGGTCGGCGCCACTGCACCGCAGCCGTCGGGCGACTTCCTGCTGCGAGGTCACTGCGTGAAGCTGTGGTGATCTGACGGTTCTGCAGCAGCGACGGTGACATCCGTCACGCTGCCGGCAAGTCCTTCGTCGCCCGGCTGTCTCCGCTGAGGCCCGGGCTCCGTAGATGACGAATGAAAGCAGACGCTTTCATCCTTCATTCATCCTACGGAGTCCGTCATGAACACTTCCATCCGCACCGCACTGATCGCCGCGCTGACCGTCCTGCCCGCCGCGCACGCCAGTGCCGCCAGCGTCGATCTCGGCACTCTGGTCGCCGGCCAGTCCTTCAGCTTCGAACAGCAGCTCGGCAACTTCGCCGACAGCTTCAGCTTCACCGTCGGTGAGCCGGTCGATTTCACGCTCGATTTCTCCAACCTCGGGCTGGGGTCACGTGCCTCGTTGTCGGTGTTCCTGAACGGCAACGAAATCGTCGGCACCTTCGGCCGCAATCTCACCTTCGCGTGGGGACCTTTCACCGGCGGTGGCAGCACCTTTCCGTTCGCCACGGGCACCGAATTCCTGGTGACCGTCGATGGCGTGGACAACACGCTGGCCGACGCGAGCTACCGGCTGGGCATCACCGCAGCAGTGCCGGAACCGGCCAGCGCCGCGATGCTGCTGGCCGGGCTGGCGGCGGTCGGCGCGGTGGCGCGCAGACGGATGAAGGGGCGCTGAGTCAGTCGGCCTGCCGGCGCACGCACCAGCGCAGCTGGGCCGTGCCGCCGGCATCGCCGGTCAGCACCGCGTTCTGGCCGAAGGCGGCGCCGATGCGCAGCGCCTCTTCGGCGGTCAGGCCGGCGCACAGCAGCGAAGGTTCGGTCCAGCCGGTTTCGGTCGTGCGGTTCTCGGCGTCGAGCAGCGGCAGGCCGCGCTGCGTCAGCAACGCGCGCAGTGCAGCGTGGGCGGCGCGGTTGGCGTCGTCGTCGCTGCGTGCGGACCACGGATTGGCGGCCGCCAGCAGCGCCCACTGTGTTGCGTTCTGCGTCGCCAGCCAGCGGTCCAGCGCCGGCGAGGGCGCACCGACATGCAGTGTCGTTTCGCCGTCGGGCAGGGCCACGGCGTAGTCGGTGCCCTCGTAGGCGCCGGTCAGCGCGTCGCTGACGGCCACCGTCGGCAGGCCAAGGCGGGCCAGCAGCGTGGCGCGCCACAGCGCCGCCGGTACGCGCGGACGAGGCGCGCCGTCGCGCTGCTTCGTGCTCCACACCGAACCGGGGAAGTGGGCGTCGTCCTGCCAGCGCGCGACGACGTGCCAGTGCAGGTGCGGCACCATATTGCCGAGGCTGCCGAGGTTGATCTTTTCCGGCTGCGCGATCTCGCGCACGCAGCGCTCGACCTGCCACACCACGTGCATCAGGTGATCGCGGTCGACGTCGTTGAGGTCGGTCATTTCGCGCACGTGACCGTTCCAGATCACGCGCAGAAAGGCCGGGTGATCGGCGTCGCGCGCGTCGATCACGCGCAGGCGGTCGTCGCGCCAAAGCCAGTGATGGCCGGGCGCGTCGTCGCAGATGGGGCAGGCGTTCGGCGTATTGCTCACAGACAGGCTCAGTCGTCGATGCCTTGGCTGGCGAGGTAGTCCTCGTAGCCGCCGCGGTAATCGACGATCTCGCCGTCGCCGCGGACTTCGAGCACGCGGGTGGCCAGCGTGGACACGAACTCGCGGTCGTGCGACACGAAGAACAGCGTGCCGTCGAAAGCGTCGAGGCCGGCGTTCAGCGACTCGATCGATTCCATGTCCATGTGGTTGGTCGGTTCGTCGAGCAGCAGCACGTTGTTCCGCTGCAGCATGAGCCGGCCGAACATCATGCGGCCCTGTTCGCCGCCGGACAGCACGCGCACCGCCTTCTTCACGTCGTCGCCACCGAACAGCAGACGGCCGAGCGTGCCGCGGATCAGCGTGATCGCGTCGTCGCCCTCGTAGCCGCCCTCGCGCACATAGCCGCTGATCCAGTCGGTCAGGTTGGCGTCGCTGTCGAAATCGGCGGAGTGGTCCTGCGCGAAGTAGCCGAGGCGGGCCTTTTCCGCCCACTTGATCGAGCCGTGCTGCGGCGTCAGTTCACCGACCAGCAGCTTCAGGAAGGTGGTCTTGCCGACGCCGTTCTCGCCGATGATGGCGACGCGGTCGCCGCCGTCGAAGGTGGCGGTGAAGCCCTTCAGGATCTGCGGACCGCCGTCATAGCCGAACACGACGTTGTCCAGTTCGACCGCCTGCCGATGCAGCTTCTCCTTCGGGTCGTAGTCGAAGCGTATCCACGGGTACTGGCGCGAACTGGGCTTGAATTCCTCGATCTTGATCTTGTCGATCATCTTCAGACGCGAGGTCGCCTGCTTCGACTTCGACTTGTTGGCCGAGAAGCGGCGCACGAAGCTCTGCAGTTCGGCCACCCGTTCCTTCGCCTTCGCGTTGGCTGCCGACGCCCGCTCGCGCGCCTGCGTCGACGCCTCGATGTAGTCGTCCCAGGTGCCCGGGTAGAGGCGGATGGTGGCGTAGTCCAGGTCGGCCATGTGGGTGCACACCTGGTTCAGGAAGTGGCGGTCGTGGCTGATGATGACCATCGTGCTGTTGCGCTCGTTCAGCGTGTGTTCGAGCCAGCGGATGGTGTTGATGTCCAGGTTGTTGGTCGGTTCGTCGAGCAGCAGGATGTCCGGGTTGGCGAACAGCGCCTGGCACAGCAGCACGCGCAGCTTCCAGCCGGGGGCGACCTGGCTCATCGGGCCGTTGTGCTGTTCGGTCGGGATGCCGACGCCGAGCAGCAGTTCGCCGGCGCGCGCCTCGGCGGTGTAGCCGTCGTATTCGGCGAACTGGCCTTCCAGTTCGGCGGCACGCATGTAGTCCTCTTCGGTCGCGTCCGGATTGGCGTAGATCGCGTCCTTTTCCTTCATGCAGGTCCACATTTCGGCGTGGCCCATCATGACCACGTCGAGCACGCGCTGGTCCTCGAACGCGAACTGGTCCTGGCGCAGGAAGGCCATGCGCTCGTGCGCGTCGATCGATACGTTGCCGGCGGTCGGTTCGAGCACGCCGGCGAGGATTTTCATGAAGGTCGACTTGCCGGCACCGTTGGCGCCGATCAGGCCGTAGCGATAGCCGTCGCCGAACTTGATGCTGACGTTGTCGAAAAGCGGCTTGGCGCCGAACTGCATGGTGATGTTGGAAGCGGACAGCATGGAATTCACTAGGGTGTGGCATGCGCGGATGCGCAAGAAGCCGGGATTGTACCGGACCGGGGAGGCGACCCCGGCTGCGGGTGTAGAATCCGCGCGCCTGAACCTCATTGCGGATCGCGCCCGCTCACGCCCATGGTGCCTCACCTGACCACCGCGCTCACCGGCCCGCTGCTCGCGCTGGAGAGCCGATTTCTCGAACGCCAGACCGATATCGAACAGTGGTTCCGTTCGCAGTGGCTGGAGCACAGCCCGCCCTTCTATGCCTCGGTCGATCTGCGCAATGCCGGCTTCAAGCTGGCGCCGGTCGATACCAATCTGTTTCCGGGCGGCTTCAACAACCTGAACGCCGAGTTCCTGCCGCTGTGCGTGCAGGCGACGATGACCGCGGTCGAAAAGCTGTGCCCGGAAGCGCGCAACCTGCTGCTGGTGCCGGAAAACCATACGCGCAACCTGTTCTATCTGCGCAATGTCGCCCGGCTGGCGCAGATCCTGAAGCTGGCCGGTCTGAACGTGCGTATCGGCAGCCTGATTCCCGACCTCGCCGGCCCGACGCCGCTCGACCTCGGCGATGGCCAGACGCTGACGGTCGAACCGCTGATCCGCCTGCCCGGCGGTCGCCGCATTGGCGTCGCCGGTTTCGATCCGTGCGCCATCCTGCTCAACAACGACCTGTCGGCCGGCGTCCCCGAGCTGCTGCAGAACGTCAATGAGCAGACCTTCATCCCGCCGCTGCACGCCGGCTGGACGACGCGCCGCAAGTCGCAGCACTTCGACGCCTACAGCGAAGTCGCACGCAGCTTCTCGTCGGTCATGGACATCGATCCGTGGCTGATCGACCCGCTGTACGACGTGTGCGGCGACATCAACTTCCAGGAACGCAGCGGCGAGGAATGTCTGGCGACCCGGGTCGGTGCGCTGCTCGCCCGCATCCGCGAGAAGTACCAGCAGCACGGCGTCGATCACGAGCCCTTCGTCATCGTCAAGGCCGACGCCGGCACCTACGGCATGGGCATCATGACGGTGCGCGACCCGTCCGAGGTGGTCGGCCTGAACCGCAAGCAGCGCAACAAGATGGCGGTGGTGAAGGAGGGGCTGGAAGTCAGCTCGGTGCTGATCCAGGAAGGCGTGCCCACCTTCGAAAGCGTCGATGGCGGCGCGGCCGAACCGGTGGTCTACATGATGGACCGCTACGTCGTCGGCGGCTTCTATCGCGTGCATGGCGAGCGTGGCATCGACGAGAACCTGAATGCGCCGGGCATGCACTTCAAGCCGCTGGCTTTCGAGTCCTGCTGCTCGATGCCGGACCCGGGCTGCGCGCCGGACGCGCCGCCCAACCGCTTCTATGCCTACGGCGTGGTGGCCCGCCTCGCGCTGGTCGCGGCCAGCCTGGAACTCGAGCGCGGCCTGCCGATGAGTGCGGCGGAAGAGGCGCTCGAAGCGGAACTGAGGGGTTGAAGCGGACATGAACCTGCGCCTCGCCTTCATCGTCGATCCGCTCGACAAGCTCAAGCCGGCCAAGGATTCGAGCATCGCGATGATGCGCGAGGCGGCGCGGCGCGGTCACGAAATCTGGACCATCCAGCGCCCGAGCATGAGCCTGCACGGCGACGAGGTGATGGTGACCGCGACCCGCATCCAGCCGCAGCGCAGCGACGTGCCCTGGTACGTTGCGCTGGAGACGCAGCCGCGTGCACTGCGCGAATTCGACGCCGTGCTGATGCGTCAGGACCCGCCCTTCGACTTCGAGTACATCACCGCCACCTGGATGCTCGAGCGCGCGGCCGCCGCTGGCGTGCGCGTGTTCAACCATCCGCGCGCGATCCGCGATCACTCGGAGAAGGTGTCGATCTGCGAGTTTCCGGAGCTGATCACGCCGACGCTGGTCAGCCGCGACGTCGCCGCCATCAATGCCTTCATCGACACGCACGCCGACTGCATCCTGAAGCCGCTCGACGGCATGGGCGGTTCGCGCATCTTCCGCGTGCGCGCTGACGACGCCAACCGCAACGTCATCATCGAAACGCTGACCGAGGACGGCGCGCGCACGCTGATGGCGCAGCGCTTCATCCCGGAGATCGCGCAGGGCGACAAGCGGGTGCTGCTGATCGACGGCGAGCCGATGCCCTACTGCCTGGCACGCATCCCGAAGGCCGGCGAGACGCGCGGCAATCTGGCCGTCGGCGGTCGCGGCGTCGCCCAGCCGCTGACCGAGTCTGACCTCGCGATTGCGCGCAAGCTCGGGCCCATCCTCGCCGCGCGTGGTCTGCTGCTGGTCGGGCTGGACGTGATCGGCGACCGGCTGACCGAGATCAACGTCACCAGCCCCACCTGTTTCGTCGAGATCACCGAACAGACCGGCTTCGACGTCGCCGCCATGTTCGTCGATGCGCTCGAACGTGCGACGACGCGCTGAGCGTTTCGCCGCCGCCCTGCTGCTGCTTGCGCTGCTCGCCGGCTGTGGGGCAGGGGAGCGGATCGAGCGGCAGGAGTCCTTCGTTTTCGGCACCCGGGTCGAGGTGGTCGTGTACGGCCTCGACCGTGCGCAGGCACGCGACGCGCTGGGCGAGGTGCTGCGCGAGTTCGACCGCCTGCATCACAAACTGCACGCCTGGCAGCCGTCCGACCTGACGCGGCTGAACACCGCCTTCGCGGCCGGACAGCCGGCCGACGTCGACGCCGAAATGGCCGCGCTGCTGGTCGATGTGCAGGCGGCAGCGGCGCGTGGCGACGATCTGTTCAACCCGGCCGCCGGGGCGCTGGTCGAGGCCTGGGGCTTCCATGCCGACGAGTTCGTGCCAAGGCGGCCCGAAGCGGCACGACGCGACGCGCTGGTGGCAGCGAAACCGCGCATGGCCGATCTCGTGATTACCCCCCGGCCGGACGGCGGCGCCACGGTGTCCAGTCGCAACCCGGCGGTGCAGCTCGACCTCGGCGGCTACGGCAAGGGTTATGCGCTGGACCGCGCCGCCGCCATCCTGCGCGCGCGCGGCGTCTGTTGTGCGCTGGTCAACATCGGCGGCAACGTGATGGCGCTCGGCAGCAAGGCCGGCACGCCGTGGCGCATCGGTATCCAGCACCCGCGCAAGCCGGAGGCGCTGGCCACGGTCGAACTACACGACGGCGAGGCGATCGGCACCTCCGGCGACTACCAGCGCTTCTTCGAACTGGACGGCGAGCGCCTGTGCCACCTGATCGACCCGCGCAGCGGCGAGCCGGTGCGTCACACCCAGTCGCTGACCGTGCTGATGCCGGCAGGCCCGCACGCCGGCGCCCGTTCCGACGCCGACAGCAAGCCGCTGTTCATCGTCGGCCGCGACGGCTGGCGCGCGTTGGCGGAACGCATGGGCATCGCGATGGCGCTGCGGGTGGATGCCGACGGTTCGGTGGACATGACGCCGCAGATGGTGCAGCGCACGGCCGCGCCGGCGCGTTGAAGCCGCCCGGTCGGCAGACCGGGCCTCAGTCGCCGTGCGTGCTGGCCGGCGCCGGCCCGCATTCGACCCGGTTGCGCCCGCCGGCCTTGGCGCGGTAGAGCGCCTTGTCCGCCTGTTGCAGCAGGTGCTCGGGCGACGTGGTGGTCGAACTGCGGCTGGCTACGCCGGCGCTGATGGTGAGCACAGGCGGGCGCTCCCACGGCGCGTCGGCGACGTGCGTGCGGATGCGCTCGGCGACGGCGCGCGCGGTCGCCGGTTCGGCGCCCGGCAGCACGACCAGGAATTCCTCGCCGCCAAAGCGCGCGACGTAGTCACTGGCGCGCAGCGCCTCGCCGATCAGCCGGGCCACGCGACGCAGCACCTCGTCGCCGTGCGGGTGGCCGTAGCTGTCGTTCACGTCCTTGAAGTGATCGACGTCGATCAGGCAGACGGACAGCGGCAGTTGCAGCCTGCTGGCGAGCGCGAACTCCTCGCCCAGTCGCGCTTCACCGGCGCGGCGGTTGCCGCTGCCGGTCAGCGCGTCCACATGGACTTCGGTCGCCAGTTCATCGCAGCGCGTCTGCAACGCCTGCCGCTGGCGTTCCAGCAGTTCGTGCTGCTGGCGCAGTTCCCGCGTCAGCGCATGCAGCTGCTGTACACGCATGCGCAGGTGCAGCTGCGCCTCCGCCTGTGCCGCCAGCGCGCCCAGCTGGTCCATCTGGCGGACGTCCAGGCTGCGCGGCTTGAAATCGATCAGACAGAAGGTGCCCAGTGGCAGACCGTCCGGGTTGAGCAGGGTAATGCCGGCATAGAAGCGGATGCCCGGCTCGCCGACCACCAGCGGGTTGTCGGCAAAGCGCGGATCGCGCAGGGTGTCCTCGATCACCATGCGGCCCCGTGGCGAGACGATGGTGTGCGTGCACAGCGCGGCATCGCGCCGCGTCTCCCGCAGGCACAGTCCGTGTGCCGACTTGAACCACTGGCGGGACTCGTCGATCAGGCTTACCAGCGCCACCGGCATGTCGAACAGCTGGGCGGCCAGCGCGGTCAGCGCGTCGAAGGCAGGTTCGGGTGGCGTGTCGAGCACGCACAGGTCGCGCAAGGCCTGCAGGCGTTGCGCCTCGTCATCCGGGAAAGGGGCTGTCTTCATCAACGCTCTATCGGGCAGGTGTACGGTTCGCTTGAGTGAATTCCGGTTACGGGCGCAGCGGATGAAACCCGCAGGCGGGCAGACTGTCCAGAGGCGGGCACCAAGACCGCGAGAACGTCGATGAAGTCCCGACACAAGGGCAACAAATCCTTCCTGCCAAGCAAGCCGTGTGCGGTCTGCGGCCGCGACATGACATGGCGCCGCGCCTGGCGGAACAACTGGGCCGAGGTGAAGTACTGCTCCGAGGCCTGCCGCCGCAAAGGATGCGCAGATGACTGATGTCCGCCATCTGGTTCTGGTGCTCGGCGACCAGCTCGATCACGCGTCGGCCGCCTTCGAAGGCTTCGATCCGGCCCGCGATCGCGTGCTGATGATCGAGGCGGCGGGCGAATCGACCCATGTCTGGAGCCACAAGGCGCGCAGCGCGCTCTTCCTGTCGGCCATGCGCCACTTCGCCGACGGGCTGCGCGGCCGCGGCTGGACGGTCGATTACCGCGCGCTGGGCGACGGTGACAGCGAGGATCTGGTCGACATCCTTGCCGCCCGGCTGCGCCGCTACGCGCCGCGCAAGGTGGTGCTGGTCGAGCCGGGCGAATGGCGGCTGGAACAGGCCATCCGCGCGCTGTGCGAACGCGAGCGGGTGGTGCTCGACCAGCGCGATGACCTGCATTTCATGATCTCCCGCGCCGGCTTCGCCGACTGGGCGAAGAAGTACCGGCAGCTGCGCATGGAGTTCTTCTACCGCATGATGCGCGAACGCCACGGCGTGCTGATGGAAGGCGGCGAGCCGGCGGGCGGCCGCTGGAACTTCGACGCCGACAACCGCAGCGGCTTCGGCCGCAAGGGGCCCGGGCTGGTGCCGCCGCCGCTGCGCTTCGAGCCCGACGCGATCACCCGCGAGGTGATCGCCGAGGTCGAGGCGCGTTTCGCCGGTCATCCCGGCTCGACCGACGCCTTCGACTGGCCGGTCACGCGCGAACAGGCGCTGGCCGCGCTGTCGGACTTCGTCGAGCACCGGCTCGAACTGTTCGGCCACCACCAGGACGCGATGTGGACCGGCCAGCCCTGGCTTTGGCACGCGCGGATCAGCGCGGCGATGAATCTGAAGCTGCTGTCGCCGCGCGAAGTGATCGCCGCCGCGGTGGCCGCCTGGCGCGAGCGCGGCCTGCCGCTGCAGTCGGTCGAGGGCTTCGTGCGCCAGGTGATCGGCTGGCGCGAATTCATCCGCGGCATGTACTGGCTGGACATGCCGCGCCTGCGCGACGCCAATCACTACGGCCACGCCCGCGCGCTGCCGCGCTGGTACTGGACCGGCGACACCGGCATGAACTGCATGCGCGCCGCCATCGGCCAGACGCTGCGCCACGGCTACGCCCACCACATCCAGCGCCTGATGGTGACCGGCCAGTTCGCGCTGCTGGCGGAGATTGCCCCGCGGCAGGTCGAGGACTGGTATCTGGCGGTCTATGTCGACGCGGTCGAGTGGGTGGAACTGCCGAACGTGGCCGGCATGGCGCTGTACGCCGATGGCGGCCGCTTCACCAGCAAGCCCTACGTTGCCAGCGGTGCCTACATCCAGCGCATGAGCAACTACTGCGACGGTTGCCGCTACAGCCCGTCGGCGCGCAGCGGTGAGGCGGCCTGTCCGGTGACCGTGCTGTACTGGCATTTCCTCGACCGCCACGAGGCCGAATTCGCCGCCAACCCGCGCACCGCACTGATGGCGAAGAATCTGCAGAAGCTCGCGCCGGCCGAGCGGGCGGCGATAGGCGAGCGCGCCCGGCAGATGCTGGAGAAGCTCGACGATCTGTGAGCATGCGGCTGACAGGTCCTTCCCGCTAGGAACAGGAGTGCTCCCGGTCACGGCTCGGAGCAGGTTTCTTGCCGGACGCGCCGATCTGGCAGGGTCGGGGTTGCGTGGGAGCGAGCTTGCTCGCGATGACAACCTTGATCGGAGTTCGAGGCCCGCGGAAGCCGCATCGCGACCAGAGGTCGCTCCCACAGAAGCGCTCCATGCCGCCGTCGGGCCCGATTCCAGGGTGCAGGTCTCTCCGCCGCCAGGCTGTTACATCCCCTTTCCAAGCGAATTTGCTGCCCTGCGCAAAGCCGGGGGCGCGGGTCGGGTAAAATCCCGCGCCATGACTTCACCAGCGCAGCACGTTGCCGGCTTTTCGTGGCCGGTACGCGTCTACTACGAAGATACCGACAGCTTCGGCGTGGTGTACTACGCGAACTACTTCCGCTTTCTCGAACGAGCGCGCACCGAATGGCTGCGCGCGCTCGGTTTCGACCAGGTCGAAATGGCGGCCCAGGGCGTCGGCTTCGTCGTGCGTTCGGTGCAGGGCGAATACCTGAAACCGGCCCGCTTCAACGACATGCTCGAAGTACGCAGCCACATCGCGTCGACCACCCGTGCCGCGGTCGATTTCGTGCAGCGCCTCTACCGCGGCGACGAACTGCTGTTCGACGGCACGGTCCGTGTGGTGTCGATCGACATGGCGAAGAACCGTCCGGTATCGCTGCCCGCGGCGCTGCGTGAGCGTCTGCTTCCTTCCATCCAGCCTTCCGCCTCCACCCTCACATGAATCTTTCCGAAGACCTCTCGATCATTTCGCTCGTGATGCACGCCAGTCTGCTGGTCAAGCTGGTGATGGCGCTGCTGGTCGGCATTTCCTTCATGAGCTGGTACTGGATCTTCCGCAAGTCCTTCGCCATCCGCGCGGCCCGCCTCAGTTCGGACAAGTTCGAGCTTGAGTTCTGGTCCGGTGGCGACCTCAATGCGCTGTTCCAGAGCGCGGCCAACGACCGCCACAACGCTGGCGGCATGGAGCGCATCTTCGAGGCGGGTTACCGCGAATTCACCAAGCTGCGCGGGCGGCAGAACATCGACACCGCCACGGCCGTGGACGGCGCCCGGCGCGCGATGCGCGCCACCTACCAGCGCGAGCTGGACGAGCTGGAATCGCACACCGCCTTCCTCGCCTCGACCGGTTCGGTCAGCCCCTACATCGGTCTGTTCGGCACCGTGTGGGGGATCATGAATGCCTTCCGCGGCCTGTCCAACGTCGGTCAGGCCACGCTGGCCCAGGTGGCGCCGGGCATCGCCGAAGCGCTGGTCGCGACCGCGATCGGCCTGTTCGCCGCCATTCCCGCGGTGGTCGCCTACAACCGCTTCGCGCACGACATCGACCGCATTTCCATCCGCTGGGAGAGCTTCATGGAAGAGTTCTCCAACATCCTGCAGCGTCAGGCCCGGTAAGCCGCGATGAGAAGACAGCGCCGCATGATGAACCAGATCAACGTCGTGCCTTACATCGACGTGATGCTGGTGCTGCTCGTCATCTTCATGGTCGCGCCGCAGGCCACGCCGACTGGCAGCATCGAACTGCCCAGCGTCGGCCAGGCCTCGCAGACGCCGGCGCAGCCGATTGAGGTGATGGTCAAGGCGGACGGCAAGCTCGCGCTGCGCGACCGCGACAAGGGTGGCAAGGAAGAGGCGGTCACGCGCGATACGCTGGTGAGCCGCCTGCGCGACATGCAGGGTGGCGACGCCAGTCGCGCGCTGGTCGTGGCCGGCGACAAGGCGGTGCGCTACGAGGAAATCCTGCGCGTAATGGATACGCTGCAGGGCAATGGTTTCACCCGCATCGGCCTGTTGGTGCAGACCGGGCAGAACGCGAAACCGGCCCGCTGATGCGTGATTTCGCCCTGAACCGTCCGCAGCCCGGCAAGTGGCAGTCGGCCGCATTGGCCGCCGGCATGCACCTGCTGCTCGGTCTGTTCCTGTTCTACAGCGTGCGCTGGCAGACCAGCCAGCCGGCTGCGGTGCAGGTCGAACTGGTGGGCAGCCTGCCGCCGATCGAGGCACCCGTGCGTCCGCCCCCGCCGCCGCCGGAACCGGTGGTCGAGAAGCAGCCGGAGCCGGTGGTGGAACCGCCCCCGCCTCCGCCGCCGCCCAAGCCGGACATTGCGATCAAGGAGCCGCCGAAACCGAAGACGCCGCCCAAGGTCGAGCCGAAACCTGTGCCCAAGCCGGTGGAAAAGAAACCGGAACCCAAGCCCGAGCCCAAGGTCGAGAAGAAACCGGAGCCCAAGGTGCCGCCCAAGCCGGACAACCGGCTGGAGCAGGAGCTGCAGGACAAGCTGCTGAAGGAATCGCTGGCGCGCGAAAGCGCCGACCAGATGCGCCGCCAGGCCGCGCAGGAAGCCGATCTGATGGCCAAGCTGGCAGCCGACGGCGCGCGCAGCAAGGCGCGCGAAACCTGGGCCGGCCGCATCAGCGCCAAGGTGAAGCCCAACGTGGTGGTGCCGCCCGGCGTGTCCGGCAATCCGGAAGCGGTGGTGGCGATTTCGCTGCTGCCCGACGGTTCGGTGGTCGGCGAGCCCAGATTGAGACAGTCGACCGGCAATGCGGCACTGGATGCGGCGATACTGCGCGCCATCGTGAAGTCGTCGCCCTTGCCCAAGCCGGAAGACCCGGCCGTATTCGAGCGCAACCTGGAACTGAAATTCCGGCCGTTGGCCGAGTGACCGGCGCCTGCAGACACTTTACGGAAAGGATCCGATGATCAAGCTCTTCAGACTGATGGCCGCCGCGCTGCTGTTCGCCGCGCAGTTGGCCCACGCCCAGCTCACGGTCGAAATCACCGGTGCCGGTGCCAACCGCATTCCGATCGCCATCGCCAATTTCGCCGGCGAGGGCCTGCTGCCGCAGGCGCTGGTCGGCGTCGTGCGCGCCGACCTGGAGCGCAGCGGTCTGTTCAAGCTGGTCGACCCGGGCTCGAGCCCGGTGCACCAGGACGCCGCCGTCGACCTCAACCAGTGGAAGGAACGCGGTGCCGACGCGCTGGCGCTGGCCAGCATCCTGCCGGTGCCGGGCGGTCGCTACGAAGTGCGCATGCGCCTCTATGACATCGCGCGCCAGGGCAAACCGGACGGCATGATTTTCGTGTTCGCGCCGGCTACCGTGCGGGAAACCGGCCATCGCATCGCCGACTTCATCTACGAGAAGATGACCGGCGAGCGCGGCGTATTCAACACGCAGATTGCCTACGTGGTGAAGAAGGGCACACGCTTCGAACTGACCATCGACGACGCCGACGGGCAGAACCCGCGCATCGCGCTGCGTTCGGCCGACCCCATCATCTCGCCGACCTGGTCGCCGGACGGCACGCGCCTCGCCTATGTGTCCTTCGAGGCGAAGAAGCCCATCATCTACGTGCATTCGCTGACCACGACCTCGCGCTCGGTGGTGGCCAACTTCAAAGGCTCGAATTCGGCGCCCGCCTGGGCACCGGACGGCAAGCGTCTGGCCGTCGTGCTGACCAAGGATGGCTCGTCGCAGATCTACACGATCAACGCCGACGGCAGCGGCCTGACGCGCGTGGCCGGTTCCAGCTCGATCGACACCGAACCGCAGTTTTCGCCCGATGGCCAGTACATCTACTTCACGTCCGACCGCGGCGGCAGCCCGCAGATCTATCGCGTGCCGGCCAGCGGCGGCAACGCCGAGCGCATCACCTTCGAAGGCAGCTACAACGTGACGCCGCGCCTGTCGCCGGACGGCAAGACGCTGGCCTACGTGTCGCGCAATGGCGGCCGCTTCCAGATCACGGCAATGGATCTGGCGACGCGGCAGACGCAGATCCTGACCGACTCGTCGCGCGACGAGTCGCCGTCCTTCGCGCCGAACGGCCGGATGATCCTGTACGCCTCCGAGATTGGCGGACGCGGCGTGCTGTCGGCGGTGTCGGCCGACGGCCGCGTCAAGCAGAAACTGTCCGGGCAGGCTGGCGGCGATGTCCGCGAGCCGGCCTGGGGCCCGTTCAACAAACCGTAAGTACCGTCACAACCCCACGCAGTAGCGAAACCAGAGAGGCCAACACCATGCGCACCCATACCAAGCTTTCCATCGCAGCCCTGACGCTGGCCGTGCTGGCCGGCTGCTCGTCCACCGGTCCGGAGCAACCCGCCGCGCCGACCGAGGACAAGTCCCCGACCGCACCGACCGGCCCCACCGTTTCGCCGGTCACGCCGCCGTCGGTCGACGGCAAGAAGATGACCGCCGAAGAGGCGCTGCTCGCCCAGCTGAAGGACCCGAACAGCCCGCTGTCCAAGCGCATCATCTACTTCGACTACGACAGCTACGTCATCAAGGACAGCTACGCCAGCCTGATTTCGGCGCACGCCAAGTTCCTGACCGCCAACCCGAAGTTCAAGATGCTCATCCAGGGCAACACCGACGAGCGTGGTTCACGCGAATACAACCTGGCGCTGGGCCAGAAGCGTGCCGAAGCGGTCAAGCGCGCGCTGATGCTGCTGGGCGTTCAGGAAGCGCAGCTGGAGTCGGTCAGCCTGGGCGAAGAGAAGCCGCGCATGGTGGGCAGCGACGAAGCGTCGTACGCCGAGAACCGTCGTTCGGAAATGCTCTACTCGGGTGAGTTCTGATGCAGGCCCGCAACGGGGTCGCGGCGGCGCTCGCCGCGCTGTTCATCGTCGCGGCTCCGGCGCGGGCCGCGCTGTTCGATGACGAGATCGCGCGCCAGCGCATCGAGGACCTGCGCGCCGATACCAAGGCGCGCATCGGCAAGCTCGAAACGCAGCTCGAACAGTCGCAGCGCACGCAACTCGATCTGAGCAACCAGATCGAGACGCTGCGCGGCGAAATCGCCAAGCTGCGCGGCCAGGTCGAGGTGCTCACCTACGAGCTGGAGGCGTCCACCAAGCGGCAGAAGGACTTCTACCTCGATCTCGACACCCGACTGCGCGCGCTGGAAACCAAGCCGGTCGCCGCAGCCGAGCCCGAGGTCGATCCGGCCGCCGAGCCGCGCGACTACGAGGCGGCGCTGAACCTGCTCAAGGGCGGCAAGTACGCCGAGGCGCAGCTGGCGTTCGAAGCCTTCATCAAGAGCTGGCCGAAGAGCAGCTTCCAGCCGGCTGCCCACTACTGGGCCGCCAGCGCCGCCTTCCAGACCAAGGCCTACTCGCGTGCCGCAGAGCTTTATCAGCAGGTGCATGCGCAGTGGCCGGCCGACGTGCGGGCGCCGGAAGCGCTGATCGGACTGGCCAACACGCAGCAGATCCAGGGTGACGCCAAGGGCGCGAAGAAGACGCTGGACATGGTGATCGCCCAGTATCCGGGCACGCCATCGGCCGACGTGGCGCGCCAGCGCATCAAGCAGGCAGCGCAGAAGAAGTGAGCGGGCAGGGTGCGGGCGGCAGGGCCGCAGTCGTTCTGCTGTCCGGCGGTCTGGATTCGGCCACCGTGCTGGCGATGGCGCGTGCGCAGGGGCTGCACTGCTACTGCCTGTCGCTCGACTACGGCCAGCGTCACCGGGCCGAGCTGGTGGCGGCCGAGCGCGTCGCCAAGGCGCTCGGTGCGGCCGGCCATCGCACCATTGCGCTCGACCTGCGTGCCTTCGGCGGCTCGGCGCTGACCGACAGCGCGATCGAGGTGCCGACCGGCGGCGTGGCGCCGGGCATACCGGTCACCTACGTGCCGGCGCGCAACACCATCATGCTGTCGCTGGCGCTCGCCTGGGCCGAAGTGCTTGGCGCGCAGGACATCTTCTGCGGCGTCAATGCGGTGGACTACTCCGGCTATCCCGACTGCCGCCCGGAGTACATCAAGGCTTTCGAGGCGATGGCCAACCTGGCGACCAAGGCAGCGGTCGAGGGCGCGCGGCTCACCGTGCACGCGCCGCTGATCAGCCTCACCAAGGCGGGTATCATCCGTGCCGGCGCGCAGCTCGGCGTCGATTACGCGCTGACCGTGTCCTGCTACCAGGCCGACGACGAAGGCCGCGCCTGCGGTGTGTGCGACTCCTGCCGCTTGCGGCGCGAGGGATTCGCGGCAGCCGGGGTGGCGGACCCGACGCGCTACCGCTGAACCGTCGTCCCGCATTCCGGGGCGGCGTTACCGCTCCGGAACGACGATGGAACTGAACATCCACACCGAAACACTGGCAGCCGTGTTCGCGCTGTCTGTCGCGCTGGGCGCGCTCACCTCGCGCACCGGCTTCTGCACCATGGGTGCGGTGTCCGACTGGATCAATATCGGCGACCTCGGCCGCATGCGCTCGTGGATGCTGGCGATTGCCACGGCGATGGCCGGCCTGGTCGGGCTCGAATCGGCCGGCGTGGTCGACCTCAGCACCACCTATCCGCCCTACCGCACGCCGCAGCTCGCCTGGCTGCGCTACATCGTCGGTGGCCTGATGTTCGGCGTCGGCATGACGCTGGCCAGCGGCTGTGGCAACAAGACCCTGGTGCGCATTGGCGGCGGCAACCTGAAGTCGCTGTTCGTGCTGGCGGTCGGCGCCGTGTTCGCCTACCTGATGATCTTCACCGACTTCTACGCCAGCGCCTTCGGCTGGATGAACGACTGGACGCTGTCGCTTGACGCCCGCGGCATCGACTCGCAGGCGCTCGGTTCCGTCGTCGCCGGTGCAGTCGGCGGCGACGCCGCCACGCTGAATCGTGCCCTGGCCTGGATCATCGCCGCTGCGTTGGCCGTGTGGGCTTTCGCCTCGGCCGATTTCCGCCGCAACATCGACCACGTGGCCGGCGGCATCGGCTTCGGTCTGGCGGTGCTGGCCGGCTGGTGGCTGACCGCCGGCCCGCGCGCCGCGGCGTGGAAGGAGTGGGCCGAATTCGCCGACGTCGTGCCGAGCCGGGTCGAGGCGCAGTCCTACACCTTCGTCGGCCCGATGGCCGACGGTGCGCGCTGGCTGCTCGATCCGACCAATACCGCGCTGCTCAATTTCGGCCTGATGGCGCTGGCCGGTGTCGTTGTCGGCGCCTTCATCCATGCCCTTGCCAGCGGAAAATTCCGCGTCGAGTGGTTCCGCGGCACCGCCGACGTCGTGCGTCACGGCATCGGCGGCGCGCTGATGGCCATCGGCGGCGTGCTCGCTTCCGGCTGCAGCATCGGTCAGGGCATCACCGGCGTATCGACGCTGGCGCTGGGTTCGGCCATTGCGCTGCTCGCCATCATCGCCGGCTCGGCGCTGACCATGAAGGCGACCATGTGGTGGCTGATGCGCGACTGAGCTGCGCGCGGCACCGGGCGGAAAATTCCGGGTTGACAGAGCCCTTTCGCTCACCTATAGTCCGCGGTCTTCGCAAGGCGAGGGTCGGTAGCTCAGTCGGTAGAGCAGCGGACTTTTAATCCGTTGGTCGCGAGTTCGAGTCTCGCCCGACCCACCACTCGGTGGGCCGAAGCAGTATGCGAAGCAGGTTTCCGGGTTGTTAGCTCAGTTGGTAGAGCAGCGGACTCTTAATCCGTAGGTCGAGTGTTCGAGCCACTCACAACCCACCAGATTCAAGTAGTTGAAAACAAAGGCCTTCTTCGGAAGGCCTTTGTCGTTTACGTCCCCGGGACGTGCTCTGGTAGCAAAAATGGTAGCGATGTGCGCACGACGGTCATCCTGCCAGAACACCACCAGAATGCGTCCGGACAGACGAAAACGACCGCGCTGACGGGATAACTGCCGGGGCTACACCCCTTGTCACCAAACGACAAGGAGCTTTGCCCATGCGTCACACCCTGCGTTTTGCGCCCGGCCTGATGGCTACCTCGGCGCACCTCCCCTGCTGGCTTGCCGCGGTCCCCCTTTGCGCGAAGGGAGGCCGCCATGGCTAAGCCCGCAAAACCCTTCAAGTACCGCGAGAAGTGGCGTGCCCAACTGACCCTGAAAAACGGGCAGCGCCTGACCCGCGATTTTCCGGTCGGGCAACACGACGAAGCGGTGCGCTGGCTCGCGGAGCAGCGCGCCAATGCCGACTCGGCGCACGAGCCACAACTGGGCGGTCCGACACAAGCCACGCTTGCGCAGGCCCTCGAGCTTTACGCACACCTCTATACGATCCTCAAGGGTGGGGCTCCGGCTGAACTCACCCGCATCAATCACTATCTCGAGGCCGGTGGGCTGCAACCGCTGCAACTCGTGAGGGAGGAGGGCGGTTTCAGGATCGCGCCCAAGCCACGTCGCGCCCTGCCGCGCTCTTTCGCCGCGCATCGGGAAGAACGGACGCAAAAGCGCGCCAAGACCTACGCACAACTCGCGGAGCTTGCTCGGAAGCCCTGCGGCCGAATCGCCAAAGCCGATATTCGTGCGTTCATGGCGACCATGGCTCAGGAGGGGCTCTCGGCAAGCACCATTCAGAAGGAAATCGCCCTCATCAAAGCGATGTTCAACAAGGCCATCGAGGAGTGGGAGTGGACGACATTCAAGAATCCTTGCGCGGGCATCAAGCTTGGCGGGTCCGTCCCCCGGTTCGTCATTCTGTCCAGGGACGAGCGCGAAGCCTTGTTCAAGGCACTGGCGGAGTGCGACAACCTCTACTTCTGGCCGCTGATCAAGACGGCTCTCCTCACTTCTCTGCGCCGCCTGAGCCTGCTCTCGCTGCGCTGGGAGCAGATCGACTTCGAGCACCGCGTTGCCCGCGTGGGTTCGAAAACCGGGTTCATCACAGTGCCCATGAGCCAGACGCTCGTCGACGTGCTGAAAAGTGTTCCTGGCGATCAAAGCAAGGGGTTTGTCTTCCCGATCAGCGGTAACGCCGTAAACATGTGCTGGGAGCGTGTGCGCGAAAAGATCGGGCGCCCCGATCTTCAGTTTCGAGATCTGCGGCACATCGCCGCGACGGACTTGGCAAAGAAGGGCGCATCGAGCGAGTTCCTGCGCCGCTTCCTCCAGCACAAGACCTCAACGATGGCGAACATCTACATCAATCTCACCCAGCATGACATGCATGGTGAACTCGACAAATTGCAGCGAGACGGCGACATCATTGAGTTGCCGCCGCGCAATGCCGCCGACGCACTGAAAGCCCGGCAGACGAGAAAAACGATTCGTCTCGTCGATGGAAAGCGGCGTGACAACGAGAACGCCGTGTCGGATGCCGAACTTGCCGTTGAGCAGGCGCCGCAAAGTGCTGTCAATACCCACCAGGCGGAGGCCCGCGGCAAGCATGGTGGAGGGCGCGTTTCAGACGCCACGCTGGCCCCGGGTGAGAGTGATGCCGCGTCAGCGCCGGAGTCGGCTGACAACGTCGTGCATGTCCAGTTTGGAGCAGCGCGCGTCCGGCGGGCCGCAGGCGGCTGAAAGAGGTCGATTCCCGGACTGGCTCCTCAGCGCATCAGGCGAGCTGACGCTGAGTACGCTGGTTCCGGGCATCTTTTGTTCGTAACTGGGCCTCCATTCGACGGTGACTGTACCGCTCGTGCCCTTGGCCAACTGCTGCTGCCGGCGCGGGCCGACAGCCTGGCGCTCCCGCAGTCAGGAGGCGCAGATTCAGCGGGAGTGCTCGGCCTACTCTGGCATTCAGGAAAGGATTCCGAAACGGTCGAGGGGGGTGATCGAGCGGTTCGCCAAGTTCCTGGGCACGCCCCTCATCGCACCGTCGATCAGACGCAACAGGCTCTGGGCACTGATCTGACCGAGGTGTGCCGTGGCAGTCTCGAGCGGCCCCCCCCTTAACGAGCGTCAGATGAGGCTACTCAAATGCGTGCTCGATGGCTTCGAAGGTAAGCTCACGGGGAGCAAGTGGGCGGCCACTTCCTAGTCTTCGCCAGACACAGCGCCGCGCGACATCAAAGATCTGCTTGCGTGAGGTGTGCTGCGCAAATCGGACTCAGGCGGGCGTGGCACTAGCCGGTTACTGATTGAGTCTCTAGCGGGGGAAAATGCATGATTGATGATGTCGACGACGAAGAGACTGCAGCCATCAGTGTGGTCGAGAAGGCGGTTCTGGATCACCTTGATCGAGACATCATCGTGCACCCTGAAAGGTTGCAGCCCATCACTGCCGAACTCGTGCGAAGTGTTCAATCCCTGGTCAGCGGCGTCTCGGTAGAACTCGACATTCAATTGCCGCCAGACGACGGATGAGCCAGATCGGCTGACGAATCGCTCGGCTCACAGGCGAAACGTCACCATCGCGAGAAACCGGGGGGGGGGCGATTTGCAGGCTCAACGCGCGCTCATCTCCGTTCCAACAAACTGGTTCTGCCAAGAGGGCGTCTGCCTTATCGCAATATGGGCGGCGGGCAGAGCGGGTCAAGGCCGCTGTGGTGGCAACTCAGCCGAGTGATCTTCGAGGAGCAGGAGTCTGCGTCTGGAATATGTTCAAACCCAGAAGCTGGCGCAAGGCCCTCAAGCGCGCCGGCATCACGAACTTCCGCTGGCACGACCTGCGCCACACCTGGGCGAGCTGGCTGGCACAGCGTCGTGTGCATCTGTTCGTCCTGCAGGAGCTGGGCGGCTGGAAGTCGGCCGAGATGGTACGGCGCTATGCGCACCTGTCCCCGTCTGTCAATGCGCGGTATGCAGCGGAGATCGATCTGGAGTTTGCGAGGGATTCCAAGTCGCGCTGCGGCGGTCTATAGTCGCGCACGCAAATGGCATCATGAACAGTGCACTGCGTCGATGCATGTGGCTGGAACGCAAGCATGCTCTGTCCGGTTTTGCTGTCGCATATCGCCGAGAGTAAACACTTCATCTGCCGTTAGTCGTCACATGGGGAGAATGCGCATGAGTTCCGCGAAGGGTCTCTTTAAGCTGCTTGCTGCAGCGTCAATTCTCGGTGGGTGCCAAGCCCCTCCCGCCCCAACGGTTCGACCATTTGGAGACAACAAGTTCTGGGTCATTGTAGAGCCCTTGGAGTATGTGATTGGCAAGACGAGCGATCGCATCGTCGTACCGCAGGGCTTCGTCACTGACTTTGCTTCAATTCCACAGTCACTATGGTCACTCGGATTGAGCCCTCACGGGCAGTACAGTCGGGCGGCAGTTATTCACGACTACCTTTACTGGGCGCAAGGTTGCACGCGGGAACAGTCAGACCGACTTCTCCTTATCGCAATGAAGGAGAGCAACGTCGGGAAGTTTGACGAGTTCGCTGTCTACCAAGGCGTCAATCTGGGCGGGGCAGGTCCTTGGCGAGACAACGCCACGGAACGCGCAAACAAGCTACCTCGCGTCCTTCCCGAGAAGTACCTGCGCCCGTACGATCCGAACATGGCGTGGCCAGCGTATCGGGCATACCTCGTAACGGAAGGAGTTGTAGACCCTCCATTCGAGCAGGGCCCACCGTACTGTCGCTACGGAGACTCGAGTCAAGTGCCGTGACGCCTAACCTTTCGCTCGAGCCGACTCGCACCGGCGTGGCGCTCGCGGCTCAGTTCAAACGTTAGAGCGCTACTGATGCATTCATACATCTCAGACACCGAGTTCGCAGTCTCACACCTTACTGCGGCGCTAGTCACCGACCGAGCAGAACTCGCTCAACTTGAAGCTGAGCAAGCTGCCGCTCTCTCTAAAGAGGCCTACTTCGACATTGCTTTCATGCAGCGGCAAATGCACCCCTCGGCCAACTATTGGTATGGTCAGCTCCGAGAAGCGCAAGGCCAACGCAACGCTTTAGATTCAGAGATCGCTCGGATCGAAGCGCGACTCCTAGACAAGAAGTTCTCCCTTTCAGCTCTTGCCAGCGCATTGCTTCAAATCGGCAAACAAGGCATTTCGGTAGTGCGGCGACATCCGGCGAGTTGTCCAGATGGGCGGGCCGTATGTGGTGTGCCTCTGAAGTGGGTGATCTGGGCTGGTCGCAATCAGGCGCTTCACTATGAAGAGCCTCGAATGATCAACGACGAGACGCAGGACTATTTGCATCGTATGGGACACAACAGTGGCAACGCAGCCTTGCTCAACTCACGAGCAGGAGAAAATCTGGCGCTAGCCGTTGTTGAGCAACTCGGCTGGCTGTCGTTCGCGGCGTACCAGGAAGACATGCAGAGTCTTCTCGGGTAGCGCCCTAACCCTTCCATCGAGAGGACGCTGCCCGGCAAGCCGGTCAGCGCCTCTCATGTCAAACGTCAGTGCCGTGTTTGAGTTCTGTTTGACACATCGGCCAATCCGATGATCAGTCGCTTCGCCAGCATCCTGCAGGTGCGCTCGCGTCTGCGGACTGTTAATCCGCAGATCCTTAGTCGATAAGGAGCTTTTCGCATGTAGGACAACCTCCGTTTTGCGATTGACCTGGCGGCCATTGCGGAGCACCTCTGCGGTTGCCGCGCTAGCATCATGTGAGTACAACACCCTTCGGCGGCGGACTCGGCTCATAAGGGTGTTTATGTCCAATCCGGAGCGGCGAGTGTCCAACCCCGGCTGATCGGGTAGCCTCCACCAAGGCTGCAACGTCAAGCCGAAGGATGCGTGCTCCGGCTGCCAGCTCCCATGACGTCGGACACAATGAGTGGGGATGCTCAGTTGACAGCATTGTCCCAGTCCACCTGCCTCCCTGCTTCGTGAGAACGCTGATGCGAAGTGCTTGACCGGCCTGCAAGACGCTGGTCATATTTCGGCTGCACGATATCCACGATGGGTGAATATGGCCTCTGCGTCTGACGCCGAGTGACCTCAGTAGCCTCCATGGTCAGCCAAAGGTAAAGCCGTGTTTCCATAACCCGATTTCGCTCGTTGCGACGTTCAAGCCAGACACCATCTTCGGAGCCCTTCGTCATGCCAGCCCCCACCTGCAGCCGCCTGATTCCACTCTCCGCCTTGATCGCGCTCACGCTTGTCTCGAGCCATGCCGTCGCAGAAACCTTTACTTGGGGAGGGGGTAACGGCTATTGGGACGAATTGAACTGGACCAGTACCGGCGCCCCGGACGATGACGCTGCGGTCGTGTTCGTCGATGGCGGCAAAGATGGCGTCGCGTCTCTGGTTCAGGTACGGATCGATCGCTTCGATAACAATCAGTCGGCCTCGTCGCTCTTCATCGACTCGGGCGATACCGTGGAGGTCGTTGCTGGCACGCTGACCCTTTACGACGCGCTTACGGTCAGCGGCACGCTTAGAAACCTGAGTTCTTTCCGCATGCGCGCAGGTGTTTCCGCCATCGCCGGGTCAGGCGCAATCGAAAATCGTTCGAACAGCTTTGTTGGCGAGCAGATTACCTTGGGCGCTGGCGTCACCCTGTTCAATGAGGGCTTCACACGATTCCAGGCTTTGAACATCCGTGGCGACTATCGTGCACAGGGGGCCGAGGGCCCCAGCCTCACCGTCTCCGGCATCCTGCAGCAGAACGGTCGTCTGCTTGTGGCGTCGGGTACCGACTTCTCGCTCAACGTCGGCAACATCGCCAGCGGCAGCAAGGCGATCGAAGTCGAGTCCAGCGGCGTGCTCAGACTGGACAGTGATGAGATCATCTCCGGCCAGCATTTCGTCGCCTCGGGTGGCACGGCAAGCTTTTCCGGTCGCACGCTGGCTGATGCCCGATTCTCAGGCGACTGGGAAATCAGGAAAGGTTCGACCAGCGCCACAATGCGGGATCGCCTCTCCGTCGAAGATTCGATGACCATCTACGGCGTCGGCGGCGCTTCGGAACTGAGATTCGCCAGCGATTTCGAGCTCGATGGCGGCGGTACTTACCGCCTGGTAGGTGGACGGATCGTCCAGACGCTTGGGGACCGGTACACGCTTACGCTCGCAAATGGCACGACGCTCGAGGGCTATGGTGGGATTACGTCGGAGAACGTCGTCAATCAGGGGCGACTCATCGCCGGTACTGGAAGCGATGGTCTGACCATCAACGCCGAGAGCGTTGTCAACGAAGGCATCATGGACATCACAGACTCGGACGGCGCATGGGGCCTCTATGTTGGCAGTACGACCCGCGGCAGCTTTGTGCAGACCGCAGCCGGCCGGCTCGTCTTCCACTTCGACGACACCGTGCCGAGCGACCAAGGCATCATGCGCGTTTATGACGCGACACTCGACGGCACGGCCGAACTGATGTTCGACGCGCCGCCGGAGATCGGCGTTTGGTACACGGGAATGTGGGCGGCTGTCGGCAAGATCAACGGGCAGTTCGCCGACGTGGTCGCGCCTTCCGGGTGGTCCATTGAAACGCGCTATGAGGACCGCGCAGTAAGTTTTCGGGTCACAGCCGTACCGGAACCGGAGACCCTTGCCCTGTTCGCCGCCGGCCTCGGCCTGATCGGCGCCGTCGCTCGCCGTCGCATGGTCTGACCACTAAAGCCGGGAGACTCTGCGCAATGGACCACAGACCCAAGCCATTACAGTTGGCGATTCCAAACGTGATGTCGAGCACCAGAAGCGATGACTGCGCGCCGTCCTCGCCGGCTCTCCCGAACTTGACTTGACGGTACAAGATGCGCCAAGCACGACTCGGTTTCGGAGATCCATCGTGAGCCAGAAATGGCGGGATCTCTCTCGAGGCGCCGGTCGCACGTCAGTGCAGCTGGGCCGGTGGCAGATTGCACAATTACGCTCGGCAGGCTTGTAGCTGTATTGGGCTCCGACGTTGGAGCGGATCATCGAAGTCATTCTTGCTGAAGTCACCGTGAGCATGTCCGAGTTCAAGAAGAACCCGGCGGCAGTGCTCA
This sequence comes from Methyloversatilis discipulorum, assembly GCF_000527135.1. Lineage (NCBI taxonomy): Bacteria > Pseudomonadati > Pseudomonadota > Betaproteobacteria > Nitrosomonadales > Sterolibacteriaceae > Methyloversatilis > Methyloversatilis discipulorum. The sequence goes on from NZ_AZUP01000001.1 coordinate 3,249,152, forward strand.
GAGAGGCCAATCACCGCCCGGTGGTGGTGCTCAATCACAATCGCGCCGCCTTCTACATAGTCGAACCACGTCTGTTCGAGGCGTTGATGGACGAGCTTGCCCACCAAGAACTCTACCGCAAGGCAGCGAGTCGGCTGGCCGACAAGTCCTGCGCCATCGAAGTGGACATTGACGACCTCTGACAGGTTGGTGAGAAACCCCGTCCCCTGCTCTGGGCGCGGGGTTTCTCACCAACCTGCTAAACGGTGTAGCGCCCCGCGTTTGGATATGCCCAGATTTCGGCCTTTCTTCGCAAAGCTCTGTTAAATGTTTGAGGCGTAGTGGGGTTGCCCAGATTCGTCGGATTGCGCGCGCCTCGTAAGCGAGACTCGGGCGCCTGCCCGGGCAAGATGGCGGGTAGGCGCCCCAATGGTCGAAGGATGGCTTTCAGGGCGATGGGGTATTGTCTTTCGAGGCAGGCAGTCTCGGTCGCCCTTTTGCCTCGCGTGCCGCCAGCCATCGAGCCTGGTGCGCGAAAAGGGATCGACAGTACGCATCGACCACGGCTGCATCCCAGAAGACCTGCTTTCCCATCCTCACGCCGTGGGGCAGGCGCTTCGAGCGAACCATCAGTTCAACTTGGCGCTCACTGATACGGAGTTGTGCCGCCACCTCGGCTTTGGTCAGAAGTTTAATTTGCATCGCGGTACGTCGAAAATGGTGTTCAAGGTTTAGCGAGCCCGTTTATCGCGTAACCGCACATGGACTAGACTGAAAAAGTAGCCGCAGCGGTCGTCCCAATGGAGACAAGCCGCGAAATCGCGCGCGCTAGCCTTCGTCGGTCGATGCACAGAGAAATCAAAGGCGGAGAGAGATGCTGACCGCGACGACAGACACTTGGGATTACCAGCGGGCCTTTCGTACCAGCCTCACGCTTCGGGACGAGGGGCGCGGTCGCTGGACGGCGAACACCCCGGCACTGGACCTCCGATTCAAGATCGAGCACCAGCGGATCGGTCAGGTCGCTGTTCTGCGTATCTCGAGCAACGGCTTTGATCGGTACGATTTTGTCTCGCCAGCACTCACTGCCGACGCGCTGAAGGACGTGATCGAAGAGCGACTCGTCGACGAAATCCTCAGTGCCTACGCCAGAGAGCCTTTCTGACTGGTGGTTTGCGGTTGATCGACACAAATCAGATGAGCGGCAGGGGCTGGACATCGTGACCGCGCCGTCCCGCCGCCGGGATCGCGCCCGCAACTGGACCGGGACGCTTTTGGGCGTAAATTCGCCCTGCGCACCGGCGAAAGCTCTATTCGTGAGCTCGCGCGCGCATAGACGCATTAATTTGCTTCGGTCGTCCCGAAAACAGCTCGGTAAGCGCTTTGAGATCCGGATCTTCATCGTAATTTTTTCGTACCGGAGCACGCACAGTCTTCTCATCCGGTGGCGCCGCCTGCGCCAACTCCTCGAAGTCAGTCGAATGAGTCAGGGTGGAGTCGGCCACGTTCAACGCGGTGTCTGAGCCGGGTGCGATTTCAGGTTCCATCTCGGGCGTATAGGAGGTCTGAGCCGCCTCGCTTTCCACGTGCGACGCGCACCGGACTTCCGGCTGAAAGGGGCGATCCAATTGGTTCGTATCCGCTCGGGACGACGTGTTCGAGTCAGTGACGGTGGCCTCTTCGCGGGTCGCTGCAGATCGTGCGCGCCGCCCACCCAACTTGAGCACTTTGACGGGCTTCTCTCCGCGCAGACGCCGAACGAGGTTATTGATCGCGTTGAACTGACGAAGCCAGCGCCAGATGCGCTCAAAAACCAGCGACAAGACCATTGTGCAGAGCACAGCCAGGGCAACGTACCAGTAGATCCGGCCAAACCATGCTTTTGCGACCTCGATGCGGTACGAATGCACGTCAGAGAGCTGGTCGAGATAGGGATTGTCTAAACGCCAGTAAAAGGGCGTCTCAGGGAGCAAAACCTGGCTATCGAGCGGAAAGTGTTTCGCCGGATTTGCGACCTGAAGAACGTGCTTGCGCAGGGCGAAGCACATCCTGCGTTCGTCGTCCCAGCACGCGGAAACCGATCTCGAGACCTGCGCCTGTCGCTCACGTATCAGGTAACAGCCCGCCCAGTCCTTCTGATCACATTGTGCGGCGGCCTCGGCCAGTCGCTGAAGGTTCGCTTCTGCAGGCCACGTTGTTGCAAGTTCAGCCAGAAGAGCGGGCGGCCGAGGGTCTGGCGGCGGGGGGGCCTCGCAAGCCGCAACGAGTAACGCGGCGAGGATCAATGCGACGCGTTTCATGCGTCCCTCAGAAGCGAGCATTGGATACGGTTACGCACGTAATCGGGGACTGTCAAAGCCCTGTCTTCATAGTACTTCCGCGCAATCGGATCGGATCGCCAGAGCGTGTACCTTGATCCCGGGGCGAGCGCTTTTTCATACTTGGCGACGATCGCCGGGCTGTCTGAGAAGATGAAGAACTTGTCGTACCGTGGCGGTCCCTTCCGATCATCAAGGGCGATGCAGATCTTCAGTATGAAATCGTCCAGATCCCGGCCCCATTTGCCGCTCAGTTCGACTTCGACCGCCGCCAGGTTTCCGGACGAGCACAGTTTCCATACGACGTCCGGCTTCTTCTCATCCTTTTTGTCGCCAGCACGCTGCAGCATGCGCTCCGTAAAGTACGCACTCGCGTGACCGGATTGGAGGGCGGTGAGCGTGAGCTGTTGCGCAAGCAGGTTGTGCCGGATCAGGTGCTGGCTGATGCGCAGCGGATTGATCTCAATGTAAGGGTACGACTCGGTACGGAATCGTTCCGCTTCTTCGAGCCCGATCCTGCTCAAAGTCAGTACTGATTTCGGTACGCCTTTCTGCACGCCGCCGGACTGAGTTCGGGTCTCAACCAGGAGTCCGGAACGTACGAGTTTTGCGGCGTAACCGCCCGCGGCCTGTCCAACGACCTTGCGCAGCAGGTCGGCACTTGTCCAGCCGTTCAGGTAGATCCATTCCAGGGCGGCTTTGCGCTTTTCTTCGCCGCGTGCGCGAGGGCTTTGGCCGTTCAAATATTCGGCGGCGCTCGGTGTTTTCCTGGTGACGGGGGATGCGGGGTGTTGTGTCATCGAGTTCTCCAAAAGTGAGGTGGTGTTCTCGATGTAGTGCCCCGATTTATCGGTCCCTAAGGCCCTGTGGGTAGGCATGGGTGAGGCGCTGCCAATGGGCTGCGTCTGGCTTGAGGGGGGCTTTGGAGTTGGGTGAGCATCGTCGGTCCCTTCGTCCGGATGGGTACGAAGGGACCGACGATGTCGGTGACGGGCTGCAGCAGTCGGGGGCGACTGCTTGCGCGGCCCGAGAGGCACCGGCAAGGCGCTCCTGCGGAGCGTCGGCTGGGGCCGATTCCCTTGCCTGACGCGGCTGGACGCCGCCTCTGCCTCCCGGACCTTGCCTTCCCGCCCTGGCGGGCTGCAGCGGTGACGTGCCGTCACCTCGCGGGGGCGCGCGCAAAGCGCGGCTACCCGCTTCGCGGGCTTCTCTCACGCATCGGGCGCTGCCCGGTGCGCTCGATCGGCGCTGCGCGCTCTCGCTTGCCCTCAGCCCGCCCGCTTCGCGGCTCGGACTGCGGGGCCCTGCTCGACCTTCGGCCGTTCGGCCTCACCCCTGCGGGGCACGAAGCGGGTAGCCGCGCTTTGCTCGGCGCCCGGGGCTTCGCCCCCCAGAAGCTACGGCCGCGTGGGCGCGGCCTGCGCTCGGACGACGGACGCATGCGTCCTGTCCGGCGCTACGCTTCCGGCTCCCCCCTGCACCAGCCCGTGGGGCTGGTGGGACTGCGGGCGCCGGCCCTTGTCCCCGTTTCGCGGCACCCGTTGCGCTTGAGATCGGTGTCGCGGATGAGAGGTTTTTCTCTCCTCGGAGCGCTCAACTCGCTCGCCTGCAGATTGCATCGAAGCGACTCCGCGAGTCGCGAGACTGTGCCGCTGATCTACGGAAAAGTGGCGGCCGACCGGGTGCGAAAGCCCCGTGCAATAGGGATTGTCGAGGAGGATCTACCGAACTCGCGACGCACTGTATGTGGCGGAGCCGGACGGAAGGATTTCGCCGGGAAAAGGGGACGATTCGTCGTTTCGCTCAGGGGTCAATTCACGGTGTCGACGGATGGCGGCTGCGGGGAAAAGGAGAATGCTGAAGCATCGAACCCCAGGGGTAGATCGAGGCAGTTGGACGAGCGGCTGACGCAGGCAACGGGGGGGCGGATCCTTCGCACTTTGTGCTCTTCAAGAGTATGCGCCGCTGACGTTTCTCATGAGCAGGTCAGAGAGAAGCTGCTCGCCGGTGACTGTCCCCAGAAAGTCCATGCCGCTGCCTCCGCCGAGTGCTGGTTGCGGGCTGAGCAGCCAGTTTCCGATCCAGACGCCCACGTCAAAGTTCGTCGGATTGCCGCACTCCTCGACCATCGTCTGGACCTGCCCGACGATTCGCTGCAAGCCCAGTACGCGTTCGCCTTGAACCGCCGGCAGCAGTTCCTGGTTCTTGGCTTTTCTGCGGATCGTCGAGAGGGGCAAGCCTAGCGCACGACAGAGTTCGTCAAACGGCAGGCCAAGCAGAGCCGCCAAATCCTCGACTTCTTTCGCGGGGATCCCTTGGTGGACCGCAACCGCCAGTTCGCCCCAGCTTGCGGCACTCGCTTCCTGGAAGCGCTGGATGTTCCGGCACCGATCTACTGAATTCTTCGCCTTCCGAATCACGACAGCTCTCCCCTTGCGTGCATCGTTGCAGCGCACGGGGCTGCTCGACTCTGCTACGCTAACACTATGTGCTCGCACTTCGTCAATCGCGTCTCGTATAGCGGCTACTGCCTTCCCAGGCGGTAGGCGCACGCGCGTCCATTCCGCCCGAGGCGGACTGGGACGTTGAAAACGCAGTCTCCCTCGGGCTTTTGCCCCCTCGAGGAGACTGCAATGCCCCCCAATTTTTCAGACCTGTTTCAGCTGCTCGAAGAGCGCGGCTTCGTCCACCAATGTACCGACGTTGAAGGACTTCGTCGGTCTTTCGCCTCGGGCACCCTGACCGCGTACCTGGGCTTCGATGCAACCGCCGACAGCCTCCATGTGGGTCATTTGCAGGGCTTGATGTTGATGCGCTGGCTTCAGCGCGCGGGCCACCGTCCCATCCTGCTCATCGGTGGTGCCACCACCCGGATCGGCGATCCGAGCTTCCGGGACAGCAGTCGCCCTATGCTTGATGCGGCAACGATCGCGGCGAACATTCGGGGCATTTCGAGCGCCTTCACGCGGTACCTCACGTTTGATGGCGGTGCCAATGGAGCGCTCGTCGTGAACAACGAGGAGTGGCTGGACGGCCTCGGTTACCTCGAGTTCCTGGATCAAGTCGGCCGACATTTCACCGTCAATCGGTTGCTCGGTCTCGATGCGATCCGCTCCCGGCTCGAGCACTCGCTGTCCGTCCAGGAGTTCGCTTACACGCTGCTGCAAGCTCACGACTTCACCGAGCTCGCGAGGCGGCATGGCTGCACACTGCAGGTGGGAGGGGCCGATCAATGGGCGAACATCATCAATGGCATCGAGCTTTCTCGGCGCAAGGGAGGACCAGCGTTGTTCGGGCTCACGATGCCGCTGCTGGCCACCGCTGACGGCCGAAAGATGGGAAAGTCAGCACAGGGGGCGGTGTGGCTGAACGCGGAGCGGCTCACTTCGTTCGACTTCTGGCAGTTCTGGAGAAATACGGATGACCGCGATGTGGGTCGCTTCCTCGCTCTCTTCACGGAGCTACCGATCGATGACGTCCGCAGGCTGTCTGCCCTACAGGGTGCCGAACTCAACGAAGCAAAGGTCGTTCTCGCAAACGAAGCGACCAGCTTGGCTCACGGGGCGGAGGCGGCCGGGGTGGCAGCACGTGCGGCCGGTGGTGTCTTTGGCCAAGCCGACGATGCGGAGGGTCTCCCAACCGTGTTGCTGAGTCATGAGCGCTTGGTCGCCGGTGTCTCCCTCGCTGAACTGGCGGTCGAAGGCGGGCTCGCGAACTCGAGAAGTGCCGCTCGCCGGCTCGCTGAGGGGGGCGGCCTTCGTCTTGATGGAGAGCCGGTGAGGCAAGCGGATGTAACGCTTTCGGCGGGGGCCGCAGAATGGAGGCTGTCGGCTGGAAGGAAGCACCACCTTCGGATTGTGCTGGCCGATCAACAGCGTTAGCCAGACAGCCGTGGCACCGATACGGAGAGCATGTGGAATCGTTGGCTGAAGAAGCAAGGGCGGTCAGGGCCACTACCGCCACCGACTGCCGAATCGAATTCACCCTGCGACGCCTCCTTCGAGTGCCATGAGATATCTAATCACGTCCTCGACACGCCCTTCTGCCACCAAATGCTCGGCCGTCTGGTGGCCGAAGGGTGCCAACGGTTCGTTACGGAACCAGAGGATTGTCCGTCCGAGGTCGCCGTTCAAGTCGCTGGCGGCCTGTAATACACGCAGCGAAGCTCGAATGAGGCACTGCGCCCCCTCCGAAGCTGACACCATACCTGTGGCGTTGCCGTAAACCGCGGCCAACTCGGCGAGCCGCTCGGCGTCAATACCCAGCAGCTCGCAGAATCGGATTGTTGAGAGCACCGTCGGGCCTGCTTCCTTGTCGCGCAGGTGGTCCAACAGGTCTACAAAGTCGCGGACTGGTGTAAATGCGTGATTGGCCATAGATATACCGAATGGTAGTGCTCCGGCCGCCGAAGGCCTGAAGATGCGACGTGGCCTTTAAAAATGGGAAATCACGTTGCCTGTTTTGGAATGGTCGAATAAAACGCACCTGAATCCCCGTCGCCCATTAAGACATCGTGTAACACATGGCTGATCTGAGTGCGCTCAAGGTGAGGCGGTCTGCGATAGCCTTTTATTGACCATCCTTCTACACGTGCCCGGTCAGCATGCGTTTGGCACGCCACGACCATGTAGTTGGCTGCGTGAGGCGAGCACATCCCCTTGGTTGTACGACGATCGGATGCCATACGCCCACCGGTCAGGATTATTTGATAGCACTGAGATACTGAATACTCTTTGAGTAAGTTATCGATAAGAGATTCGAGCGATCTTAAACTCGGGGTGCCGAAGCGGCGTTCACTTGCTGCATGAATGAAGAACTCCTTGCATTCTTCGGACGCAAGTTCGCGCGCAAATTCGATGCACTCGGCCTTCCACCCGGCTGGTCGAGCGGCTGAGCGCATTACTTCCTCTGTTTTCCTGATGAACTCTGGCGCGCTGGGAACTCTTAAAGTCCATCGTACACGTGTTAGATGTTCTCCAATAAAAAGCAGTTCTTTTTGAGTTAGTTCATATGGAAAGTATTCTGGGTCTGGAGAAATTATTCCCAGGTCAATCAGGCATTTAATTAGGCGGTATTCGTAGTCGGCGCCTCCTGGCGCAAAACGTATTCCCGAAGAGGTAATCCCGCCCAGCCGGCGATCGTCGATCCATCCGCAACAACGCACGAGAGTCAAAAGTGATACGGCTGTGCGGACGGACAGGTTATGGGGTTCAACATGAGTTGGTGAATAGCTCCAATTTTCTGAACAAAACTCAACCGCTCTTTTCCTTCTCTCGCGAACAAGCCTCGCGTTGCTCTCCGAAGCGGCCTTTAGGCATCCGGCGCAGCCGCAAGAGGGCGTATCCTCGTGATTGCAGGCGATACAACACAACCTCTCACGTACTAGCCGAGATTTGCTGAGCAACTGTCGCACCATTGCCGAACCACATCGACGGCACGACTCGTTGGTTGGCTGCGGCGGAAAGAATTGATGCAACATGCTGACATGGCAATGGATATTGAACTCGCGTATCAGCGATAAGACGTTCTCACCCGAGTAGTAGCGACGAATCAGATCCGACAACTCATCCTTACTCAAGTGTTCGAGAGGGGAGGTTTGCTCCATGGTTTCTCTGTACAAAACTACGAAATGTAGTCAAGAATACCGTGGTCGGCAACCTCGTCTTGGATGATGAGCTGCCGAGTCAAGCTTGCAATTTAATTGCAAATTTTCTCGTCAATTTAAACCAATTTAAATCTTGATTTTTTTCAAGGAGCAGAACCTATTGCAACCCGTTGATTCAGGCTGAGAAGATGTCCGGGCTCCCATTTTGAAAATTTGTAATTGCACGGGGGGCGCGATCGCCGGATGTGGCGTTGTGGCACTTTGGATTTGCAAGATCGATCTGATCGGGAAGGCCGGTGATAACGATTGGCAACGGTAGGACGCGTGTTTCCGCGTTGATCAGCCGGAGTTGGGGCGGCGGCGGCCAGTGTGTGACGGTCGCAAGGAGGGCTCGGACCCGGAAGACATGGATGATCGGTGCATTAAGCATCTGATGGCGCGCCTGATGCATTTGGCTGCGCATGGGACGAAGGCGAAGTCGCCGACGGGATCAACGCGCCACGCTGAATGCGAACGCACAACACGTCGGTTGTCGGATGCCTACCGGAAAGCGGAGGGCTGCGCCTGAATGATCACTCGGGAGGACAAGCCAATGTAAAGCTTCCGACGGGTTCGACCGAATGAAGGCTGTCGGCAGGCGGAAAGCAGCACATTCGGATCGTGCTGGCCGATCAACCGATTTCACCGGACCGCCTCGGCACTGATACGGCACGCCACAGGGTTGCGATCCTAAGAAACAGGGTAGGCCACCGCGATTTACTGGTCGGCTACGTAATCACAAAATAATTTCATTCAATTGAATGGTGTAGTTATGCTTGCGCTGCGCAATGCAGAGACAGCATGGCGATAAAGCTGCTCGCGACCTTGTTTATCTCGGAAAAAAAATCGTTTGGATCGCCAAGGCTTTGAATGGAAATGTTGTTCTGGCCGTCTCCAGTGCGTGAATGAAAAAAACGATTGCGAATCGTAGTCGTTAGACTGCAAATGTCACGAAACCTGATGTCGAATTGGTGGGTTGCGATGTCTTTTGTAGTAAATCCGTTGAAGTGATTGGAAAGAGAGCTCCAATGAAGAGTCTTGTCCGTGTACGAGGAGAAGTCGAGCCGGTACACAAAGTCAAGTAGTACTGCGTCAATGAACTTTCCCTGGGCGACGAATTTCTTAAGGAAGCCCATTTCTCCGGTCTTGTCGTTTCCGGCAAAGAGAGTCTTGAGGTCGTCGAATGTGCCGTAGTAATCGGAGGAGGATCGGCAGTATAAGAGTGGGGCGCTAAATGCTATCCTTTCCAGGAGACGATAAAGATGAGTGAAAGCGGCGGCATGGCAATTACGGTGGGTTTGTAAAAAGTAGTGTGAAAACTCGATCAGAATGTCTTGATAGAAGTTTCGATTCAGCGGAATTGTTTTTCTAATAAACTCTCTCTCATTGAGGTCGACGCCGAATCTGCGAAGAAAGTCAGCGAATGCGTCGCGCCCGCGTTTCGTACGTGTGCTCTGAGGAAGTACAGAGTAGTTCACAATTTGGCGTAATTGTTTCCCGCGGTACGTCAGAGCACTCGAGCCGATCAGTGTCTTTATAAGGAGGTATTGGTACGATCGATCAGCACCGGTTGGTAGCCTGGTGTCAAAGGTGTAGTCGATCCCGGAAACCGTTATCGGCATGTCTAGATCCAGTCGGTAATGCGATCTAGAAGGGCGTATTCCTCAAGTTCTTTCAGCTCGCCGTAGTTGCCAATGAATTTAGACACGAGCTCTCGTCGAAGTTTCCCAAGATTTACTTTGCTGACATTAATTGAAGAAAAGGCGGCTTCAAAAGTTCTGACTGCCGCTGCAAATTCACCCAGCGTGGCGGACTCGATAGCGTGCAGAGATGATTTGATGCCGACGCAGAATCCGATGAAGTTATTCTGTACCCGGAGCCAAATCCCGAGCTCCGGATCTTCGCTCAAAAAATTGACGAGCTCTACGACGTCTGAAAATTCAATGTTTGTTGTTGGGATGTCTGATTCTATAATTCTACTTGCGATCAGCTCATCCATTTTTTCTTCGATGATTTTCTGATTGTCAATGTTCACGGAATTGCTTAAGTAAGCAACATACCCCTTAACGAAATCCCCTTTTTTGAATGAACTTGACGCACGCACCCGTCCCGCGCCTTTTTCTGTGATCAAGTTAATGTCGAGAGCCCCAAAGTCAAAAAATGAATCGGCTAAAACCTCAATTTGATGTCTCGCCGACATAGGGCGTTGGCCATTGTTTAGGGTAATCATCCGGTACAAAAGCCGGTCTCGCGAATCAGTAAGTACAAAGCTGACATGGATAGGGCGGCAAGAGTTGAACTCGGCTTTTCGCGAGGCGCGCTCGAGCGTAGTCAGGCGTTGTATTCCGTCGAGTACGAATCCATGGTGAATGTGGTCAGAGATGTACTTGGCAGCGTTTTCAATTGATGCCGCAGTTTCGTCACTCATTCGATGGATCAGAGCTATCGTTATCGGGGGCATCACGCAGCCTCGAACGATGTCGTCTTCAAGGCGCGAGTAAAACCGGGTTTGTAAGGGATCTCGCTGCATGTCGAGGCGCCCTATCAAGGGAAAAAAATGCTCCAGGGCTTCCGCATAAGTGGCTGTTGCATTTACCACGTATCCTGAGATTACTTTGTCAGGAGATACCGTATGAAATTCCATGGGTTTTTGTCCGAAATTATAATGGTGGCAAACGCTGAAGCGTCAGCGCCTCAATTCTCGATGCACTTGCATTGCTAACGGGAAGGTTGGGCGCCGTACATCACTTTTCTCGTGGACTCAGTTTTTTATATCTACTCGGGGGCGGTGCCTTAAACGTCCGCGCTCGGCTATCAACGTACCTTTGAATAACAAATCTCGTTTTTGCTCAAGAAAACTGTATTGACCTTTTCTGGATCAATCGGATCTCTCGTAAAGAACCAACTCCTCGGCGGAGCACTATCCGATAGCTGACTCCCGAACGCGATGCCTTAGAAGCTTGGGAAAAGATTTCAATGCCTTGGCGATCGAAGCGAGAACTGCCTGATTCTCCACTTCGCATTCCCAAATCACTATCACCTGCCATCCCCCCGCCTCGAGATCGGCCCGGACTTTGGCATCCCTCAATTTGTTTCTTGCCAGCTTTGCAGCCCACCATTCCGAGCGGGTCTTCGGGATGCGAAAATTAATGCATCCTTCATGACAATGCCAGAAGCAGCCGTGAACGAAAACCACCATGCGTGGCCCAGCAAAAACCAGATCGGGGCGACCGGGCAGTCGCCCGTCATATAGGCGATAACGGAGCCCGGAAGCCCAGAGCGCACGGCGCACTATTAGTTCGGGCTTCGTATCCCTGCCACGTATCCTGGACATATTCTCAGATCGCGTCAGCGGTCCGGTCTTGGGGTTCCGCCGCTTCCGTCCTGTGCTTTTCGGATCTGAGCCGCGCTGATCAGGACTCATTGCACCGGGTTGCGCTCTTGATGACACTGGTTACCTCGTCCAGCCCAAGTGAGGGGAGATTTGCAAGATCAACCGTGTACTTCACCGACACTACGCCCGATGGGGGCAGGAAGTCGTCAGGTATTCGGGGAAACTCCTCGTCGACGACGTATACCTCCGCACCCCGCACGAGGAAGCGCAGAAGCTCTCCAGAGCTCCGCACCTCCTCAGACCACCCCAGGTTCGCCATCTTCGTCATGAACCAGTCCAACGCCGCAGCATCGGTGCGAAGTAGGTCGACGATCGCATCCACCTGAGTCGCCAACGATTCGTCGCCTGCGATGCTCTCCTCCAATTGGACAGAGACGAACAACAGCTGGCATCCGGCAGGCGCCCGAAGCTGATCCAGGCGTGAGATCTCATGTTCGGGGCGGCTCTTGCGTGTCGTCTTCACCTCGATACGCAACCGCTCACCGACGAAATCGTGGCGCTCCGCATCCGGCCCGCTCCAATGGTCGACGGCGGACGGTCCGAGCACCGGAATCATCAAGGAGCGCAGCACCAGCAATTCACCGAAGAGTCCGATCTGGACGGTCTTGTCCATCGCTGGACGCACCGGCTTCCACGCCGACTGCCACGCTCGGATCGTCGCAGCCACTGCCTTCCAAGGCTCCCGTGCCTCCTGCACAACCGCAGCCACAATATCCCTGCAGAAGGGGGTGAACACCTGCTCATGCGACGGCGGTGCCGAGAGTGCAAGCACTTCTCCCGGCTCAAGGCTCCGGTGTCGTACTTTGAGTCCGTTCAGATCAGACGGTGGAGCCCCAGTCGGACCATGGTCCACAGGGATCAACAGGTGCAGGTGGCCGCCTTGGTCCATGGCTAAAGACAGTGAAGTACCGCTTCCGTTCACCTTGACCGGTATGGTGGCCAAAGCGTCCTCGCTCTGCGGCCGCATGGAACGGAGCTGAGCCCAATGCATTGGGGTGATGCCTTCAATCATTGGACACCATGCTGTTCACAATCCATGTTGTCCCCGCGTCCGTCGTCTGCGGCAGACTCAAAGCCAAGGCGATCACGGGCTTTGCGTGCGGAACATCGAGGTACTCAGGATCCAACGGATAGACGATAAGAAGCCCCTGGGTCGACGGTCTGGCGGCTCGCATGGCCTCTGCGTCGTAGGCGCCACTGTCCCGTTTGTAGGCATCCGGACCGTTTGGCAGGTCTACTCCTTCATGAGCGGGGTCAGTCAGAATGCCGATGCTCTCGCTGCTGACACGCTTACGGCGGACAAGGCCGACCTCTCTACCGCCAAGGGAAATGGTTCGTTCGCTACCGGGCGACGCAACAAATACAGACCAGTCGGTCAGTTCCCCAACTGCGGCCCGTTCCATGATCCAGTCGGCCAGTAGATCGTTGCGGAAGACGACAATGTCCTCGTTGATTCGGTAGCCACGAAGGAATGTCGCGATGGTCTCTGGAGCAACGTCGCGCGCCAGTAGTCCCCCGTTGCGCTGCACACTGGGCGAAACTTCTGCAATGAAGCGGTCCGTCAAGGTGAAGTTGGCCTGCAATTTCGACGGATCGGACAGGGGAAGCAAAACGGTCTGCGGGTGCTCACCCGACCAGGAGTCCTGCCGCGCTTGTTCAGTGCGGGACTTGTTACGTGCCGTCAGAAGAAGATCGCTGTGCGCGCGGAGCCGGATGGCCATCTGATCCGGTCTGCGTCCGGCGTGGGCCAGTGCGATGATGGAATCCCGCAGCGACTGTTCGACAAGGGCAAGTTCTGAAAACCATCGGGCGATCCCGTCGGTGGTCCAGATACGGATGAGATCCTCATAACCGCGACGGAAGCCGTACCAGCGGGCCATCTGCAGCAGGGTATCGCACATGGAGGCGGTGCGCAGGAAATAGGAGACCGTCAGCCCCTCCAGCGTCAACCCCCGGGACAGCCGGTTGCCGCCTACCGCTACGATATGCCGTCCGGGCTTCTCGTCATACTCCAGGTTCTCACCGCTGATACTGTTGAGCTCGAGAACCACGAGCTCCCGAAGCACTGCAACGGCGGCTTTTAGCACGGTCTCGTCGTTCGCGGGAATATCGACGCCGGTTTTTATGTTTTCCCATACCGGGCCGAAGATCATCTCGATCCGTTGGCCCTGGCGCTCGGCCTCGCGCCACAAATCCAACTGTTCACGGATGGCATCGGCGATGCGCCTCTGGTCATCCGTCCTTTGGCTCACATGCACCAGCATGGTGTGGGGTTTTCCGGCGAACCCGCGGAGGTTCCGCACGCCACCGGCAAGACAGAACGAGATGAGGGCGTCGGCGAGCGAATCCGGCAGCGTGTCTCTGGCGAAGCCCAGGACGATCTCGGTCCTTCTGCGTTTGCGGGAACCCCGCAACGCCTTCACATCCGCCTCTGACACCGTGCGGAGCACATCACGCCCCTGGGCGGTCACTCCGAAGAGTTCCTCGGTTCCCGTGTAGCCCTTCGGACGGGGCAACTGGATGACGAAATCCTTGGGGAAGAGGTCGACGCCAACCCTCCGGTCGACAGCCTCCGGGTTGATCAGGACATTGGCAAACGGAGTGGCCGTATAGGCGATGTAGGCCGCTTTCGCTGCCCGCGTTAGTATCGAGCGGATCAGGGCGTTGGTCTTGGATGGCGCCAGATTCTCATCGTTGTCGTCGTCCTCGCCGACGGCTGGGTCCGACGGCCGGTTACCCTTCGTGTTGATTGACGCTTGGTCCGCCTCATCGTCGATGACCAGCACGGCCATGTCATCAAGGTAACTCGAGGCAGACTCCAACCAGCGATCCAGCTTCTGCAGGACGGCGACGTTCTTCTTCACGACAGCAAGAAAGGGTCCCGGGAACTGGAGGACGTGCTCATCCTGCGATGTGAAGTCCTCGGTGGGCGTTGTCAGCGTGCACCATTCCCCTCCGCATCTTTCCCCCGGCAGACCGTCCGCCTGCGCCCCGATCAGCTCCCGTTCCAGGCGGTTCTGCGTCTGGCTCCGTAAGGAATCGTGGATGCCGGACAAGACGATTACCATCCGGTACCCCGCGTCCACAGCACGCGCCGCGACAGCGGTGTAGTTCGCTGTCTTGCCGCTCTGGACATAACCGACGACCAGACCGCGTCCCTGAAACGGAGAGCCCTGCTGTGGATCCGGGAGATGACGCAGAACTCTGAGTGACTCGGCGGCCACCGAGTCGACCTGCTGCGGTTCCCACTTTGGGTCGGCGCGTAGCAGCGCATCCAGGCGGCCCCAATGGGTCCATGATCCGGTGATGAGGCGATCCGTCCAGACCGGCTTCGGCGGTACCGCCCCAACGATACGGACTGTCTCCATCAGTTGTCTCGTTCAGCCATCAGGTGCTTCTGGACTTCCATCTCATCCAGGCCACAGAGAAAGTCTGCCAAGTGCGCGAGGGCATGAGGGTCGGAGCGGATCTGCCTCACCAGGGCGGACAGGCCCGGGTTGAGCTCACTGACCTGAATGTCGAGAGAACCGGTCAGCCCCTTCGTCACCTTCCACAAAAACTTGTCCGTCTTTACCTCCTTCACCCCGATCCGCGGCGCTGGAGCGGGCGCCTCCCTCGTCGACCCGGCAGGTGATACAGCGGGCGCGGGCGCTTTTCGGGTGCTATTCCCTGCGGCGCTGCTGGCTCCCGCACTGCCGCTGGCAGGAGACGGCACCGGCGGAGTGGCTAGTGTCTGCCGTGGCTTGCGGTACTTCTTCTGGCTGTCTTTGCGAACAATATCGGCGAGACTTTTAATCTCGGTCTGAAGCTGCATGGGAAGCTGGACGATCTGCTTGCTGATGTTGATCTTTAAGGCGTCGTCTAGCGCCCTGTCGAACTCGACGATTACTCTGGCGAGTTTGGTCTTCTCGTCGTTGGTTTTCCACATCTGATGCCAGCCGCCCCACTTGATAAGGCGGTCGTGGCGGTAAATGAAGAGCCCCTGAGTATCGTTCCAATTGCCGTGCAGACTGATCAGCTCACGTGCCCGTCGTGCGGCATCGGCACCGTCGGCCTCGTGATATGCCGCGATCTCGTCCTCGGTCGGCAGCAGATAGGCCTGCACCAGAACCTTGCCATCTTCCGCCTCAGTGGGGATGCGAACTGTCTTCTCGTCGTAGGCGACGGCCAACGGGTGGCCAACCGGATTGTTCGGCTCGACGTGGTTGCCATTGATGGTGATGTTGACCCGCTTCCTGCCTGCCGCCTTACCTTCCAGGAAGCGGTGAAAGACCAGCGCGAGATGACGCTCCAGAAGCATGACCTCAAACGAAAAAGGGTCCAGCCCACGGGTGTTCGGCATGCTCTGCGGCGGACGCATGTCCTTCCAGAGAACCACCGTCCCCTGGTTTCCGAGCACAGTCGCCTCCTCCTCCCATGGTTCCAGAGGGTCGGACTTGGCAATCCATCCCTCCATATCCTTGGCGTCCCAGGTCAGGTGGTGTGCTGGCGCCCCATCGCGTTTGCTCACAACTGTGAAGACCCTGGTCTGGGACCAGGAGGCGCCCTTCAGGCCGTAGCCGTATTTTCCGAGGCTGTTGTCCTCGTACTCGGAATCGCTGCCGATCCGCATGGCCTCGGCCAATCTGGCTCGCTCCATTCCACAACCATTGTCGGCGATGCTCATCCACCGGCCGTGCCCGCCGTCCGGCCGCCCGAAGGTGATATCAATCCGGGTTGCATCGGCACTGATAGCGTTGTCCACTAGGTCAGCGACAGCCGAGGACATCGTGTGGCCCACCGCGGCCAGGATATTCACCAGCCGGGCGGGGTTGGGGGGCAGTTCTACACCATTCGGTCTCGCAATGAACGAGGCCGGAGCAGTCCCAGCTCCCTCCCGGGGAGCCAAGAATAGATCCGGGCGGGCTTCGCTGAGGATTCGCCAAGTCCGCTCACCCTCCTCGCCGTGCAGCGCAATCATGCCCGAGTTTGCAAGCTTGCTGCTCTCGCCGTCCGCCAGAATCGCGCGGGTTACCGGGTCGTCCTTCGGAAACACCGCCCATGAGCCGGAGGCAGGGGTCGCTCCGGCCTCGATCTCCATGGCGAACAGGCAACCAGGAGCTACAAACTGGTAGAGCTTGTCCTTCGGGCAGTTGCCTTCAAGGCGCCAGTTCTTCTCCTGGCGCTTCAGCCACTGCCTCGCCGTGTGCACCCCGCTGTCCGTGTCGTACATCAGGTCCATTTCGACTTGATCGGAATCCTTGGCGGCCGGGAAGACCCGGTCAACCACGTCCCAGTCAAAATTCACGGCCCTCTGCTTGGACCCCTCCTTCCCCTGGCGGCGGTACTCGTGGAACATCCCTAGTTCGCTGTGGGTAAGGACTCGCAGAATCAGGAAACGCATTTCTTCTTTTCACTCCTCTCGGCGATCACTGCCGGCTGCTGTTTCAAGCCCATCAATTCCCTGCGCATGTCCGGAATCGGCTGGCAGCCGATCATCGAGCGTATCTCAATGGCGATTGCGTAGGAAACGAGCGGTGGTACGGCATTGCCAATCTGCTTGAAGGCAGGATTCATACTTCCACGCAGCACGAACCCATCAGGGAAGGACTGCAGCCGCGCCGCCTCCCTGACCGAAATGGTTCTCGCCTGTTCGCTGTCAAAATGAATGTGGCTGTAGGAGTCCTTGCCGAGGTGCGCCATTAGCGTGCGCACGGGCTTGTCTCGGTACAACTTCCACCACTTGTTCGGAAACTTCCCGGGGTCGTAGGGCAGCGTCCAATTCTTGATGAAGGCCTGCATCTCGTCAGCGTCAGCTCCTCTGCTTTCGCCCGACCGCCACCGTTTGTTCATTAGTTGCTGGCGCTTTTCCTCGACGAAGCGCCAGATCTCCGGGTATTGCCAGCCCTCCTCCATCATGCGGAAGATCTTGTAGTCGCGGGGAAGGTAGCGGATGACGTGGCCGGTGGTGTTATCGGTAGTGCCGAATTCCGGCCATTGCCGCATCAATCGGGACCAGGCGGTGGTCGGTTGACGGGAGGTGTAGAACACGGGTTCGGCAGGATCCTTCCGGCCGCGCGCGATCTGTCCGCGCTCTAACAGATCCATGGCGAAGATCGGGGGCAGGTCGGCGAGCGCCTCGCCAGCAGTGGTAGCCGGCGGCAGGCCGTCCTCTTCGGACGGATCGCTAATCCAGCAGTGGCTGTGCTCGACCTCCCGGCTGTGCCTAGTGTGCTGCGGGATCAGCTTCCGGGCCGTCGCGCGGGTTCCCTCATATCCAGCGGGCAGCACCGTAAAATGAGTGGGAGTGGGAAACACGACGTCAGCATCCAGGCTTTCGTGAACACCAATCAGAAACATCCGCTCCCTTGTCTGGGGGACGCCGAACCACGAAGCATTGAGCAGAGTGTAGCGGACCACATAGCCCTCTTCGCGGAGGTGCTCGGCCACGGTCTCGGCGACGTTCTTACCCCCGTGATTCAGGATATCCGGCACGTTCTCCATCAGAAGAGCGAGAGGCTTTGTTTCGCGGACGTAGTGCAGATAACGCTGCCAGAGGTTCACCCGGCCGTCGACCAGAAATGCAATGTCCGCGTCATCCTCGTCGCGGCGGTAAGCCTCGTGACGAAGTTTCGCGCGCCCGACACGCGCAAAGGCCTGACAGGGCGGTCCGCCCACGAGCACATCCACTTGCTCATCGACTCGGCCGGCGATGCCCAGGTCCCGGAAGATGGAGCCGGGATCCTCCTGAGTTATGTCGCGGGCCTTGAAGTGGGCTTGCAGGTTATTCCCTTGGCTGATCGCCGCGAAGTTGGCCCCATGGGACTCGGCGGCCCATGGGTCCAGCTCTACTGAGGCAGCTAGCTCAAAGCCTGCCGTGGCAAACCCAAGCGAAATGCCGCCACATCCGGCGAACAGGTCCATAAACCGTGGCGGATTTCCTCCCCTGAGCCGGGCGATCTTTCGTCGAATTGCTTTTGACACGGCCATTTACAACATTCCCAAAATCCGCATTGCGCCCCTGTTGAGCAGTTGTCCATAAAAAAGGCAGCAATATCACTGGCGAATAGCCCTGAGCTCTCCGGTGCCATGCTGACCACGAGCCGTTACCCAATGTCTGCGCCGACTGCTGCCTTATCCAGCCGTCTAAGCCCGCGCGGGAGAGCGCCAAGCACCTCCCACTTTGAAGGCAGGGATTTTTTGGCAGCAGCCAAGCGATAGGCTGTGCGCTTGCCCACCTTCAGGTAGGCAGCCACCTCATCAAGGATCAGTATCTGTCCTGGCTCGTCCTTCGTCGCTTCCTTACCCGGCACCGGACGGTGCAGACAGTCATGTCAAAGTTGGCAAGGCTAAGGTATTTTTGCGCAATGCTGAGCAGTAGTATTTTTACTTTGGCTCTTCTTGGCTTTGAATCACCGTGTGAGAAGCGGTGGCGCAAGTGGTCTCGGCCTAGGGTTCGGGGGGGACTCCAGATAGGAGTCCTTCCTACTTTCCCAATTTCTCGTGCGCAGCCAGTAAAGCCGTTGGCGTCGATGTTCCACGACGCGCTCCTAGAGCAGCGCGTGACGAAGGACCAACCGCTGGGTGCCCGGCGCGCGCTGGTCGATGGCGTCCTCAGGTCAAACACGGAGCACGCAAGGCAACCTTTACGATTATCGCCCTCGATTTCGATAACGGGAATCACCTGGCCGCTGTCTGCTGAGGTTCGAGCAACGTGGTTACGTTCGCCAAGGCCCGTGCCCATTCGCGTGCGATGAGAGACTTAAGCTCGTCTTCCAGCTTCAGTCGGGCCTCATTTCCGAACCACTCGCGATTGTGCTCGGCGACGCGGCTCTTATAACCAGGGCCTTGACCCCACTCGTCCATGCAGGCTTGCCACAGAAAGGGGTCCGCCTTCAGCGCATCCCTGAAAACTGTTTGGGCCATCAACTGGACCTTTCGCAGCAGTTCTTCGTAGGAGGCGGTCAGCACGCGCTCAGCTTGAGCCAGCAGCTCTGCTGCCTCTGCATATCGCGGTGTTGCTGCCAAGAGCTTGCAGTGACCCGTAAACTGCTGCACTGGCTTTTCGAGGGCCATTACAGCGAGGCGTCTGGCGCTGTAGCCAATATGGTGCGCATAGCTCAGTTGCGGCCATTCGCCCTCGCGGCGCACAGCCGCCCGCACTGTGCTGGCATAGGCGACTTGAATTTGTGCCAGCAGGCTCTCCTGGACGTGGCCTTGTGGAGGCGGAACAGTGGCGTTCTGTGCTGCCCACGTGTGCATTGTTTCGCCAGCGTCCCGAAGTACCGCCTGTATGCGTTCCTCGCCGTGATTGTGTAGCAAAGTGCGCGCACCGTTAATGGCCTCGCCAAGGCGTGTGCAGAACGCCGCGCGCGCGCGCGTCAGTCGTTCGAGCAGAAACGCCTGCGCTGATGACGCCGCGTCTTCATTGGCGTTGAAAAAGGCTACGCTTAGCGTTTGCAGGCCGAGGGGTTCGAGAGCAAGGGCGATCTGCTCGGCCTTCAGCTCGTAGCCCTCCTCGACGCTCTCGACAGGGGCACTTGAGGCGTCGTCCTTCATTGCGAGTGCTTCGGTTGGACGAGGCAGCACCATAAGGGCTGCGTTTGTGTCCAATGTGCGAACGCCGGCATCCTTCGCTCGTTCGAGCAGGAGCCGTGCTTCCGCGCCGGGGGCATTGTTGAAGTAAGAGCACATGACAGCCAGCGTGTGTGGGTCATCGAAGTGGACTTCGATGTCCTCGCGCGCGGCGTTCCGGTCGATCCCCTTGGTGTCAATGAAGCGCACCGTAAGGTCCGCCACCTGTAGCAACCTCTCAGGGACCACAACTTCGATGCGGCGCGGCAGAGTGAAGTCGGGGCTCCGTCCGTTGTTGATGGCGCTGAAAATGTCGCGCAACCAAGCCTTTGGTGACTTGCCACAGGCACTGTCATACCAGATGTCCCGTTTGTCACGACGATGCAGGTTCATGCGGCTGAGAAACTCGACTGCGAATTCGCGCTGCGTGGGGAACTCCTGCGCCAGCTGTTTGGCGGGGTCTGTCGTCGTTCGCTTGCCGTCTGGGCCCTTGGTACGTTGGACGGCGAGGCCGGCCATGTTGCGCAGTGCCCGGGCGACTTCCTTGGAGATGCCCTGCGATTCTTGGCCAGTAGGCCCCTCCTCTTCGGAAGCGACGGCCCCCTTAAGAATGCTGTCAGCCAGATCCAAGACGTCCTGCCGTAATTCGTTGTCGTCCTTGGGCTCCACAATGAGGCCAAACTGGGGGCCTGTGCGTAGATGAACTTCGCACACCGTGATGCCTCCGCCACCGACCTCAAGGACTGGCGTCATCGACCCATCCTCTTTCTGGATTTCGAGGCCAGTCATCTTGCAGATGGCCGTGGACTTGCCGACGCCGATGCTGCCAATGAAGGCGATCTGGTGCTCACGTTTAAGCAGCATCGCCGCTCCACGGTTCAGCTCGTCGGTGTACTCCGACAGCCGACGCTCAAAGGCATGCGGCGTGTCAGGCTGATCTCGGAGTTGCGCGAGCTCACGAGCAACCTGCTCGGCTTCCCAGAGCATGTCTTGGTTGGGATGGTCTAGGGGGGGTCTTGGAAGCACCTGCCACGTCCGATGGAGCGCCTTCGCGAGCTCTGCTGCCTCGGGCGTGTCGAGCTGGTCGAGGATGTCTTGGACTTCCTGGAGGGTGACAGTACGGTCGCCGCTCTCGATGCGCGACAGCACCGCAGGGCTAAGCGAGACGCGCTTAGCGAGTTCCGCTTGCTTCATGCCGCTGCGCTCACGTACCTGCATCAGGTGCCGGCCTAATTCGGCGGCGGATACTACTTCTTCATTGGTGGTCATGTAGTTCGCTCCATTTCAGCGCGGTTGATTTCAACAGAAACCAGTGAGCAGTCGCGCAAGCTATCTTCGGTTTCAGGTGTGAATATAGAAATCTTTCACTTGAAAGTACACGTTTTAAGAAAACTTTCTTTTCGTGTGCAGGCTGAACGCTGCTTTACCGGTCTAGCGAGTCAGCTGTCACGTCGACTCATGTTGATACGAGCGAGTCCTCTCTCCCAAAAAGCGCAGCGCGCTTGTCCATACCGGGATCAGGTGCGCAAGGCAGTGATTGGCTGGGGCGCGGAGCGACGGACGCCCGCTGATGGCTTGCCGCTGAGTGATCGGCGAAACCCCGGCCTCAGATCAGTTCGGCGCGGGATCGGCTTGATGCCAAGACGCGCTTCAACCTTTTGTCGCCACGTTTTATGACAAATGGTGTTAGCGCAAGTGGTAGCATTGAAGTGTTCGGAGGCCCGCGTCTGACTGCGGAGCACTTCGGACGAGTTCGGAGAAACTTCTGATGAAACAAGGGGTTGAAAACCCCGGCAAGTACCCGGAAGGCCTGGGTGGATCAACTCTTAATCCGTAGGTCGAGTGTTCGAGCCACTCACAACCCACCAGATGCATTGAGCAAAAGGCCAGTTCTCCGGAACTGGCCTTTTTCTTTTTGCGGCGTCGCAACGTGCGTGTGGCCTGGATCTCGCCTACTTCCCCCGATCAGTCGCGTCATCCGCTCGATCGACTGGTCCGGGGGGGGCGCCGGCGTCAACATCAGAAGTCGCGCATCAAGCAGGGCACTATTGACCGCCGGCTTCCGTCCTTCTCACCCGGCGCTCTGCCGGCATCCTGGGCTCAGCGTGATTCGTCCGCGGGTCCTGATTGGGGGAACAGCGTGTCATCGGAGAGGGTGCGCATGATTTCGTCGAAGACGATGCGGACTCTCCTGGGTACTGGCGATCGCTGGGGCCGATAGACGCAGATTTGCCACGGGTCCGGCGCATGTACTTGCAGCACCGGCACAAGTCGTCCGCTGCGGATATGGGGGAGGGCCAGATACCACGGCAGTTGCCCGAAGCCCATTCCGTTCAGCACCGCCTCACACTCGGTTTCGGGGTCGTCGGTGATGAAGTTTGCCCGGTGGGGCAGAAATTGCTGGCCACTCTTGAAATGCCACGGCCACGCCTTCCCGGAATTGATGTCCATGAGCGCGGTGACGGGAAGGGCCTGCAGGTCGGTGATCGATTCCGGTCTGGAATGCTCGTCGATCAACGAAGGCGCCGCAACGACCTCGAAACCGATCCGCGCGGCCGGCCGTGCGACGAAGCGCTGGTCACGCATGAACCCGATTCGAATCCCGATATCGATTCGCTCGTCTACCACGTCGGCGACCTTTTCGCTGAGGCTGAGTTCGATGATCAGGCCGGGGTGCGCGCCGGCGAGGCGCGATATCACGGGTGCCAGGAATCGCCGGCCGATCGCACCCGGCGCAGTAATGTGGACGCGCCCCTGCATGTCCGAATCGGGTGCGGACACCCGTGTGTCGAACAACCCGTCAACTGCCGCCAGGGCATCGCGGGCTCGCATCGCGAACCGTTCGCCGAACTGCGTGATCTGGATCTTGCGGGTACTCCGGTGGAACAGCACCTCACCGAGCTCCCGCTCCAGCTCCTGTACGGCGCGTGTGATGTCCTGAGGCGAGCGTCCGAGCTTCATCGCCGCGCCTCGGAAGCTGGTCGATTCCGACGCCGCACAGAGTACCTTCAGCAGTTCCAGACGTTCCATTTCAAGCCGCCTCGCGAGTCTTGATCCAATAATTCCATATTTTGTAATTTTAAAACGCATATTGATCCATATACGGGACCAATTCTGATTTTCATACTTCGCTCACCCGTTCCTAATCAACTCAGGAGAGCGAAATGAACACCTTTGATCTGCAGAACAAATCAGTTGTCATTACCGGAGCTTCGTCAGGCATGGGCCGGGCAGCTGCGCTGGCCTTTGCACGCGAAGGAGCACGCCTGGTCCTGGCGGCTCGCCGAAGCGAGGAAGGCGAAGCAGTGGCCGCGGCCGCACGCGCGCTCGGAGCCGAGGCCGTCTTCGTCCAGGCAGACGTGACACGCGAAGAGGACGTCCGTCGCGTCATCGATCAGGCCGTCCAGCGCTACGGCCGGCTGGATGTCGCCTTCAACAACGCCGGTACAGAAGGGCTTGCCGCGCCCCTGCATGAACAGCCCATCGACAACTTCGATCGGGTGATGAGCACCAATGTGAAGAGTGTCTTCTTCAGCATGAAGCATGAAATCGCCGCGATGCTCGAATCCGGTGGTGGCGCCATCGTCAACAACGCGTCCATGGGGTCATTCATCGGATTCCAGAACCTTTCCCCCTATATCGCGAGCAAGCATGCCGTACTTGGACTGACGCGCACCGCTGCGCTCGAGTACTTCCCGAAGGGCATCCGGATCAATGCCGTGTGCCCGGGCATCATCGATACACCTTTCCAGGATCGCGTCTGGGGCAGCGAGGAGGCCAAGCAGGGCTTTGCGAAGAGCACGCCGCCCGGTCGCATCGGGACGAGCGAGGAAGTGGCCGATCTCGTGCTCTTCCTGGCGTCCGCTCGCGCCACCTTCTTCAGCGGTCAGGGCGTGGTGATCGATGGTGGCTACACGGTTGCCTGAAGACGGCGAAAAGTCCACCGGAAAGGGAGTTCAATGACATCCACCACCATGCGTGCGATCACGCTCAACTCGGCCGGTCTTGCCGATCTGCACATGACCACCCTCGCCGTGCCCAGACCGGGTCCGGATGAGGTACTGATACGGGTAAAGGCGGCAAGCATCAACTATCGCGACCTCGTCGTGATGAAGGGCGTCTACAAGCCTGACATCGGTTTTCCCTTCGTGCCGCTGTCGGATGCGAGCGGAGAAGTCGCCGAGGTCGGCTCTGCGGTTTCCCGTTTCCGTGTGGGCGATCGCGTGATTCCCACCTTTATTCAGGGATGGTACGGCGGACTCCCCATCCCGGAGCGTCGAGCGAACTGGACGCTTGGCTGGCCGCGAACCGGGGTGCTTCAGGAGTTCATCGTCGTGCCGGCCGATGACGCCGTCCTCGCACCGCGAAACCTGAACCATTTCGAGGCGTCGACGCTGTCGATTGCGGGGGTGACTGCGTGGTCCGCTCTGCGCGCCGGGAACATCAAGGCCGGTGACTGGGTGCTGGTGCAGGGTACGGGGGGCGTGTCTCTGTTCGCACTGCAGCTCGCCAGGAGCATGGGCGCGCGCGTCGTCCTGCTGACTTCGAATGAGGAGAAGGCCGCTCGTGCAGTTTCACTGGGTGCGGATCACGTCATCGACTATCGCACCACGCCGGAGTGGGCGGCCGCTGTCATGTCGGCCACCGATGGTCGCGGTGTCGACATCGTGGTGGAGACGGCCGGCAACACGCTGTCCGAATCACTGAAGGCGGTCGCGTTCGGCGGATTCGTGGGTGTCGTCGGATTTCTCGGCGGGTTCTCGGCAACGGTCGGCATCGTGCCGATGATTGAAAGAATGATCCGCGTCGAGGGCATCGCGGTCGGATCGAGGAATCAGTTCGAGGCGATGAATCGGGCGATCGAGGCGCATGACATCGTGCCGGTCATCGATTCGGTGACGCCGTTTGAACGCGCGGCAGAGGCATTCCAGCGCATGGAAGCGGGGAAGCACTTCGGAAAGATGGTCATCGAGTTCTGACCCCGTGACCACGCAAGGGCCCATCGCTTGCTTCGGTTCCGGACCTGCCGCACTGTGCGTTCCGTTACCGGCCTGGCGGCCCGACGCAACGCCGAAAAGGAGGGCGGCAATATGGATCGTATAGAGGCGATGCGCATCTTTGTGCAGGTTGTCGAGAAGGGGAGCTTTTCCGCGGCGGCAGAGCACCTGCAGCTCCACAGACCGGTTGCCACGCGCGCAGTCCAGGGTCTGGAGCGCGAGCTCGGAATCCGGCTGCTCAACCGCACGACCCGCAAGTTGAGCGTCACGGACGAAGGCGAGTACTTCTATCAGCAGACCGTGCAGCTTCTCTCCGGCATCGAAGACATCTTTGCCAGCTACTCGGGTGCCCAACGCAGCGCGACGGGAAAGCTCAAGGTCAGTCTGGCGGCCACGATCGCCGGATCCATCGTCATTCCCGCTCTGCCCGATTTTCAGCGCGCTCATCCGCTGATCGAAATTCACCTCGGTGTTTCGGACCAGCCGGTCGATATCTTCGATGACGGTATCGATTGCGTTGTCCGCCTGGGTGAGCTTCATGATTCGAGCGCGGTGGCCAGGCGCGTCGGACAGGTCCGCATGGTCACGTGCGCGTCACGTCGCTATATCGAGCAGCACGGAATGCCGCTTACGATCGACGCGTTGCGGGCGCACAAGGCCATCAATTTCGTCAGTGGACGAAGCAGGCGTCTTGTCGACTGGACATTCAACGAGCGCAGGGGCGAGACCCGGCTGAGACTGCCCAGCGCGATCGTGACGGACAGTTCGGATTCACTGCTGACATGTGCCCTGGCCGGGATGGGCGTCATTCAGGGGGTTCGTCCGTCGCTCCAGCCCTACCTGGACTCGGGCCGGTTGATCGAGGTGCTGCCGCACCTGCCGCCGTCCCCGAAGCCGATCTCGATTCTCTATCCGCACCGCACACACCTACCGGGCAAGACGACCGTGTTCATCGAGTGGCTGACCGAGCTCATCGGGAAGTCCTGCGCCGGGTGACTGTTACTGGAGCGGCAACAGTGAATTAACCCGGGGCGGCTATCTGAGATCGCCGGGGCCTCCTAGATTTGCGACATCGCGCATTTGCGATTTCCCGCTTTCCTGGAGGTATTCGTTTCATGTCGAAAGTCATTCATTTCAACCGCACGGGTGGTGCAGAGGTGCTCGAGTTCGCGGAGGTCGATGTTGCCGCCCCCACCGCTGGCGAGGTTCAGATCAGCGTCAGGGCTCTGGGCATCAACCGGGCGGAGATCATGTTCCGCAACGGCGAATATGTCATCGACCCTGTCTTCCCCGCGACCCTTGGCTATGAGGCGGCAGGGGACGTGCTGGCAGTCGGATCCGACGTGACCGAAGTCCGGGTCGGGGATCGCGTGAGCGTCATTCCAGCCTTCTCGTTCGCCGACTACGGCATGTACGGCGAGCGGGTGAATGCGCCGGCCCATGCCGTGGTCAAGATTCCGGACGGCATTTCCTACGAGCAGGCTGCGGCCACCTGGATGCAGTTCGTCACCGCCTATGGCGCGCTCGTATCCATGGGTGGGATGCGTGCCGGGGACACGGTTGTGCTGGGCGCGTCGACCAGCAGTGTCGGCCTCGCCGCAATCCAGATGGCGAACATGGTGGGTGCGACGCCGATTGCATTGACGCGCACCCTCAACAAGGAACAACAGCTCAGGGCTGCCGGCGCGGCCCACGTGTTTGCCAGCAGCGATCCCGAACTGCCCGAGAAGATCCGGGCAGTCACTGGTGGTCAGGGTGCGCGTCTGGTATTCGATCCCGTCGGCGGCCCTGGAGCGCGTGCGTTGTTCAGTGCGATGGCCGATCAAGGCATCTACTATCAGTACGGGGCTCTGAGTGCTGCGGATATTCCGGTACCGGTTATGGACGTGCTGTCGCGGCATCTGACCTTGCGAGGCTACGAACTCTTCGAGATCACGACCGTACCGGAGCGACTTGCCGCTGCGAAGCTGTTCATTTCGGAGGGGCTGTCGTCGGGCGCTCTCTCGCCTGTCATCGACAGGGTGTTCGAGTTCGCCGACATCGCCGACGCTCACCGATACATGGAATCGGGCGGTCAGGTCGGAAAGATCGTGGTCAGGGTCTGACGCCATCCCCTTCGTCAACCTCGCACCCTGACGGTCTTCCGGTTTCATTCAAAAGATCGCCGGAATCGTTCAAGCCCGTCCGTTCGTCCATCCCTACAGTCAGCGCCAGATGGTCCCGCCCCGCGCGGGGACATTCCGGGTTCTGCACACAGTCAAAATGACGGAGGGGAAGATGGGCGAAGCAACTGTGGCCGCAAAAGCGGCGGGAGCGACCGAGGGCGCGAACACCTTCGACGCGGTGGTGATCGGCGCCGGCGTGGCCGGGCTGTACCAGGTGTACCGGCTGCGCGAGATGGGCATGTCGGTGCAGGGCTTCGAAGCCGGCTCCGGCGTCGGCGGCACCTAGTACTGGAACCGCTATCCGGGCGCGCGCTTCGATTCCGAGGCGGAGATCTACCAGTACTGGTTCGACGAGGCCATGTTCAAGAACTGGCAGCCGAGCGAGCGCTTCCCGGCGCAGCCGGAAACCGAACGCTGGCTGAACTACGTCGCCGACCGTGCCGACCTGCGCAAGCACTTCCGTTTCGACACCCGCGTCACCGCGGCGCGCTACGACGAAGCGAAGCGGCAGTGGGCGATCACTACCGACGCCGGCGATACGGTGACGGCGCGCTTCCTGATCTGCTGCACCGGCATGCTGTCGGCGCCGCTGACCTCGGTGTTTCCGGGGCAGGACAGCTTCCGCGGGCAGATCTTCCACACGGCACGCTGGCCGAAGGAACGGGTCGAGTTCGTCGGCAAGCGCGTCGGCGTGGTCGGCACCGGTGCCACCGGCATCCAGGTGATCCAGACCATCGCGCCGCAGGTCGGCCACCTGAAGGTGTTCCTGCGCACGCCGCAGTACGTGATACCGATGCGCAACCCGAAGTACAGCCCGGCCGACTGGGCCAGGCAGGGTGAGCGCTTCGCGCAGATCCGCGACCGCGTGGCGCGCACCTTTTCCGGCTTCGAGTACGACTTCGAGAACGGCGCCTGGGCCGACCTCACGCCGGCGCAGCGCACCGAGGTGCTGGAGCGGCTGTGGGCCGACGGCTCGCTGGCGCTGTGGCTGGCCTCCTTCGCCGAAATGTTCTTCGACGAGAAGGTGAACGACGTCGTGTCCGAATTCGTGCGCGACAAGATGCGCGCGCGCATCAAGGACCCGGCACTGTGCGAAAAACTCATCCCGACCAGTTACGGCTTCGGCACCCACCGCGTGCCGCTGGAGAGCAATTACCTTGAGGTGTTCCACCAGCCGAACGTCGACATCGTCGACGTGAAGCAGGCGCCGATCGAACGCATCGTGCCCGAGGGCGTCATGACCGCCGACGGCACCGTGCATGAACTCGACATTCTGGTGCTCGCCACCGGCTTCGACGCCGGCTCCGGCGCGCTCACCCGCATCGACATCCGCGGCCGTGACGGCCGTTCGCTGAAGGAGGAGTGGGGACAGGAAATCCGCACCACGATGGGCCTGCAGGTGCACGGCTATCCCAACATGTTCACCACCGGCGCGCCGCTGGCGCCGTCGGCCGCGCTGTGCAACATGACCACCTGCCTGCAGCAGCAGGTCGACTGGATCACCGCCTGCATACGCTCGATGCGCGACAAGGGCCAGCAGGTGATCGAGCCGTCGAAGGCGCTGCAGGACCAGTGGGTCGCCCACCACGACGAGACGGCAAACAGGACGCTCGTGGTGAAGACCGACTCCTGGTACATGGGCACCAACGTCGCGGGCAAGCCGCGCCGTCTGCTGTCCTATATCGGTGGCGTCGGCACCTACCGCCAGAAGTGCGACGAGGTCGCGGCCAGCGGCTATCGCGGCTTCACCTTCGCCTGATCGGCGATGCACCCGGCCGGCATCGCCGGCCGGACCCGGACACAGCGCCGCACCGCCCGGTGACGGCGACGACGGAGGAGCAGGAAGATGATCCAGAACGACTATTACAGCCAGGACATGCACGGCCCTTACGAGCTCATCAGCATCGGTGCGCTGGAACTGGAAGAGGGCGGCACGATTCCCGACTGCAGGCTGGCCGTGGTCACGCACGGCACGCTGAACGCGCGCAAGGACAACGCCATCCTGGTGCCCACCTGGTACTCGGGCACCAGCAAGATCATCGAGCAGGTCTACATCGGCAAGGGCCACGCGCTCGATCCGGACAAGTACTTCATTGTCCAGATCAACCAGATCGGCAGCGGGCTGTCGAGCTCGCCGCACAACAGCGATGGCGCGATCGCGATGGAGCGCTTTCCGCGCGTGCGCATCGGCGACGACGTGCGTGCGCAGCAGCGCCTGCTGTCGCAGCAATTCGGCATCGAGAAGCTGGCGCTGGTGGTCGGCGGTTCGATGGGCGCGCAGCAGACCTGGGAATGGGCGGTGCGCTTTCCCGACCGCGTGCTGCGCGCGGCGCCGCTGGCCGGCACGGCGAAGAACAGCGAACACGACTACCTGTTCGCCGAGACACTGATCGAGGCCATCGTCACCGATCCGAACTTCAAGGGCGGTCGCTACGCCGCCTCGTACGACGTGATCGACGGCCTGCGCCGGCACGCCAAGCTGTGGACGGTGATGGGCTGGAGTGTCGACTTCTTCCGCGAAGGGCGGCACCGCGTGCTCGGTTTCGAGTCGGTCGCCGATTTCGTCGATCGTTTCATGGTCGGCTACTTCGGGCCGATGGATGCCAACGACCTGCTGTGCATGGCGTGGAAGTGGCAGCGCGGCGACGTCAGCCGCCACGCCGGCGGTGATCTCGCGGCCGCGCTCGCCCGCGTGCGCGCGAAGATGTATGTGATGCCGATCAGCCACGACATGTTCTTCCCGCCCGAGGACTGCCGCCGCGAACAGCGTCTGGTGGCCGGCAGCGAACTGCGCGTGCTGGACAGCATCGACGGCCACTTCGCGTTGCTGGGCACCGACCCGGCGATGGTGGCGCAGGTGGATGTCCACCTCGCGGAGCTGCTCGCCACGCCTGCCGGCTGAGCGCGTGGCGGTTTCGCTGCGCTGCAACCTCGGCGCGCCGGACGCTCTGCTAAGCTGCCCCTGCCTGCCGGCTTGTGCCGGCAGGCGTGACCGGCGGCGCAGCGGACCGCGTCCGGCCTTCTCGTCGGGGGAGAACGACATGCCGAACATCATCACGCCGAAAGAACTGCCCCAGTGGGTGCCCGGCGAGGTGCTTTCGTCGAGCGACAACCTCGGCTGGAAGGGCGTGGGCCACCGCTCCTATCGCTATGCCGGGCTGGATGTGCCGATCCCGCCGCTGGATCATTTCATGGTCGTGCGCTACGCCGCCGGCCAGACGCCGATGGATCGCTGCTTCGACCAGCGCTGGTCGCGCGCCGACTGCCGTCCGGGTGACGCCTCGCTGCTCACCATGTCGGAGGCCTCGCACTGGCACTGGACCCAGCAGATCGACGTGTCGCACGTCTATCTGTCGAACGGCCTAATGTCGCGCGTGGCCGGCGAGGTGATGGACAGACCGGTGGCCGAGGTGCGGCTGCACGACGTGCTGTGCGCGCGCGACCCGACACTGCTCGCGATCACCGATGCCATCACGCAGGAGGCGGTGCAGCCCGAAATGGGCGGCCCGCTGTATGCCGAAACGCTGGGCACGCAGCTGGCGGTGCACCTGCTGCGCAAGTACGCCCAGGTCACCTTCCGCCACGACCTGCCGGGCGGCCGCCTGTCGCCGGCGCAGATGCGCCGCGTGCTCGACCTGATAGACAGCCGCCTGCACGAGGCGCTGACGCTGGAGGACATGGCCGAGGCGGCCGGCCTCGGCGTGTGCACCTTCCACCGCCGCTTCCGCGAGACACAGGGGCGGGCGCCGCATGCCTTCGTGATCGACCGCCGTGTCGAACGCGCGCGCCAGCTGCTCGCCGCCGGCGACCTGGCGGTCAAGGAGGTGGCGGCCAGCTGCGGTTTTTCCGATCAGGCGCACATGACGCGCGTGCTGCGCGCACGGCTCGGCACCACGCCAGCCAAGCTGCGCGCGGCGCGCGGCTAGCGCCCGCTTACTGCAGCACCCGGAGCGCCACTGCGCCGGTGCCGACGACGACGATGGCGATGACGCGCGTCCGGCTGACCGGCTCCTTCAGCACCAGAGCGGCGATCAGCAGCGCGAACACCACCGATGTTTCGCGCAGTGCCGCCACCAGCGCGATCGGCGCGCGCGTCATCGCCCACAGCACCAGCGCGTAGGACGCCAGCGTGCCGGCGCCGCCGATCAGCGCGCGCCGGCCGCTGCCGTGCAGCCGGGCCAGGCCGGTTCGACCACGCTGCAGGCAGAAGATCAGAGCCAGCGCCAGACCGGTCAGCAGCAGCATCCACGCGGTGTAGCCGAAGGCGGAGCCGGACAGGCGCGCGCCGCGGCCATCGATCAGCGTGTAGCCGGCGATCACCGCGCCGTTGACCAGCGCCAGCGCTGCTGAACCCAGGTGCAGGTGGCCGCGGCGCCGGGCGTCGCCGGCCAGCAGCAGGATGCCGCCGCCAATCAGCAGGATGCCGGTCCACGCACCCGGCGACAGCCGTTCGCCGAGCAGCTGCGTCGCCGCCAGTGCGGTCAGGAGCGGTGCCGAACCGCGCATCAGCGGATAGGCCAGACCCAGTTCGCCGCCACGGTAGGCGAGTGCCACCAGCGAGAAGTAGGCGACATGGATCAGCACCGAGGCGCTCAGCCAGGGCCAGCTGGCCGGCGCCGGCAAGGGCAGCAGCGGCAGCAGGCAGGCCGCCCACAGCGCGGCGCCGCCGACCATGAACACGGTGTCGCCGAAGGTGTCCTGCGAACTGCGCACCAGCGCATTCCAGCCGGCATGCAGCAGTGCCGCGAACAGCACGACCGCCATTACGTCCAGGGCCATGCCGTCGTCCTCCGCCGTGCGGGCGCTGTGTCAGTCGACCTGCTTCGGCGGCGCGGGCGGTGTTTCCTCGCGCACGCCGCGTATCACCTTGATCAGGCAGAACAGGAAGCCGGCGACGCCGACCGCGGTCATGATCAGCGACTGCCACAGCGGCCAGCCGCCGGTCTGGCTTTCGTCGATCAGGTTGAGCAGGCTCAGCGTCACCCCGGACATGCCGACGATGGCGAAGCCGAGGGCGGCGAAGAAGAACAGTACGCGCATGAATGAGATCCAGTGAGAGGCGGCGCAGCGCCGGCGGCGGGCAAGCCGCCGCGGGTGCCCGGCGGCCTGCATTGTGTCCGAAGCGGCGGCGACCTGTGAAGCCGCGTCGCCGGCTTCGACCACGCGCGCGCTTGCGCGTGCCGCGAGCGCTCCGCGAGAATGCGGCAACTTCACTCGCGAACCGACACGATGAAACGCATCGTCATCCTCGGCACCGGCGGCACCATCGCCGGTCAGGCCCGGCAGGCCGGCGACAACGTCGGCTATACCGCCGCGCAGATCGCCGTCGGCGACCTGCTGGCGGCGATACCGGCACTGGCCGGCTTCGCGCTGGAAGCGGAACAGGTGGCGCAGGTCGACAGCAAGGACATGTCCTTCGCCATCTGGCGTGCGCTGGCGCAGCGCACCGCGCATCACCTGGCGCGCGACGAGGTGGCCGGTGTCGTCATCACGCACGGCACCGACACGCTGGAGGAAACCGCCTACTTCCTGCATCGCGTGCTGGCACCTGCCAAGCCGGTGGT
Source organism: Methyloversatilis discipulorum (assembly GCF_000527135.1). Taxonomy (NCBI): domain Bacteria; kingdom Pseudomonadati; phylum Pseudomonadota; class Betaproteobacteria; order Nitrosomonadales; family Sterolibacteriaceae; genus Methyloversatilis; species Methyloversatilis discipulorum. Next base: position 3,281,766 of record NZ_AZUP01000001.1, read on the forward strand.
GCTGACCGCGGCGATGCGCCCGGCCACCGCGCTGGCGGCCGATGGACCGCAGAACTTGCTCGACGCGGTGCGGCTCGCCGCGCTGCCGGGCGCGCGTGGCGTGCTCGCCTGCGTCGCCGGCGCGGTGCATGCCGGGTGTGACGTGCGCAAGGTGCACCCCTACCGCACCGACGCCTTCGATTCCGGTGACGCCGGCCCGCTCGGCCATATGGAAGAGGGACGGTTGCGGCAACTGCGCGACTGGCCGGCGGGCGAGGCGCTCGGTCTGGCCTGTACGCAGCGCGAGGACTGGCCGCGCGTCGACATCGTCGTCAGCGCGGCAGGGGTCGATGGCGCACTGGTCGATGCGCTGGTGGCGCTCGGCGCGCGCGGCATCGTCGCCGCCTGCACCGGCAACGGCACATTGTCCGCTGCGCTCGAAAGCGCGTTGCTGCGCGCGCAGGCGGCGGGCGTCGCGGTGTTGCGCGCCACCCGCATCGGCCGCGGCAGCATCGTCGAGACGACGGCGCAGGCGCTGCCGTCGGCCGGCGCGTTGACGCCGGTGCAGGCACGCGTCGAACTGCTGCTCACCCTGCGCTGACGCCGGGCATTCACAAAAAAGCACGAAGATTGCGCCGTCGGCGCGCTGCGACCGGGTCGCAAGCGCTTAAACTTCCGCTTCTGTGCACATCAAGAATAAGGTCGCCCGAGCGGCCGCCATAATCGAAGAACGCTTCCGATGCGACGTCGCGCATTGACCACGCTGTTGACCGTGGCCGCCCTGCTTGCCGGGCTGCTGCCGGTGGCGGCCGCGCTCTATTTCTCCTGGGCCTACACGCTGCGGGTGGAATCCCAGCACCTCGATGCGCTGGCGCAGCAGGCGCTGGCACGCGCCGAGCAGGTGTTCGACGACGCGCAGTCCGAACTGGGCGGCCTGCAGAGTTTCCCGCAGCCAGCCTGCTCGCCGGCCCATATCGAGCGGCTGCGGCAGATCGCCTACTGCACGCCCTTCGTACGCGAGATCGCCTATGTCGAGAACGGCCAGATCGCCTGCAGCAGCATGGGCAGCGACGCACACCGCGTGCTGCCGGCGGCCGACTGGTCGGACGGCAAGGGGCGGCAGATCTGGTTCCGCGTCACGCACACGCTGGACGACGTCAGACCGTCGGTGGCCATCGGCCGCGGCAGCCATATCGCACTGATCCACGCCAGCCACTTCCAGGCGCGCGCGGTCGGCGACACCCAGCTGGCAGTGCTCAGCACCACCGACTGGCTGCCGCTCGCCCACCTCGACCAGCCGCTGCTGCCCAGCATGATCGATACCGCGGTGACCGGTCGCGAGCGCATCCAGGGCGACCGTCTGTATGCCGTCGCGCAGTCGGCGCAGCTGCCCATCGTCGCCGTCGGTGCGCAGTCGCGCGCCCAGCTGATGGCCGCATGGACCGAGCCGCTGGTCATGATGACGCTGCTCGGCGTGCTGGTGAGCACGATGCTGATGTGGGCGGTGCGCCGCTTCGCGCGTCAATACTTCTCGCCGGCCAGCGCGCTGCTGTCGGCGATACGTCGCGGCGAACTGCGCGTGGCCTACCATCCGCAGATCAGGCTGTCCGACGGTCGTTGCGTCGGCGCCGAGCTGCTGGTGCGCTGGCCCGATCAGAACGAGCCGGTCATGAGCACCGACGACCTGGTGCATCTGGCCGAGCATTCCGGCTTCGAGCACGAAATCACCGCCCGCGTGCTGCGCACCGCCATTTCCGAAATCGGCGACCTGCTGCAGCGCCGGCCGGAGCTAACGGTGTCGCTCAACCTTGCCTCGCACGATCTGGAGCGCGGCGACCTGACCGAACTGCTGGCCGACGCGCTGGACGGCAACGGCATCCGCCGCAGCCAGATCGAACTCGAACTGACCGAGCGCAACCTGATCCAGGCCGGCTCGGCCGGCGCGGTGCTGGCGCGGCTGCGCGAAGCCGGCCACAAGGTGCTGCTGGACGACTTCGGTACCGGCTATTCCAGCCTGTCCTATCTGCACGACCTGCCGGTCGATGCGCTGAAGATAGACCGCGCCTTCGTCGGCACCATCGGTTCCGAAACGCCGCACGCGCCGCTGGTGCCGCACATTGCCGAGATCGCTCGCACGCGCGGCCTGCACATGGTGGCCGAGGGCGTCGAAACCGAACAGCAGGCGGACTATCTGCGCGAGCAGGGCGTCGAGATCGCGCAGGGCTATCTGTACGCGCGGCCTATGGACGCCAGCGAGTTCCGCCACTTCCTCGCCACGCGCGGCTGAACCCGGCGCGCGGCGCGCAGTCCATCGGCCGTGCTCACCCTTCATTCACTCCGCAAGACTTTGCCGGGCACGCCGCCGCGCCTGCTGCTCGACGCTGTCGACCTGAGCGTCGCGCCGGGCGAATACGTCGCCGTGATCGGCGAATCCGGTGCCGGCAAGTCGACGCTGCTCAATCTGGTCGCCGGCCTCGACCGGCCGGATGCCGGCAGCGTCCATTTCGGCGCGCACGCGGTGTCCGCGCTCGACGACGACGCGGCCACGCTGTGGCGGCGGGTCGAGGTCGGTTTCGTGTTCCAGTCCTTCCACGTGCTGCCCTGGCTCAGTCTGGCCGACAACGTCGCGCTGCCGCTGGCGCTGGCCGGCCTGCCGGCTCGCGAGCGCGCAATCCGCGCCCGCGCGCAACTCGACGCGGTGGGTCTGGGCGAGCGCGCCGGCGACAGCCCGACCCGGCTGTCCGGCGGCGAGCTGCAGCGGGTGGCCATCGCCCGTGCGCTGGTGCATCGCCCGCGCCTGCTGCTGGCCGACGAACCGACCGGCAACCTCGACGCCGACAACGCCGAGCGCGTCGCCGCGCTGCTGCGCGACGCGGTGAAATCGAGCGGCGCCTGCGGCCTGCTGGTGACGCATTCGGCGGCGATGGCGGCCAGCGCTGACCGCGTGCTGCGGCTGGCGCGCGACGGTCGGCTGCACGATGCTTGAGTTGCTGTGGCGTTCGGCGCGGCGCGGTGCAAGCGCGCTGGCGCTGCTCGCCATCGCCCTCGGTGTGGCGCTCGGTGTTGCCGTGTCAGCCATCCATCGGGCGGCGCTGGACGAGTTCGAATCCGGCCTGCGCAGCGTGTCCGGCAGCGCCGACGTCGAGGCGGTGGCGCCGCGCAGCATGGACGAAATGCTCTACCCGCGGCTGGCTGCGTTGCCCGACGTGGCGGCGGCCAGTCCGCTGGTCGAGCGCGAGATCGAGGTCGAACGCGCCGGTCGCACGCTGAAGCTGCGCGTGATCGGCATCGACGCCTTCCGCGCTGCCGCGGTGCAGCCGACGCTGCTGCCGCCGGCTGACGGCATCGGCCGCCTGATGCAGCCAGGCACGCTCTACCTGAGCCATGCGGCCGGTCGCGCACTCGGCCTGCAGCCGGACGACACGCTGACGCTGCGCGGTCATGCCTTCCGCGTTGCCGGCTGGCTGCCGGCGGCCGGCGAGGGCGCGGTGCTGGCGGTGACCGACATCGGCGACGCGCAGTGGCGGCTGGGCAGCGCCGGCCGCATCCATCGCGTCGCGCTGCGCCTGCACGCGGGCGTGGTGCGCGCCGATGCGATCGCGCGCATCGCCGCCGCACTGCCGGCCGACGTGACGCTGCAGACGCCGGCGCAGGCGCTGGAGCGCGCTGACCGGCTGTCGCGCGCCTATCGCGTCAACCTGGGTTTGCTGGCGCTGATCGCGCTGGCGGTCGGCAGCTTTCTGGTGGCGGCGACGCAGGCGGCGGCGATCGCCCGCCGCGTGTCGGAGATCGCCTTCCTGCGCGCGGCCGGGCTGACGCGCGGCCAGCTGATGCGGCTGCTGATCGGCGAAGGCGCGCTGCTCGGCGCCACCGGTGCCGCCATCGGCATCGCGCTGGGTCACGCGCTGGCGGCACTTGCCTTGCACCTGATCGGCAGCGACCTCGGTGCCGGCCTGATCGCCGGTGTAGCACCACAGCTCGGCTTCGATGTCGCCGCCAGCGTCGGTTTCGGCCTGCTCGGCGTGGCGTCGGCGGCGGCCGGCGCGGCGTGGCCGGCGCGCGACGCGCTGGCGATCACGCCGGCGCAGGCACTGCGCGGCGGGGTGTTCACGCCGCCGCTGCGCCTGCTGGGTAACCGCCGCCGGGCCGTCGGCCTGCTGGCGCTGCTCGGGCTTGGCGCCGTCGCCGCGGCACAGCCGGCGATCGGCGGGCTGCCTCTGGGCGGCTATCTGGCGATCGGCTGCGTACTGGCGAGTGCGGTGCTGGCGGTGCCGCCGCTCGCCGCGGCACTGGCGCGGGCGCTGCCCGAAGGCAGCCGCCTGCCGCTGACGCTGGCCGCGGCGCGGCTGCGCGCCGAGCCGGGTTTCGCCTCGCGCAGCGCGGCCGGTGTGCTGGCGGCCAGCGCGCTCATCGTCGCGATGGCCGTCATGGTGTCGTCCTTCCGCGCGTCGGTCGATCGCTGGCTGGGCGACGTGCTGCCGGCCGAGCTCTACATCCGCGGCGACCGCGACCGGCCGTGGCCTGAGGACATCGAGCGGCGCCTGTCGACGGTGCCCGGCGTCGCCCGCGTCGACGTACTGCGCCACCAGTCGCTGCTGCTGCGCGCCGACCTGCCGCCGGTGGCGCTGATCGCGCGCGCGCTGCCGGAGGACGCCGGACGGACCTTGCCGCGCGTCGGACCGGTGGCGCCGCCGGGCGCCCTGCCGCGCGTGTGGGCGTCGGAGGCGATGGCCGATCTGTACGGCTGGCGTGCCGGCAGCGAGGTCGAACTGCCGCTGGCCGGGCGCGCGCTGCGTGTGCAGGTGGCCGGCCTGTGGCGCGACTACGCGCGGCAGCACGGCGCGCTGGTGATCGACCTCGAACGCTATCGCGCGCTGACCGGCGACCGCCTGGCCGACGACTTCGGCCTCTGGCTGGCCGACGGCGCGGACCCGAGCGCGGTCGCCGCGGCACTGCGCGACGCCAGCGGCGCCGGCGATGCGCTGGAACTCACGTCGAGCGAGGACATCCGCCGGCTGTCGCTGGGTGTGTTCGACCGCACTTTCGCCGCCACCTACGCACTGGAGGCGGCGTCGGCGCTGATCGGTCTGGCCGGCATCGCCGCCGCCTTCGCCGCGTCGGCCGCGGCGCGCGTGCGCGAATTCGGCCTGCTGCGCCATGTCGGTTTCACGCGCCGGCAGATTGCTGCGCAGCTCGCCGCCGAGGGCCTGCTGTCGACCGTGCCTGGCCTGCTGCTCGGTCTGCTTGCCGGCTTCGCGATGAGCGCGCTGCTGATCGAAGTGGTGAACCGGCAGTCCTTCCACTGGAGCATGGACTGGGTGGTGCCCTGGAGTCTGCTCGCCGGCATCGTGCTGGCCATGCTGGCGGCCGCCACCGTCGCCGCACTGATCGGTGCCCGCCGCGCGCTCGCCATCGACGCCGTGCGCGCAGTGCGCATGGACGGGTGACGGCGACGCGCGATTACGGCAGAGCGCTGCGCAGGTCGGCCACCGGATCGAGGCCGAAGCGCTCGGACAGCAGGTAGTCGACCAGGCGGCGCGCGCAGTCGGCCGGCGACAGCAGTGCGCCGTCGCGCTGCAGTGCCTCGAAGCGGGCGCGGTTCGGGAAGTCCGCCAGCGGCGTGGCGCGGATCTGCGCCTGCATCGCGGTGTCGATGACGCCCGGCGCCAGGCTGACGATGCGCGTGCCGGCCGGGGCGTCGAGCGCCGCCGCGCGGGCGTGCTGGTCCAGCGCGGCCTTGGTGGCGCAGTAGATGGACCAGCCGGCATAGGGCGTGTGCGCGGCGCCGCTCGAAATGTGCACGATGCGCCGTTCGCTCGCGTGCGCCGCGACGGCGATCAGCGCGTCGGTCAGCGCCAGCGGGGCGGCGACATTGAGCGCCACCGCCTGCGCGATGGCCGCCGCGCCCTGGCGGCCGGCCGGCGCCACCGGTCCCAGCGTGCCGGCGTTGTTGATCAGCAGCACGCGGTCGGCCGCGGCGACGAAGCGCGCAAGCGCGTCACTCGCCAGCCAGCGCGCCAGCGCCGCCGCGTCGGCGAGGTCGAGCGCGACCTGGGTGAAGCCGTCGTCGTCGGGCTGCGGCGACCGGCCGCGTGCGAGACCGAGCAGCGGAATGCCGCGTGCGCGCAGCGTGGCGGCCAGCGCCTCGCCCAGTCCGTGGGTGTGACCGGTCAGTATGGCCTTCATCGTCTTGTCCTCGTCGTCGTACGCGCCGCAAAGCCGCGCCGGCACACTGTTTTGCTGTCGGCCGCAGGGGGCCGGAGTAAGATCATCGGCAGAAGTGGCGCGGGCGTCCGACCGGTGCCTGCGCCCCGGACACAACACGGGAGACACCCAGTGAACCCACACCAGGGCGCGGCGACCACCCCGCAGAAGACCCTGCTTCTGGTCGACGACACGCCGGAAAATCTGACCGTGCTCGGCGAAATCCTGATGCCCCACTACCGCGTCCGCGTCGCCAGCTCGGGGGCACGTGCGCTGGCGGCCGCAATCACCGATCCGCGACCGGATCTGGTGCTGCTTGACGTGATGATGCCGGAGATGGACGGCTACGAGGTGATCAGCCGTCTCCATGAAGACCCACGCACACGCGACTTGCCGGTCATCTTCGTCACCGCGCTCGACAGTACCGAAGACGAGGCGCGCGGACTCGAACTGGGTGCCGTCGACTACATCACCAAGCCGGTGCGTCCGGCCATCGTGCTGGCGCGTGTGCGCGGCCAGCTCGAACTGAAAGAGGCGCGCGATCGCATGCGCGACCAGAACGCCTGGCTGGAAGCCGAGATCGCCCGCCGGATGCGGCAGAACCAGGTGGTGCAGGACGTGAGCATGCGCGCACTGGCGAGCATTGCAGAGGCGCGCGACGACGAGACGGGCAATCACATTCTGCGCACGCAGGCTTACGTGAACGTGTTGGCGTGCGCGCTGGCGACGATGCCGCGTTACGCCGGCGAACTGACGCCGGCGCTGGTCGACACCTATACGAAGGCGGCGCCGCTGCACGATATCGGCAAGGTGGCGATTCCCGACCACATCCTGCACAAGCCGGGCAAGCACACGCCCGACGAGTGGGAAATCATGAAGACCCACGCCAGGCAGGGGGCGGACGCGATCTGGCGCGCCATCTGCGACCAGGAGGAGCGCGAAGCGCTGGATTTCCTCTACATCGCGATGGACATCGCGCACTACCACCACGAGAAGTGGGATGGCAGCGGCTACCCGGAAGGTCTGGCCGGCGAGGCCATTCCGCTGCCGGCGCGCCTGATGGCACTGGCCGACGTGTTCGACGCGCTGATCAGCAAGCGCGCGTACAAGCCGGCCTTCCCGCTCGACCAGGCGACCGCCATCATCATCGAGGGGCGTGGCCGGCACTTCGATCCGGACGTCGTCGACGCCTATGTCGCCCACCTCGACGCGTTCGCCGCGATCGCCGCGCGCTACGCCGATCTGGCCGCACCGACCCCGAATGCGATCGTCTGAACCTTGCCGAAGATGATATCCGTCCTGAATCGCGCTGCCGCGCGTGTGCTGCGGTCGGCCACCCGGATCGCCTGTCTGTTGTCCTGCGCCGCGCCGGCAATCGCCCAGGACGAACCTGTCGCCGGGCTGTCCGGACTGTGGCGTGACCACCGTGTTCTGCTGCTGGTGCTCGGCATCAGCCTGCTGCTGGTGTGCGCGCTGCTGCTGTTGCAGCGGCGACACGCCGGGCGTCTGCGTCGCGCGCGCGAACTGGCCGACCGCCATGCGGCCGAACTTGAGCAGGAGCGCAGTCGCCTGCGCATGTTGCTGAACGCGATTCCCGACCTCGTCTGGCTGAAGGATGCGGACGGCGTCTATCGCTTCTGCAACCCCCGCTTCGGGCAACTGTACGGGGTGACCGAAGCGCAGTTGATCGGACACACCGATTACGACTTCGTCGAGCGCGAACTGGCCGACTTCTTCCGCGCCCACGACCGCGCGGCGATCGATGCCGGTCGGCCGCTGATCAACGAGGAATGGCTCACTTTCCGCACCGGCGGCCAGCAGGGTCTTTTCCAGACCACGAAGACGCCGGTCACCGACAGCGCCGGACAGCTGGTCGGCGTGCTCGGTCTGGCGCGCGAAGTGACGTCGATGCGCGAGATCGAACGGGCGCTGGCCGAGCGGGTGAAGGAACAGCGCTGCCTGTACGCGGTGTTCCGCGCCACCGAGGACCTGCGCCGGCCGCTGCCCGACACGCTGCGCGAAGTGGTGGGCCTGCTGCCCGGCGGCTTCATGCATGTGGAGGAGGCGGAGGCCGCCATCGAATTCGATGGCGACACTGTCGCCACCGCCGGCTTCGATGGCACGGTGCAGTCCATCCACGCACGGCTGCTGCTGCGCGGCGAAGTGCGCGGGCGGATCTGCGTCGCCTACCGGACCGCCATGCCCCCGCGCGACGAAGGTCCCTTCCTGCACGAAGAGCGCATGCTGCTGGAGGCGCTGGCCGACCGCATCGCCAGCGTCATCGTCCGCCGCGAGGACGAGGCGCGGGCGACGCAGCGCGAGGACATCTACCGCGCCATCGTGTCTCAGGCGTCCGATTCGATCACGCTGATCGACGCCGAAACGCTGGCCTTCGTCGAATTCAACGACGCGGCCTGCAATGGTCTGGGTTACACGCGCGAAGAGTTCGCGTCGCTGACGCTGGCCGACATCAACGCCGACCTCGACCGCGATGCGCTGCTCGCGACCATGCGCCAGGTGGTCGCGCGTGGCGGGGCGCAGTTCGACACCCGCCGCCGGCGCAAGGACGGATCGCAGACCGATGTGCGGGTCAGCGTGCAGCCGGTGCGTGTGCAGGGGCGGGTCTATGTATCGGACATCTGGTGGGACGTGACCGATCGTTCCAAGGTGCAGGCCCAGCTCGACCGCGAGCGGCAGCGGCTGCAGGACATCATCGACGGCGCCCACGCCGGCACCTGGGAATGGAATCTGCAGACCGGCGAGGCGGTGTTCAACGAGCGCTGGGCCGGCATGTTCGGGTACGCGCTGACCGAGCTTGAACCCTTCACCGTCGATAGCTGGGAACGCTTCGTTCATCCGGACGATCTGCGGCGGGCGAACGAAGCACTCGCACGGCATCTGGCGGGTGAAACCGACTATTACGAGTGTGACGTCCGGATGCGTCATCGCGACGGCCACTGGGTGTGGATCGCCGATCGCGGGCGGGTGACGCAGCGCACGCTGGACGGGCGCCCGCTGGTGATCAGCGGCACCCATATCGACGTGACCGAGCGCCGGCAGTCGGAAGAACGCCTGCGCGAGAGCGAGGCACGCTTCCGCAAACTGTTCGAGGACACGCGCGAGGCCGTGGTGCTGATGGAAGCGGGGCGTTTCATCGACGTCAATCGCGCCGCCCTTGACCTGCTCGGCATGCAGGACGCGACGCAGCTGATCGGGCGCTCGCCGGTCGATGTCGCGCCCGAATTCCAGTCCGAAGGCGTCCGCTCGGCGCAGGCCTTCGAGCAGATCATGCACCGGCTGGACGCCGGTGGTTCGCACCAGTTCGAGTGGCTGATGCAGCGCGCCGACGGCGAAATGCTGGCGACCGAGGTGCTGGCCACCGCGATCGAGCACGACGGGCGCGCGCTGCTGCACGTCGTGCTGCGCGACGTCACCGACCGTCGCGAAGCGGAGCGGCGGCTGCGCGAGAGCGAGGAGCGTCACCGCCTGCTGTCGGAAAATTCGAGCGACGTGATCTGGCTGTACGACCTGCGCGCCGAGCGCTTCGTCTATGTCAGCCAGGCGATCGAACGGCTGCGCGGCTATACCGTCGACGAGGTGCTCCGGCAGAGCATGCAGGACACCATGACGCCGGACAGCTACCGCCGCGTCAGCGAGGCGTTCGCAGCGCGACTTGCCGCCTTCAGGGCGGGCGACGAATCGATGCGCACGCAGACGCTGGAAATCGAGCAGCCCTGTCGCGACGGGCGCGTCGTGATGACCGAGGTGGTGACCACCTTGCGCACCGGCGCCGACGGACAGATCACCTTCCTGCAGGGCGTCACCCGCGACATCACGGCGAAGAAGGCGGCCGAGGCGGAACTCGATGCGCACCGCCACCACCTGGAGGAACTGGTGCGCAGCCGTACCGCCGAACTGGAGCGCGCCCGCATGGACGCCGAGGCGGCAAGCCGCTCGAAGAGCACCTTCCTCGCCAACATGAGCCACGAAATCCGCACGCCGATGAATGCCATCATCGGCTTCACCCACCTGCTGCGGCGCGAACTGACGGCGCCGTCACAGCTGGACAAGCTGGAGAAGATCGCCGGCTCGGCCAAGCATCTGCTCGGCATCATCAATGACGTGCTCGATCTGTCGAAGATCGAGGCCGAGCGCCTGCTGCTGGAGGAGGTACCGTTCAGCGTGCTGGCGACACTGGACCGCGTGCGCAGCATGATGGCCGACCGCATCGCCTCCCGCCGGCTGCTGCTGCAGGAGGACGTCGATCCGCGTCTGGCCGGTCTGTCCTTGCTCGGTGACCCGATGCGCATCGGTCAGATACTGATCAACTACCTGAGCAATGCGGTGAAGTTCACCGAACGCGGCAGCATTACGCTGCGCGTGCGGGTGCTGGCCGAGCAGCCGACCGCGGTCGTGCTGCGCTTCGAGGTCGAAGACACCGGCATCGGCATCGCGCCACAGAAGCAGGCACGGCTGTTCGAGGCCTTCGAACAGGCCGAGGCGGCGACCACGCGCAAGTACGGTGGTACCGGGCTGGGCCTGGTGATCAGCCGTCGCCTGGCACGGCTGATGGGCGGCGACGTCGGTGTGACCAGCGTGCCGGGTGAAGGCAGCACCTTCTGGTTCACCGTGCGCCTGCGGCGCGGCGATGCCGCGCAGCCGCCGGAACCGATCGCTCCCCGGCGTCGCGTGCGGACTGGCGCTCACGTGCTGCTGGTCGAGGACAACGCGATCAACCAGGAGGTGGCGCGCGAACTGCTCGAAGACGCGGGGCTGATGGTCGATGTCGCCGCCAATGGCGCCGAGGCGGTCGACAAGGTCGCCCGCTCGCATTACGACATCGTGCTGATGGACATGCAGATGCCGGTGATGGACGGCGTCGAGGCGACACGCCGCATCCGCGCGACCGACGCCGGACGCATGCTGCCCATCGTGGCGATGACCGCCAATGCCTTCGAGGAGGACAGGCGTCGCTGCGAAGAGGTCGGCATGAACGGTCACCTGGTCAAGCCGGTCGATCCGGAGCGCATGTTCGCCGCGCTGGCGCAGTGGATTCCGGAAGGCGAACATGCCGCCGCATCGCCAAGGACGCCGGCGGTGCCCGCCGTCATCGACCGCGACGTCGGCGTGCGCGCGCTCGGTGGCGATGCCGACGGCTACCGTCAGATTCTGGACATGTTCCTGAAGAACCACAGCGGCGACATCGATCGGCTGCGACAGGCGATCGCGGACGGCGACAGGGTGCTCGCCGAACGCGTCGCGCACACCCTGAAAGGCGTCGCGGCGACCATCGGTGCGCACGCATTGCGCGACCGTGCGCTCGCGCTCGAACAGGCCCTGCATGCCGGCGCGCCGGTGCAGACCATCGCCGACGACATCGCCGCCTGCGCGGTGCAGATAGGCGCGGTGTGCGACGAGATACGCGTGCTGCCGCGCGCCGCGGCGGATGCAGTCAGCCTGCCGGCCGCGCGCGTGCGCAGTCTGGTCAGCCAGCTCTGCCTGCTGCTCGAACACGACGACATGAAGTCGGGCGCCGTCTGGCGTGAACTCAAGCCGGCACTGGTGGCGCAGTTCGGCGAAGCGGCGGTGCATCCGCTGACCCGCCTGATCGAGGCCTTCGAGTTTCCCGAGGCGCTGACCATCCTGCGCGCCTTCGTGTCGGCCCACCCGGAACTCAAGGACGACTGAGGCGCGGCGGCGCCGGCGAGGTCCGCCGTGCCGCCGCCGCTGCGGGAACCGTCAGGCGACCCCGGCCGCGTGCGCCTGGCGGTCGGCGTGGTAGCTGGAGCGCACCAGCGGGCCGCATGCGGCGTGGCTGAAGCCCATTGCCGTCGCTTCGCGTTCGAACATGGCGAAGGTGTCCGGATGCACGTAACGCAGCACCGGCAGGTGACCGCCCGAGGGTTGCAGGTACTGACCCAGCGTCAGCATCTGCACGTCGTGCGCGCGCATGTCGCGCATCACTTCGAGGATTTCGTCGTCGGTTTCGCCCAGCCCCAGCATCAGGCCGCTCTTGGTCGGCACCTCCGGGTGGCGGGCGCGGAACTGGCGCAGCAGGTCGAGCGAGTGCGCGTAGTCGGAGCCGGGGCGTGCCATCTTGTACAGCCGTGGCACGGTTTCCAGGTTGTGGTTCATGACGTCCGGCGGCGCGGCGTCGAGTATCGACAGCGCGATGTCGAGGCGACCGCGGAAATCCGGCACCAGCACCTCGATCTGCGTGCGCGGCGAGTGTTCGCGCACCGCGCGGATGCAGTCGACGAAGTGCTGGGCGCCGCCGTCGCGCAGGTCGTCGCGGTCCACGCTGGTGATGACCACGTAATTCAGCTTCAGCGCGGCGATGGTCTTCGCCAGCTTTTCCGGCTCGCCGGCGTCCAGCGGGTCCGGCCGACCGTGGCCGACGTCGCAGAAGGGGCAGCGGCGGGTGCACTTGTCGCCCATGATCATGAAGGTGGCGGTGCCGCCGCCAAAACACTCGCCGATGTTCGGACAGCTGGCTTCCTCGCACACGGTGTGCAGGCCGCTGTCGCGCAGGATCTGCTTGATTTCGCCGAAGCGGCTGTCGTGGCGCGCGGCGCGCACGCGTATCCAGTCCGGCTTGCGCAGGGCTTCGGCCTGCACCACCTTGATCGGGATGCGGGCGGTTTTCAGCGAACCTTTCTGTTTTTCGGTCGGGTCGTAGGCGGTGTCGCTCATGGCTGCTGTTTACCTATTCGTAGAGGGCGCGCTGTAACGCGCCGGTCAGTTGCAGGCAGATCGCCTCCGGTGGGAGTGCGATGCCCAGATCGCGCGTCTGTGTGACGCGCAGCCCACTGTAACCGCAGGGGTTGATCGCGGTAAACGGTGTCAGGTCCATATCGACGTTCAGCGAAACGCCGTGGTAGGTGCGACCGTTGCGGATGCGCAGGCCGAGCGCGGAAATCTTCGCTTCGTCGTCGCCCGCGCCGACATAGACGCCGGGCGCGCCGGGGCGTCGCTGCGCGTCGACGCCGTGCGTCGCCAGCAGGTCGATCACCGCCTGTTCGATGCGGTTCACCACTTCGCGCACGCCGAGGCCGGCGCGCTTGAGGTCGATCAGCGTGTAGATGACGACCTGGCCCGGGCCGTGGTAGGTCACCTGGCCGCCGCGGTCGCTGTCGACCACCGGCACGCCGACGTCGCGCAGCAGGTGTTCGCGCTTGCCGGCCAGGCCCAGCGTGAATACCGGCGGATGCTCGACCTGCCAGAACTCGTCCGCCGTGTCGGCGCCGCGCGCCGCCGTGAAGGCCTGCATGTCCTGCCAGACCGGCGTGTAGTCCACCCGGCCGAGCGCGCGGACGAGTGCGGTCACAGGACGACTTTCACCATCGGATGGCCGCTCAGCTCGCTGTACAGCGCGTCGAGCTGATCCTTCGAGGTCGCCCGTATCGTCGCGGTCAGACCGATGTAGCGGCCACCGGACGACGGGCGCATGCCCAGCGTCGCCGGATCGAAGTCGGGCGCGTGGCGCAGCACCACCTCGACCACCACCTGGGCGAAATCGTCGTGGCGCTCGCCCATGATCTTGAGCGGGAAGTCGCACGGAAACTCGAGCAGCGTGTCCTTACGTTGATCGGCGGCCATGTGATTCGTCCTTGGCGTGCATCATTTCAGTTTTCCAGTGCGCCACGCGCCACCCGCCGGGCCACCCCAAGGGGTGGAGCGGGGATTTCAGCGAGCACCGCTCGCTGCCCGCGTAACCGGTCGGCTGTGCAAAGCCGACCGCGGATGACGCAGTCCCCGTGGGGGCCTTTTCCTCAGAGACCCAGCCAGAGCCGGATCGTGTCCCAGATGCGGCGGAAGAAACCGCCTTCGTCGATAGCGACCTTGGCCACCAGCGGATATTCGCCGGCCGGCTTGCCGTCGATCGCCACCTTCAGCGTACCGAGCTGCTGGCCGACGGCGATTGGCGCGATCACCGGCGTGGTGATGACGATCTCCCGCGTCACCTTGCCGGCCTGGCCGCGCGGCACGGTGACCACCGCGTCCTCGGCGGCGCCGACCTGCACGCTGGCGGCCGCGCCCTTGTAGACGGCAGGCGTGGCCAGCACTTCCTCGGCGCTGGCGAGACGGGCGTTCTCCCAGGCGTTGAAGCCGTAGTTCAGCAGTGTGGCCGACGATTCAATGCGGCCTTTTTCGTTCGGCGCGCCGAGCAGTACCGACACGACGCGGCGGTCTTCGCGCTTGGCCGACGACACCAGGCACCAGCCGGCCGCATCGGTGTGGCCGGTCTTCATGCCGTCCACGCTGCGGTCCATCGTCAGCAGGCGGTTGCGGTTGCCTTGCTTGATACCGTTGTAGGTGTAGTCCAGCGTCGAGTACAGCGGGTAGTACTCGGGGAAGTCGTGGATCAGCGCGCGCGCCAGGATGGCCAGATCGCGTGCCGTCGTGTAGTGGCCGTCCTCGGTCAGGCCGGTCGAGTTACGGAACTGCGTGCCCGACATGCCCAGCCGCTTCGCCTCGGCATTCATCATCTGGGCGAAGGCGGCTTCCGAACCGGCGATCGCCTCGGCCAGTGCAACGCAGGCGTCATTGCCGGACTGGATGATCATGCCGCGGATCAGTTCGTCGACGGTGACCGGCTTGTCCGGAGCGATGAACATCTTGGAGCCGCCGGTCTTCCACGCGGCGACGCTGACCGGCACCGCCTGGTTGGGCTTCAACTGCCCGCTCTTGAGCGACTTGAAGGTCAGGTAGGCGGTCATCAGCTTGGTCAGCGACGCTGGTTCGACCTTGTCGTCCGGGCGCGACTGCGCCAGCACGGCGCCCGATTCGTGGTCGATCAGCAGCCAGGCCTTGGCGTCGGGCTGGGGTGGCGGGATCAGGTCGGCGGAAGCGGCGAACGGAAGTGCGGCGGACACGAGAAGCGCGGTGCAGCGCAACAGCTTGAGCATGAAAGTTACCGGTGGTCAGAACAGCGTGCGCAGTCTACCAAAGCAGGGGCGGCCACCGGCATGGAAGCTGCTTCGTGATGTTTCATGTTGCACCGCGAGTTGAAACAGTGGTTTCATGAAAGGGAACTTAAATTCTGTGCCGCGCGTCCGAACGCCTCATGAGTTCCGCCAGAGCCTTCCTGTTGATCGGTGTCCTGCTGTTTGCGCTGTCTGCCCTATGGGCCGGGCAGCGTGCGCTCGCCGATGCACCGGAACAGTGCGTGAGCTGTGCGTCTTTCGAATTTCCCGACGCGACCCCGACCGATGCCTACGGTGCGCTGATGCACCGTCTGGACCTGGCGGGCGATCCGCCGGACCCCTTCGTCGCCGAAGTGCCGCAGCGCGCGCGCGGTCAGGCGCGCCCCGAACAGATCGCCTCTGCCCTCGTCCTGCAGGACCCCGAGCCCGACCGGGTTCCGTTGCGCCCGCCCAGGCTGGGCTGAGGCGCGGCCGCCCGTCATCGCGGGCGCCGTCCATATCCGTTTCTTCACGACCTGCGCGGCATGCCGTGCGCGCAGGCGTGTTCGCCTGTTTCATCGTTCCCGTCAGGGCATCAGACTCATGAAAACAAAAGCCATCGCCCTTCTGGCCGCCCTCGGCCTGTGTGCGCACGCGGCAGGGGCCGCCGAGCGCTACACCCTGGGCCAGCTGCAGACGCTGGCCCTGCAGTCCAACGCATCGCTCGGCGCCGCACGTGCCGACGTCGATGTCAGCCGCGCCGACACCTTGACCGCCCGCGCCTATCCGAATCCGGAACTCGAAGTGATGGGCGGTGACCGCAATTCGCGCGGTCCCAATCTGGCGCCGGGTTCGCTCGGTTCGATCACGCTGTCGCAGCGCTTCGACTACCCGTCGCAGCGCGACGCCCGCCTGCGCGTGGCCGAAGCGGGCATCTCGTCGGCCATGTCGGGTGCCCAGGCATACGAGGTGGATCTGCTGACCCGCCTCAAGCAGAGCTTCTATGCAGTCATTCGCCACGAGCGCGAACTGGGCGCCGCTCGCGAGGACCTCGAACTGGCCAAGGCCATCCGCAACCGTGTCGAGGTGCGGGTCAATACCGGGGAAGCACCGCGCTACGAACTGATCCGCGCCGATACCGAACTGCTGAGCGCGCAGAAGAACGCCGACGCGGCTGAGCTGCGCATTGCGCAGTCCAAGGCGCGGCTGCGCGGACTGGTCGGCGGCGTGCTGCCGCTCGACTACGAACTGCAGGGCGACCTGGTGAACGACGTCGAGCTGCCGCCGCTGGAAAAGCTGCGCGAGGACATGCTGACGCGCAATCCGGAGATCGCCCGTCTGCGCGCCGAGATCGAGCGCGCGAAGGAACAGATCGAACTGGAGAAACTGCGCCGCATGCCGGAGCTGTCGTTCAAGCTCGGTCGTGATCAGGATCCGGAATACGAAGCCAACCGCATCGGCGTCGCCGTCAGCATTCCGCTGTTCGACCGCCGCCAGGGACAGATCGCCCAGGCCAGCGCGATCGGCGAACGCAATCGGATGGCACTCGAAGGGCGCATGTTCGAACTGCAGCAGCAGCTTGACGCCGCCTACCGGCAGTACGACCTGTCGCGCACCCAGGTGTCGGCACTGGAGAGCGGCATCGTGCGCCAGGCCGAGGCGGCGCTGAAGGTGGCCGAGGCGGCTTACAAGTTCGGCGAGCGCGGCATCCTCGAAGTGCTGGATGCGCAGCGCACCTTCCGCGCCGTCCGCAACGAGCTGATCAGCGCCCGCTACGAACTGATCAATGCCGTCGCCGAAATCGAACGCCTTGGCGCCCTGCGCTGATCCGGCTCACGCACAACGAATTCATCCACATTCCGATCCGTCATGAAACTTATCCAACGTCCCCTGCTGTGCGCCGGACTGCTCGGCGCTTCCCTTCTGCTCGGCGCCTGCTCCGAAGAATCCGATACCGCGGCACCGACGGCCGCCGCGGCGCCGGTCGACCCCAATCTGGTCCAGGCCGGTGACAACCTCGGCAACATCATCAAGCTCGGCACGGTCAGCCGCATGGAGCTGTCGGACACGCTGCGCGTGGCCGGCCAGGTCGATTTCGACGAACAGCGCGTGACCCGCATCGGCGCCACGGTGACCGGCCGGGTGACCGAACTGACCGCCATGCTGGGCCAGCAGGTGAAGGTGGGCGACACGCTGGCGGTGCTCAACAGCACCGAGCTGGGTGCCGCCCAGCTCGCCTACATGAAGGCGCGTGCGCAGGCGCAGCTGAACGAACGCAATGTCGAGCGCGCGCAGCAGCTGTTCGCCGCCGACGTGATCGGCAGCGCCGAACTGCAGCGCCGCGAGAGCGAACTGTCGATTTCGCGCGCCGAAATGCGCGCCGCCGCCGACCAGTTGCGCGTGCTCGGCGTGTCGTCGAAGTCGCTGGAGAAGCTCACGTCGACCGGGGCCATCAATTCGGTGTCGCCGGTGGTGGCGACGATGGCCGGCACCGTGGTCGAACGCCTGGTCGCCCAGGGTCAGGTGGTGCAGCCGAGCGAGGTCATGTTCACGGTGGCCGACCTGTCGCGCGTCTGGGTCGAGGCGGAAGTGCCTGAACAGCAGGCCGCTGCGGTGCGGCCGGGCCAGACCATCCAGGTCGAGATCCCGGCGCTCGGCCAGCAGCTGACGGCCAAGCTCATCTTCATCGCCGACACCGTCAATCCGATGACGCGGACCATCATGGTGCGCAGCGAGCTGGACAACAGCGACCGTTCGCTGAAGCCGGCGATGCTGGCGACGGTGCTGATCCAGGGACGGCCGACCGCGCGTCTGGTCGTGCCCGACACCGCCATCGTGCGCGAGAACAACAAGGACTATCTGTTCGTTGAGGTCGGTCCGCAGCAGTTCAAGCTGACCGAAGTCGCGCTCGGCCCGGCGATCGGCACCATGCGGCCGGTGCTGGGCGGCGTGGCCGAAGGCACGAAGGTGGTGACCGAGGGCGCCTTTCATCTGAACAACGAGCGCAAGCGCAAGGAACTCGAATGAGAACCGCACGACTTCGCGCCAACGCTGAACGGATGAACTGGAGACGCCATGATTGAATCCCTCGTGCGCGGGGCGCTCAAACAGCGCCTCGTCATCGTCGTCGTCGCGCTGTGTCTGCTGGCCTTCGGCCTCGACGCGGCGCGCAAGCTGTCGGTGGATGCCTTCCCCGACGTGACCAACGTGCAGGTGCAGATCGCCACCGACGCCACCGGCCGTTCGCCGGAGGAGGTCGAGCGCTTCATCACCGTGCCGATCGAAATCGGCATGACCGGTCTGCCCGGCCTGACCGAAATGCGCTCGCTGAACAAGCCGGGCCTGTCGCTGATCACGCTCGTGTTCACCGACAAGACCGACGTCTATTTCGCGCGCCAGCTGGTGATGGAACGGCTGCTCGAAGTGCGTGACCGCATGCCGTCCGGCGTGGTGCCGGTGCTCGGCCCGGTGTCCACCGGTCTGGGCGAGGTCTATCAGTACACGCTGGTGCGTCCGGACGACGGCGAGCGCGAGCTGACGCAGGCCGAACTGACCGAGCGCCGCACCATCCAGGACTGGGTGGTGCGTCCGCTGCTGCGCTCGACGCGCGGCGTGGCGGAAATCAACTCGCAGGGCGGCTACCAGAAGCAGTACAAGGTGCTGGTCAATCCGGATCGTCTGCGTCACTACCAGCTCACGGTCAAGGACGTGTACGAGGCCCTGGCGCGCAACAACGCCAATGCCGGTGGCGGCGTGCTGCCGCAGAACGCGGAGCAGTACCTGATCCGCGGCGTTGGTCTGGTGAAGGATCTGGACGACATCCGCCTCATCGTCGTCAAGGAGATCAACGGTACGCCGGTGTTCATCCGCGACGTCGCCGAGGTGGCCTTCGGTCACGCGGTACGCGTCGGCGCGGTGGTGAAGAACGGCACCACCGAAGCGGTCGGCGGCGTCGTCATGATGATGGCCGGCGGCAACGCCAAGGCCGTGGTGTCGGACATCAAGAAGAAGGTGGCCGACATCAACGACAACAACATGCTGCCCGGCGGCCTGAAGATCGAGCCCTACTACGACCGCTCGGAACTGGTCGATGCGGCGCTGGCCACGGTGATCAAGGTGCTGATCGAAGGTGTCATCTTCGTCGTCATCGTGCTCTACCTCTTCCTCGGCGACCTGCGTTCGTCGGTCATCGTGATCGCCACGCTGGTGGTGACGCCGCTGGTCACCTTCATGGCGATGAACCAGCTCGGGCTGTCGGCCAACCTGATGTCGCTGGGCGGTCTGGCCATCGCCATCGGTCTGATGGTGGACGGTTCGGTGGTGGTGGTCGAGAACGCCTTCGAGCGCCTCGGCCACGCGAAGGAGGAAGGCGAAAGCCGCATCCGCGTCATCCTGTCGGCGGTGATGGAGGTGGCGACACCGGTCATCTTCGGCATCGGCATCATCATTCTGGTGTTCCTGCCGCTGATGACGCTGCAGGGCATGGAAGGCAAGATGTTCGCGCCGCTGGCCTATACCATCGCCATCGCGCTGTTCGTGTCGCTGGTGCTGTCGCTGACGCTGACGCCGGTGCTGTCCAGCTATCTGCTCAAGGGCGGTGCCGATCACGACACCTGGCTCATCCGCATGATGAAGAAGCCGTATGTGCCGATGCTCGAGTGGGCGGTCGCCAACAGCAAGAAGACGGTGTCGCTGGCAGTGGCGGCCTTCATCGGCGCAATCCTGCTGCTGCCCTTCCTCGGTACCGCCTTCATTCCGGAAATGAAGGAAGGTTCGGTGGTGCCGGCGATGGACCGCGTGCCCAACATTTCGCTGCAGGAATCGCTGCGCATGGAGCGCGAGGCGATGCGCCTGGTGATGGAAGTGCCGGGTGTGAAGTCCGCGGTGTCCGGTGTCGGTCGCGGCGAGTCGCCGGCCGATCCGCAGTCGCAGAACGAGTCGACGCCCATCGTGTCGCTGAAGCCGCGTGACGAGTGGCCAGAGGGCTGGACGCAGGAAACCATCCAGGAGCAGATCCGCGAGAAGCTGAAGGCGCTGCCCGGGGTGAACATCATCATGGCGCAGCCGATTTCCGACCGCGTGGACGAGATGGTGACCGGCGTACGCGCCGACGTCGCGGTGAAGATTTTCGGTGACGACCTCGACCTGCTGAAGTCGAAGGCTGACGAGATCGCGCGCGTGGCGCGCGGTGTGCAGGGCGCGAGCGAAATCAAGATCGAACGCGTGACCGGCCAGCAGTATCTGACGGTCGAGATCGACCGCCCGACCATCGCTCGCTACGGCCTCAATGTGGGCGACGTGAACGACCTGATCGAAGCGGCCATCGGCGGCCGTCACGTGACCGACGTGTTCGAGGGCGAGCGGCGTTTTGCCGCGGTGGTGCGTCTGCCGGAGCGCTTCCGCGACAACATCGAGGCCATCCGCAACATGCTGGTGCCGACGCCGGAGGGCGCAGCCATCCCGCTGTCCAGCCTGGCGACCATCGACGTACGCGATGGCCCGGCGCAGATTTCGCGCGAAACCGGCAAGCGCCGCATTGTCATCGGCATCAACGTGGCCAACCGCGACCTCGGCGGTTTCGTGGCCGAACTGCAGCAGAAGGTGAAGGACCAGGTGCAGCTGCCGGAGGCCTACTACTTCGAATGGGGCGGCCAGTTCCAGAACATGGAACGCGCGCTCGGCCACCTGTCGGTCATCGTGCCGATCACCGTGGCGGCCATCTTCTTCCTGCTCTTCCTGCTGTTCGGGTCCTTGCGTTTCGCCACCCTCATCATCACCGTGCTGCCCTTTGCCTCGATCGGCGGCGTGATCGGCCTGTTCGTCAGCGGCGAGTACCTGTCGGTGCCGGCGTCGGTGGGCTTCATCGCGCTGTGGGGTATCGCGACGCTGAACGGCGTGGTACTGGTGTCCTACATCCGCGGTCTGCGCAACGAGGGCATGGAGCTGATGCAGGCGGTGGTGCAGGGCGCCAAGATGCGCTTCCGGCCGGTCATGATGACGGCCACCGTTGCACTGCTTGGCCTGGTGCCCTTCCTGTTCGCCACCGGTCCCGGCTCCGAAGTCCAGCGTCCGCTGGCCATCGTGGTGATCGGCGGTCTGATCACCTGCACGCTGCTTACGCTGGTGGTGGTACCGGCGCTGTACACCTGGTTCGACGACAAGCCGTTTGAAGCTTGAGCGAACATCGAAGACGGAGAGACGACATGAAGGAAATTCGCGCCATCATCCGGCCGAACAAGCTGCCGAAACTGCGCACCGTATTGCGTGAAATGCCGGGCTTTCCGGGCATGACGGTGAGCAAGGTCGAGGGCTTCGGTGCGCCGAGCGAACACACGCCGCACAACATCAAGGAGGAGCTGACGGACTACTCCGCCAAGGTGCGCATCGAAATCGTCGCGCCCGACGAGAAGGTCGACGACATCGTGCGTCGCATCATCAGCATTGCCTGCACCGGCCAGACCGGCGACGGTCTGGTCTGGGTGGTGCCGATCGACCGGGCGGTATTCATCAACAAGACCACCATCGGGTCGCCGCAGGGCTGATCCAACCTGCGCCCGCGCCGCTTAAAGGCGCGGGCGTTCTTCCGGATGCCGCTGCAGCCAGGCTGCGTAGCGGCGTTCGTACTCCAGCTTTTCTTCCTGATAGACGGTCCATACGCAGCGCTCGCAACCGGATTCGCAGCACTCGGAGTCCATCGGCATGGTGGGCGGAACGGGGGCGACATCCTCGTCGAGCGATGCAGCCGACAGCATTTCGGTCATAGGCGGAAACGGGCGGTGATGAGACGGGCCGCATTGTCGTACTCGCTGTCGAGCTGCGCCAGTGCGATCGTTGCTGCGCTGCAATCGGCGCCGCCCTCTCGCAGCGCGCATTCCAGCGCCTGGGCGCTCGCCGACAGGCTGGCCGCACCCACATTGCTGCAACTGCCTTTCAGCGCATGCGCGGCGCAGATGGCGTTACCGAGTTCGCCGTCGTGCATTGCCCGGCGCACGGTCTGCAGCGTGCGCGGCGTGTCGTTCAGCCAGGCACGCAGTACTTCGCCGATGACTGGTCCGAGCATGTCCTGCAATTCGGCCAATCGTGCGTCGTCGAGTACCGGGGGGGCTGTGGTGGTCGGCATGATGTGCTGAGGGTGTCGTCGGGTGAACAGTCGGTATCGCACACATCAACGACCGGCGCCGCCGCGCCTTGAGTGTCCTCAGCTTTCCCAGATCACCGGCTGTTTCGCCTTCAGCGAACGTTCGAGCTGTTCGATCAGCGGTGCGGCGCGTTGCGCCAGCGACACCGGCATCACCATGGCCGGCGGCTTTTCGTCGGCGCCGTCGTCGTCCTGCGGCTGGGCGCGCTCGGCGTCCCGGCTCGCGGCGGCGGCCTGTTTCAGCGCATCGATCGCGGCCGGCAGCTGCTCCAGCGTGATAATGCCCTTGGTGTCGAATGACTTGCCCATCAGCGACAGCAGCTGCTTTGCGTTGTCGCCGAACATGAGGGTGTCGGCGGTTGCACGTGACTTGAAAGTGATGATCATGAGAGCGGGAATCCTGTTGAAGGCGAACGCGATTGTCGCGCGGAAAGCGGTGGCGGCGCCATGCGCATAGGCGTCGATCTCGGCGGTACCAAGACCGAGCTGATCGCCATCGACGATGACGGCGCCGTGTGCCTGCGCCGGCGCGCGCCCACACCTGCCGGCGACTACGCGGCGACGGTGGCGCTGATAGCCGGGATGGTGACGCAGGCCGAGCGCGAACTGGGCGTGCGCGCCAGCGTCGGCATCGGCACACCGGGTTCGCAGTCGCCAGTCGACGGCCGCATGCGCAACGCCAATTCGACCTGTCTCAACGGCCAGCCGCTGAAGCAGGACGTCGAAGCGGCGCTCGGTCGTGAGGTGCGGCTGGCGAACGACGCCAACTGTTTCGCGCTGTCCGAGGCGGTCGATGGCGCTGGCCGTGGTGCCGACGTCGTGTTCGGCGTCATCCTCGGTACCGGCGTCGGGGGCGGCGTCGTGGTCCACGGTCGCGTGCTGCAGGGTGCCAATGGCGTGGCCGGCGAGTGGGGGCACAACCCGCTGCCGCCGGGCGACGACACCGGTGGTCTGGCGCCGGCCTGCTATTGCGGCCGCCACGGTTGCGTCGAAACCTGGTTGTCCGGTCCGGCGCTGGCGGCCGATCATCTGCGGATCAGCGGCGACACGGCAACGCCGGAGAACATCGTCGCCCGCGCGGCAGACGGCGACGCCGCCTGCGAGGCGACGCTGCAGCGCTACGAAGCGCGGCTGGCGAGGGCGCTGGCGGGTCTCATCAATCTGCTCGATCCGGACGTGATTGTGCTGGGCGGTGGCCTGTCCTCGATCGGGCGGCTGTACGAACAGGTGCCGCGGATGTGGGTGCCGCATGTGTTTTCCGACCGCTTCGTCACCCGTCTGCGGCCGCCGCTGCACGGCGATTCGTCGGGCGTGCGCGGTGCTGCCTGGCTGTGGTGAGCGCACCGCGAAATATTTCACGACGGCGGCGGTAAGGTTGTCGCCGGCCGCAGGTCTACTGCCGTGCAAAGCCATTCAGGCGGCTTAAAGCCTGTCACTTCAGAGGAGTACATCAATGAGCAAATCCGTCGCACTGCATGCCGCACTCGCTTCCGTCCTCGCACTGGGCGTGGTCGCCAACCCGGCTTTCGCCGCCGATGACAAGGGCAAGGAGAAGTGCTACGGCGTCGCCAAGAAGGGCGCCAACGATTGCGCGTCGGCCAACGGCAGCCACAGCTGCGCCGGACAGGCCAAGATGGACAACGACCCGAACGAATGGAAGTTCGTCGCCGCCGGCACCTGCGAGAAGATGGGCGGCAAGACGATGGCGCCGGGCAAGTAATCGGAGCGCAGCCGGCGCGCCCGCCGCGCCGGCAGTCGATCATGATCATGTCCTCCCCAACCGGCATCGGCCTGCGCCAGCCGCACTATGCACGTGTGCTCGAAGAGCGCCCACCGCTGGGCTTCGTCGAAGTGCACAGCGAGAACTTCTTTCACGACGGCGGCGCTGCGCTGCAGGTGCTGCAGCGAGCGCGCGAGTGCTACCCGCTGAGCCTGCACGGCGTCGGTCTGGCGCTGGCGTCGGCCGACGGCGGCGGCGATGCGCACGTCGAGCGGCTGGCCGCGCTGGTGGATCGCTTCGAGCCGGCGCTGGTGTCGGAACACCTGTGCTGGGGGCGCATCGACGGCCGTCACTACAACGACCTGCTGCCCTTTCCCTACACCAGCGAGGCGCTGGCGCTGGTTGCCGTCCGCGTATCCGCGCTGCAGGACAGGCTGAAGCGGCAGGTGCTGCTCGAAAACCTGTCCGCCTACGTGCAGTTCCGTGACAGCACGATGAGCGAAGCCGACTTCCTGGCCGAGCTGGTCTGCCTGACCGGCTGCGGTCTGCTGCTCGATCTGAACAATCTGTACGTGAATGCGCGCAACTTCGGCGGCGACCCTCTGGACGCGCTCGACCGCCTGCCGATGAACGCGGTCGGCGAAATCCATCTGGCCGGTCACGCAGTGACCGAACACGGCCTGATCGACACCCACGGCAGCCGCGTCTGCGATGACGTATGGGCGCTGCTGCGCGACGTGCGGGCGCGCGGCGTTATCGCGCCGGCGCTGATCGAGTGGGACACCGACCTGCCCGATCTCGACGTGCTGCTGGCCGAGGCGGCACAGGCCGACCTCATCGGTGGCCATCATGCGGAGCACCCTCGTGCCCGCGCTGCTTGAAGTCCAGCGCCGCTTCGGCGCCGCGCTGTCTTCGGTCGATGGCGAGCACGATGCGCTGCCGCTGCTGGCGGGCAACGACGTTCGCAATCTCGCGCTGCTGTCAATCTACCGCGCCACCTCGATCGCCAACGTCACGGCGGCGCTGCGGCTGGCCTATCCGGTCTGCCGACTGATCACCGGCGACGACTATTTCGACGCGCTGGCGCGCCGCTATCGCGACGATCAGCCGTCGCGTGACGGCGATCTGAACCGTTACGGCGAGCGCTTCGCTGACTTTCTCGATGATTTCGAACCGGTGCGCGAACTGCCTTATCTGCCCGACGTCGCCCGCCTCGAATGGCTGGTGCACCAGGCGACGATGGCCGCCGATGTGCGGCCGGCCGGCGGCGAACTGTTCGCCGGACTGGCGACTGAGGCACTGGCCGACCTGCGCCTGCACATGACGCCGGGTTTCGCGCTGCAGGCCAGCCGCTGGCCGGTGGCCGACATCTGGCTGCAGCACCAGGCGGACGCCGGCGACACCTTCGACATCGATCTCGGCCGGCCGCAGTGCGCTGCCGTCTGGCGCGACGGCTACCGCGTGCGCGTCTGTGCACTGGACCCGGCCACGCATGCGCTCTGGCAGGCCGTGCTCGATGACATGCCCTTCGGCGAAGCCTGGGCTGCTGCCAGCGCAAGCGACTTTCGATTCAACCTCGCCGCCGCCGTGTCGCAGGCCATCGCCTGTGGCTGGCTGCGCGCACCCGACGCTCAGGGAGAGCCCACATGAATGCCGTCATCCGCCTCTACGACTTTGCCGCGCCGTTCGCACGTCTGGCCGATTTCGGGCGCCCACTGCTGCTGCTCGCGTTGCGGCTCTACATTGCGTCGATCTTCTTCAAGGCAGGTCTGACCAAGATCGAGGACTGGGACACCACGCTCTTCCTGTTCACCGAGGAGTATTCGGTGCCGTTGCTGCCGCCGGCGCTGGCCGCTTTCCTCGGTACGGCCGGCGAACTGCTGCTGCCGCCGCTGCTCGCCATCGGACTGGCCGGACGCTTCGCCGCGCTCGGCCTCACCGTGGTGAACGCGATGGCGCTGCTGGCATACCCTGCGCTGTGGGCCTTCGACTGCCCGGCCGCGGTGCAATCGCACCTGTGGTGGGGTGCCGGCCTGCTGGCGGTGCTCGCCTTCGGACCGGGCATGCTGTCGGTTGATCACTGGATCGGCCGTCGGCGCGACGCGCGGTGAAACATCCGGCAACATTGCGTTCATCGTTTGCGGGAACATGACCGGCACCATGCCTGCCCCATTCATATTCCATCCAGGGCAAGGCATCGTGCAATCGAAAAAAAATACGCGGTACGCGCTGCTCGCCAGCGCCTGTCTGATCGTTGCCGCACCGGCTTTCGCCGACGAGGGCAACCATGTGCTGAGCCTGCAGCTCGGTCCCTACGTTCACCACTGGGACCACGATCCGGACCACAAGAACACGCCCGGCCTGATCGGCCTCGAATACATGGCGCCGTCGCAGTGGCTGGCCGGCGCCTCCTTCCTGCGCAACTCCTTCGACCAGCCGACCGAGTACTACTACGCCGGCAAGCGCTGGGATCTGGATTCGATCAGCTCCAATCTCTATGTGAAGGTGACCGCCGGTGCACTGCTCGGCTACACCGGCCGTTACGAGGACAAGATTCCGTTCAACCACAATGGCGTTGCCTTCGCCGTCATTCCGGCGCTCGGCTATCAGGTCGACCGTTTCAATGCACAGGTGGCGCTGCTCGGCACCGCCGGCGTCATGTTCACCTTCGGCATTGATCTGGCGAAGTGGTGAACGTAGGCTGACGCTCCAGCTATCCGTCGAGGTCCATCCATGTCCATCAGTCTGCTCGGCGCCGTCAAGGCGGTCCCCTGGGGCGACGTCATTGCCGCCGCACCGTCTGTCGTACAGGGCGCCAACGCGCTGTGGGAGCGTGTCGCGAAGAAGCGGAAGAAGGGTGAGGAGCCATCCGTCGTCGCGCCGCCCGGCGCCAGCGACGACGTGCGCATCGCTGCGCTGGAACAGGCGGTGACGGAGTTGCAGAAGGAGGCGCTCGCCTCGTCCCAGCTCATCCGCACGCTGGCCGAACAGAACGCGCAACTGGTGGGCGAGATCGGTGCGCTCAGGTTGCGCGTCAGCGTCATCACCATCGCCGGGACAGGGCTGCTGGTGTTCGTCGTCATCGCGCTGGCGACCATGCTGTCGCGTTGAGAACCGCTACGCCGCGGTCGATGCTGAAGCGCTGACTGCTGCGGAAGGGGATGGAAGAGGTGGTAAGCGGGACCGCCCGCAGGCGGTCCCCGTTGCGGGGGACGCGGCCGGTCAGGCCACGGCGCGGTACTGATCGCGCAGCATGCGGATCTGGTCGTGGTTGCGCTGCACACCGGCCAGCTGGCGCTGCACCACGATGCGCACGTCGGACGGCAGCGGCTGGAACAGCGCTTCGCGGTAGCGCTGCAGCGCTTTGTCCTCGCCGCGTTCGGCCTCGTTCAGCATGGCGACGTTGTCGTCGCCTGGCAATGCGCTGCGCAGCGACACCCAGCCACGATGCAGGGCGCCACTCACGGTGCCGCTGGTATCGGGTTCGCCGCCGGACGCGGCAACGATCTGCTGAAGTTCGAGTGCGGCCGCACGGCATTCCAGCGCGCGGTTGCTGAACAGCGCCTTGAGCTGTCCGGCCTGGGCGTGTTCGGCGCATTCGTTGAAGCCGTACTCGCCGTCCTTGCAGGTTTCGATCAGGGTGTTCAGGACTTCGATGACAGTGCGATTGCTCATGACGTCTCCTCGGTAATGAGTGCGGCGACTTGCCGCCGAGTCCTCATCCTAGGTGTGCGCTGCCATGAGGGCTGTGGGTGTCCGGCGTAGGACAGCGTAGTCCTGCGCCGACCCGGGCGGGATATCTTCCCGCCCGCGCCGTGGATTACAGCTTGAAGCGCCCGACCAGTTCGCCCAGGTGATCGGAGGCGCGGCCGATCTGCGACAACGTGGCCGAGGTGCGCTGTATCGCCTCGTCGGTGTTCTGCACCACTTCGGACGCCTGTTCCGCCGACTGCGCCAGCGCGGTGGTGGCGGCCGACTGTTCCTGCGTCGCTTCAGCGATCTCGCGTACCCGTTCGGCGGCGCGCTGCATGCCGGTTTCGATGCCGCCGATTTCCTCGGCCACGCGGGCGGCGCGTTCGACGCCCGATTCGACCGCCTCGCGCGTGCTGTTCATGCTCTCCACCGCGCGGTCGGTTTCGCTGTGCATGGCAGCGATCATGTCGCGGATTTCGGTGGTGGCGTTGCTGGTGCGCTCGGCCAGCTTGCGTACCTCGTCGGCCACCACGGCGAAGCCACGGCCCTGTTCGCCGGCGCGGGCGGCTTCGATCGCGGCGTTGAGCGCGAGCAGATTTGTCTGGTCGGCGATCTCGCGGATCACCTGCACGATGCCGTTGATCTGCACCGAACGTTCGGCCAGGCCGGTCAGCGAGCCGGCCAACGTTTCCATGCTGCCGGCGATGTCGCGCATATGCGTCTGCATGCCGCGCACTGCCTCGCCGCTGCGTTGCGACGCGGTGTGCGTGTCCAGCATGACGCCATTGGCGTCATTGGCGTGACTGGCGATATGGCCGATCGACACGGTGATTTCCTCGATCGTTGCCGCGTTGTCGCCGGTGGTGCCGGCCAGTGAGCGCGAGCTGCCGGCGATGTGGCTGGTGGCGTCCGACACTTCGCGGATGCCGCCGACCAGCGTGTGGCTCTGGTCGCGCACTTCGATGAACATGCGCTGCAGGCTGCCGAGGAAGGCGTTGACCGAGGTGGCGACACGACCCAGCTCGTCGCGGCTACCGGTCTCCGGCAGGCGGCGCGTCAGGTCGCCTTCACCGCTGGCCAGCGCCTGCATCGCGTCGGCCAGGGTTTCCAGCGGCCGCGTCATCGCGCCGAGCAGCGCGAACAGCACGCCGGCGGTCAGCAGCACGCTGACGATGCCCATGACGATGGCGGTGTTGCGCAGTGCGTTGGCCGATGCGGTGATCACGTCTTCCGGCACTGACACCACGCTGCCCCACCAGGCGTCGCCGTCGCTCAGCGACACGCGCTGCAGGAAATGACGCACGCCGGCGGCGTCGCGCCACTGCAGGCTGCGACCTTCGCCCAGTGCGGCCAGTGCGTCGGCCGGCAGATCGGCGGCCGGTTTGCCGATGCGGGCGGCGTCGGCGTGTGCGACGACGAGGCCGGACGGCGCATACAGCGCAACGGTACCGACGTCGAAGGGCTTGATGCGACCGAGATCCTCGGCCAGCTGGCCGAGCGCCATATCGACGCCGGCGATGCCGGCGAAGCGCCCGTTGACGGCCAGCGGCTTGACCAGCGAAGTGATCAGCATTTTCTTGCCGCCGACCACGTATTCGTACGGTTCGGCGAGATAGGCGCGACCGGTCTTCTTCGGCTGCTGGTAGTAGTCGCCGGCGCCCGGCTTGTCGTAATCGACCAGCGGTTCGACCGACAGCTTGTCGCCGCTGCGGCTCCAGTAGGGCACGAAGCGGCCGCTGGCGTCATGACCGGGGCTGCTGGCAAAGTCGGCGTCGCGACCGTCGAAGGTGTTGGCTTCCCAGCCGGTGTAGACGCCCAGCAATGCCGGGCGGCCTTCCAGCGTGCGACGCAGCAGACGGCTGACCGCGTCGCGGTCGGGCGTGCCCTTGGCGTGCAGGCCTTCGAGCGACAGCGCCAGCGTGGACGACACCGCCATCGCTTCGTCCAGATCGGCGCCGACGTCGTGGGCGACCGAGGCCGCCACGCTTTCGGCGCGCGCCAGACCCTGTTCCAGCACCGCCTGGTGACTGCGCCAGGCGAGCACACCCAGCGTGACCGAGAAGCAGAGCAGGACGGTGATGACGGTGGATGCCAGCAGCTTGGTGCGCAGACTCAGGGCGTGCAGATTCATGATCGACCTCGTTCTGGAGTGAGAAGGGGTTGACGACGATCAAGAAAGTTTCTTTAGGGGAAAAATTTGTGAACGCAATGCACCATTTCCAGTCGGGCTGGAAGGGCGTCGTCAGACCGGCTATCTTCTTCGCCCCGTAACGTCCGATGCTGCCCGACCGTGGATATCCTGACCCCGAGACTGTTGCTGCGACCGATGAGCGCGGATTTCCTGCAGGCGTCGGCCGACGGCTGCGGGGTGCCGCACCTGTCGGCGCTGATCGGTCTGACGGTGGCCGAGGACTGGCTCGCCGAGGCCGATCTGGCGGCACTGCGCCTGGCCGACCTGCAAGCCGACCCGGACTACGCGCCGTGGTCGGTGCGCGCCATCGCCCTGCGCGACAGCGGTGAAATGATCGGTCACGCCGGCTTCCACACGCGGCCGGCGCCGGAATATCTGCTGCCCTATGCGCCGGATGGCGTCGAGACCGGCTACACCATCTATCCGCCGCACCGCCGCCGCGGTCACGGGCGCGAGGCGCTGGTCGCGCTGCTGCGCTGGACACATCTCGATCAGGGCGTGCCGCGCTTCATCGCCTCGGTGCGGCCGGACAATCTCGCCTCGTGCTCGCTGCTGGCCAGCACCGGTTTCCGCCGCATCGCCTCCTTCATCGACGAGGTCGACGGGCTGGAGTACGTGATGCGGCTTGATCCACCGGCGCTCAGGCGTCTGCTCAAGACGTCCTGAGCCTGCGCGGCGCGGTCAGTCGGGCAGCCCGAACACGACGACCGCGTCGCCCTGGCGGTAGCCCCAGATCGCGCTGCCGCCAGCGGCCACCGCGACGTAGGGCTTGCCGTCGAGCACGTAGGCGATCGGCGGCGCGTTGACGCCGGCGCCGGTCTGGAAGCGCCACAGCCGCTTGCCCGAGAGGCTGTCGAAGGCCGACAGATGTCCGTCGCCTTCGCCGGTGAACACGACGCCGGACTTCAGCGCCAGCACGCCGCCGATCAGCGGCTGACCGGTCTTCACCGTCCACTTGAGCCGGCCGCGCTTCTTCAGGTCGATCGCCGCCAGCACGCCCCATTGCGCCTCGTCCGCCGGTTCCATGCTGTCGTAGCGTTGCGCCGGCTTGTCGGCGGTGGCCGCACTTTCCTTGATCCAGTAGCGCATCGGCATGTGCATGGCGGCGACGAAGGCCAGACCGCGCTGCGTGTCCAGCGCGGCCGGTGACCAGTTCACGCCGCCGGCCACGCCCGGTGTGATGCGTGTGCCTTCGCGGCTGGCGGCGGCGAACAGATTGTCCTGCGGCACGAAGGCGTCGGACTTGTAGAGCAGGGCTCCGCTGGCCCGGTCGTGCACGTAGAACCAGCCCAGCTTGGACGCCTGGCCGACCGCCGGCACGACGCGGCCGTCCGCCTCGCGGTGCTCGAACAGCAGCGGCGGGCTGGCCACGTCGTAGCCCCACTTGTCGTGCGGAATCTGCTGGAAGTGCCAGGCGTGGCGGCCCGTTTTCGCGTCGATGGCGACCAGCGAGGCGGTATAGAGATTGTCGCCCGGGCGAGTGCTGTCATTGATCTGCGGGCTCGGGTTGCCAGTGCCGAAGTAGAGCAGGCCGGTCTTCGCGTCGTAGGCCGGCGCGTTCCACACCGAGCCGCCGCCGTATTCCCAGGCGTCGGCGTACTTGCCGGCATTGGCGCGTTCCTCGGCGATATTGCGGTTCAGCGGCAGGCCATCGGCGGTGCGCTCGACGAAATCGCCCTCCCAGCCGCCGTCCTGAGGTTTGCGCACGGTGTCGAACTGCCACACGCGCTTGCCGGTCTTCGCGTCGAAGGCGGCGAGGAAGCCGATGCCGCCGTACTTGCCGGCGATGCCCACCACCGCCGCCAGCTGGCCGGCGCGTCCCTGGGCGTCGATGTGCAGGCCGTAGCCGACGCCGTTGATGCCGACGATCACCTTGCCGTCCACCACCAGCGGCGCCGCGGCCGCACCGACGCCTGAACCGCCGCCGACTTCGCCCTTGATGCCTTCGCCGCTTTCGGTGATGGCTTCGTCCGGCCGCGCCAGTTCGATGTCCCAGACCGGTTTGCCGGTGGCCGCGTCGAGCGCCACCAGGCGGGCATCGACAGTGGCGACGAACACGCGGCCGTCGTCCACCGCGACGCCGCGATTGGCCGGGCCGCAGCACAGCTTCTCCGTGCGCTTTCGGTGCGTATAGCGCCACAGCTCGGCGCCGCTGCGCGCATCCAGCGCGACCACGTGCGAACCGGGCAGCGACACATACATCCTGCCGCCGGTGACGATAGGCGTCGCCTGGAAGGTGGCGGCGACGCCGCTCTGGTAGATCCACTTCGGCAACAGCTTTTTCACCGTCTTCGGCGTGATGGCCGGCACGTCGGCCAGTCGCGTGTTGGCGTGGTCGAGGCCGAAGGTGGGCCAGTCGCGGTCCTTCTGTGCGGCGGCGGGCAGGGCGAGCGCGAGCAGCGCGAGGGTCAGGAGGTGGCGGCGCATGGTGTCCGGCGGTGACGGAAAGCGACGATGCTAGCGCAGTCACCCCTGCAGTCGTTACGTTCGGCGTGGCCGAGTAAAATCGCGGGATGAGCTCCGACAGCACCACCCTCTCCCCGGCCGCCGAGGCCCCCACACCTTTCGTCCACCTGCGCATCCACAGCGAGTACTCGGTGGTCGATGGCATCGTCACCGTCGATGCAGCGGTCAAGGCCGCCGCGAAGGACGGCATGCCGGCGATCGCCATTTCCGATCTCGCCAACGTGTTCGGCCTGGTCAAGCTGTACAAGGCGGCGCGCGGCAAGGGCGTGAAGCCGATCTGCGCGGTCGATGTCTATGTCAGCAACGACGCCGAGCGCGACAAGCCGCATCGCCTGCTGCTGCTGGCGCGCAACCGCGAGGGCTACGGCACCTTGTGCCGGCTGCTCACCCGTGCCTACCTGGAAAACAAGTACCGCGGCCGCGCCGAGCTGCGCCGCGAGTGGCTGGAGCGCGACGGCGAGGGCACGGCCGGCCTGATCGCGCTGTCCGGCGGCATGCTGGGCGACGTCGGCATGGCGCTGCTGGCCGGCAATATGGATTCGGCACGCCGTGCGGCGGCCGAATGGCTGCGGCTGTTCGATGGCGACTTCCATATCGAACTGCAGCGCGCCGGCCACCCGAACACCGAAACCTATATTGCCGACGCCTGCGCGCTGGCGTCCGAAATGGACATTCCGGTGGTGGCCACGCATCCGGTGCAGTTCATGTCGCCGGACGACTTCAAGGCGCACGAGGCGCGCGTCTGCATTGCCCAGGGTTATGTACTGAGCGACAAGCGCCGGCCGCGTGATTTCACCGAGCAGCAGTACTTCAAGACCTCGGCCGAAATGGCGGCGCTGTTCGCCGACATTCCGGAAGCGCTGCACAACGCGGTCGAACTGGCGCGCCGCTGCAATCTGACGCTGACCCTGGGCAAGAACTACCTGCCGCAGTTCCCGACGCCGCCCGGCATGACCATCGACGAGTTCATGATCGCCGAGGCGAAGGCGGGCCTGGAAATGCGGCTGGCCCAGCTCTATCCGGACGAGACGCTGCGCGAACAGAAGCGGCCGGAATACGAGGCGCGGCTCAAGTTCGAGTGCGACACCATCATCCAGATGGGCTTCCCCGGCTACTTCCTGATCGTGGCCGACTTCATCAACTGGGCGAAGAAGAACGGCGTGCCGGTCGGCCCCGGACGGGGGTCGGGCGCCGGTTCGCTGGTCGCCTATTCGCTCGGCATCACCGATCTCGATCCGCTGGCCTACGCGCTGCTGTTCGAGCGCTTCCTGAATCCGGAGCGGGTGTCCATGCCCGACTTCGACGTCGACTTCTGCCAGGACAACCGCTGGAAGGTGATCGAGTACGTGCGCCAGAAGTACGGCGCCGACGCGGTGAGCCAGATCGCCACCTACGGCACCATGGCCTCGCGCGCGGTCATCCGCGACGTCGGCCGCGTGCTCGACATGGGCTACAACTTCTGCGACCAGCTGTCCAAGCTGATCCCGGTGGTGCAGAACAAGCCGCTGTCGCTGGCCGAGGCGCGCGAACAGGCGCCGCAGCTGGCCGAGCGCGAACAGGCGGAAGAGGAGGTGCGCGAACTGCTGCGCCTGGCCGAACCGCTGGAAGGCCTCACCCGCGGTGTCGGCATGCACGCCGGCGGCGTGCTGATCGCGCCGGGCAAGCTGACCGACTTCTGCCCGCTCTACCAACAGGACGGCGACGACGCCTCGCCGGTGAGCCAGTTCGACAAGGACGACGTCGAAGCCATCGGCCTGGTGAAGTTCGACTTTCTCGGCCTGCGCAACCTGACCATTATCGAGCTGGCGGTCGACTACATCGAGCGCATGACCGGCAAACGGCCCGACCTGCTGAGCCTGCCCTTCACCGATCCGGCCGCCTACCAGATCCTGAAGGACGCCAATACCACCGCCATCTTCCAGCTTGAATCGGAAGGCATGAAGAAGCTGCTCGGCAAGCTCGCGCCCGACCGCTTCGAAGACATCATCGCCGTGCTGGCCCTCTACCGCCCGGGGCCGCTCGGCTCGGGCATGGTGGATGACTTCATCCTGCGCAAGAAGGGCCAGCAGGCGATCGACTATTTTCACCCGGACCTGGAAGCCTGCCTGTCGCCGACCTACGGCGTCATCGTGTACCAGGAACAGGTGATGCAGATTTCGCAGATCATCGGCGGCTACACGCTCGGTGGCGCGGACATGCTGCGCCGGGCCATGGGCAAGAAGAAGCCCGAGGAGATGGCCAAGCACCGCGAAACCATCGCCGCCGGTGCGAAGGAGAAGGGCTACGACCCGGCACTGGCCGAACAGCTGTTCGACCTGATGACCAAGTTCGCGGAATACGGCTTCAACAAGTCGCACACCGCCGCCTATGCCGTCGTCACCTACCACACCGCCTGGCTGAAGGCCCACCACTGCGCCGCCTTCATGGCCGCGTCGCTGTCGTCCGACATGGACAACACCGACACGGTGAACATCTTCTACCTCGACGCGAAGAAGAACCGGCTCACCATCCTGCCGCCGGACGTCAACGAGTCTGAATACCGCTTCGTGCCGGTGTCGCGCAGCGAAATCCGCTACGGCCTCGGCGCGGTCAAGGGCACCGGCGAACAGGCGGTGAACTGCATCCTCGAAGCGCGCAAGTCGGGCGGGCCGTTCAAGGACATTTTCGATTTCTGCCTGCGCGTAGACCGTCGCATGGTGAACCGCCGCACCATCGAGGCGCTGATCCGCGCCGGCGCCTTCGACGCGACCATCGCCGGCACGCCGCACGACCGCAACACGCTGATGAGCAGCGTCGCGCTGGCGATGGAAGCGGCCGAACAGGCGGCGGCCAACGCGCACCAGGGCGGCCTGTTCGACGACGCCCCAAGCGGCACCGGCGCGCGCGCGCCGGAGTATGTGCAGGTCAAGCCGTGGAGCGAGCGCGAAAAACTGGCCAACGAAAAGCAGGCACTCGGCTTCTATCTGTCCGGCCACCCGTACAACAGCTACGCGCAGGAATTCTCGCGCTTCGCCCGGCGCAAGCTGGCCCAACTCGAATCGTCGCGCGACCCGACCGTGGTCGCCGGCCTGGTCGTCAGTTCGCGCGTGCAGATGACGCGTCGCGGCAAGATGGCCTTCGTGGCGCTCGACGATGGCACGGCGCAGATCGAGGTGTCGGTGTTCAACGAACTGTACGAAGCCTCGCGCAACAAGCTGCGCGAGGACGAGGTGCTGGTGGTCGAGGGTAGGGCGCAGTTCGATGAATATTCGAATTCGATGCGCGTGGTGGCCGACAGCCTGCTCAGTGCCGGCGAGGCGCGTGCCCGCTTCGCGCGCCGGCTCGAACTGAAGCTGAACGGCGAAGTGGCCGCGCTCGGCGCGCACGCCGCCTGCGCGCGGCTGCGCAGTCTGCTCGAACCTTTCCGCGCCGAAAGCGGTTGCGCTGTTCGCCTGCACTACCGCAGCGACGACGCCGTCGCGCCGCTCGATTTCGGCGATCCGTGGCGGGTTAGGCTCGACGACGCGCTGTTCGACGGTCTGCGCGACTGGCTGCCGGCCGACGCGGTATCGGTGGCCTACGCATGAGTGCCGGTTTATGAGCGCCCTCGCCCGGCCGCCCGAAGAGGGCGCTCGTCCTCCCTCGGGGAGGTGGTCACGCAGTGACCGGAGGGCCGTCGCATGAGCGCGCGCTGGCTCGACCGGGCACTGCTCGACGCCGTGGTAGCCGAGGCGCAGCGCAGCCCGCGCCGGCGGATGAACCGCAACTTCCATCCACACGACGATCATCCGGCGCACCGCCTGCTCAATGCGATCGAACCCGATAGCTATGTCAGACCCCACCGACATCTCGATCCGCTGAAGGATGAAACCATCCTGTGCGTGAAGGGTCGATTGGGCTGCATCCTTTTCGACGACAGCGGTGCCGTGCAGGAAACCTGCGTGCTGGCGCCCGATGGCGAGCGCTTCGGTGTCGATATCGCGCACGGTCAATTTCACAGTCTGGTGGCACTCGAACCCGGTTCTGTCATGTTCGAGGCGAAAGCCGGACCCTACCGTGCGCTGACCGAGGCGGAATTCGCGACCTGGGCACCGGCGGAGGGCGAGCCGGCGCGGCGCTGGCTGGACTGGATGCACAGTCTGTTCGATGGCGAACGGATGCGCTGACCCGCGTACTGGGGCATACTGCCCTGCAGGCCGGAGGTCACGAAATTACACAGTCACCCTTCAGTCCGCGTTGCGCGTGCCGTGAACGCTTTCTGAACCGGTTATTTCCTACGGATACAGAATCGCCGTGCAGACCGCCCGAATAGCATTGCTCGAAGACGACCCGGTACAGGTCGAAATCCTTGGCAGCTGGCTGCGTGCCGCCGGCCATGACATCCACACCTTCATGCGCTCGCGCGACCTGATGCGCGAAGCCGTGCGGGAAAGTTACGACCTGCTGCTGATCGACTGGGAGCTGCCCGATCTGCCTGGCGCAGATGTCCTGCGCTGGCTGCGCAACGAGCGCGGGCTGACGACCCCGGTCATCTTCGTCACCGCGCGGCAGGACGAGAACGACATCGTGACCGCGCTGGCAGCCGGCGCCGACGACTACATCGTCAAGCCGGCCCGGCGCATGGAACTGCTCACCCGCATCGAAGCCGTGCTGCGACGCAGCCGTCCGCCGGCCGATCAGCCGGTGATCGACGCCGCGCCCTACCAGTTCGACATGAATTCGCACACCGCCCGCCTCAACGGCGAGGTGATAGACCTGACCGAGCGCGAGTTCGAACTGGCCGTTTTCCTGTTCCGCAACGTCGGTCGCCTGGTGTCGCGCGGCCACCTGCTTGAATCGCTGTGGGGCCGCAAGGGCGACGTGCCGACGCGCACCGTAGACACCCACATGTCGCGCGTGCGCTCCAAGCTCGCGCTGCGGCCGGAGAATGGCTACCGCCTCGCCTCCACCTACAACTACGGTTATCGGCTGGAGCGCGTCGCCGACGACGGCAAGCGGGCGGAAGAACAGCCGGCTGCCTGAGCCCTAGGCGCACCAAAGAAAAAAAGGAGCCTCGCGGCTCCTTTTTTCTTTTTGATGACCGCCTGTTACTTCTGCAGCGAGTCGCGGATCTGGCGCAGCAGCACGACCTCTTCCGGCGGCTCGGCCAGCGCCGCCGGCGCGGCGGGCTCCTCGCGCTTCAGCCGGTTGATCTGCTTCACCATGATGAAGATGATGAAGGCGAGGATGACGAAATTCAGTGCGACGGTGAGAAAGCTGCCCCAGGCGAACACCGGCACGCCAGCTTTCTTCAGCTCGGCCAGTGTTTCCGGCACGCCCGG
Organism: Methyloversatilis discipulorum; assembly: GCF_000527135.1. NCBI lineage: Bacteria > Pseudomonadati > Pseudomonadota > Betaproteobacteria > Nitrosomonadales > Sterolibacteriaceae > Methyloversatilis > Methyloversatilis discipulorum. Next base: position 3,319,363 of record NZ_AZUP01000001.1, read on the forward strand.
CGGCACGTCCTTCAGCACGATGAAGAACTGACTGAAATCGAGGCCGCCGAACAGGGCGCCGACGATGGGCATGATCAGGTCCGCGACCACCGAATCGACGATCTTGCCGAAGGCTGCGCCGATGATGACGCCGACCGCCAGGTCGACCACATTGCCCTTCATGGCGAAGGCTTTGAATTCGGACATGAAGCTCATGCGGTTCTCCTCTTTCGGTGGGGATGTCTGACGTATGCAGCCAGCGCGAAGATAGCACAGGCGACTGTGTGCGCTGCGCCCCGGCCGGCGCGCAGGCTTCTCTGTTACGCTCGCGGACCATCGTGCTCATCGAGTGTCCGCTCGGGCGCTGTCATCCTGAACGGTCGCCATCGCGCGCCGCGGTTCGTCGTTACCTGATTCGCCTGCCATGTCCTGAAGTGCGCCCGCCTGGCGGCGCGCGCCGCGGCGTGGCCGGAGGTCGGCGACCCCGGTCCGCCTGTTTCGCATGGAGAAGGCATGAAAGTACTGAAATACGCAGCATTCGCGCTGGGCGGTATTGCAGCGCTGCTGGCCGCCGTCGTGCTCTACGTCGCCATCACGTTCGATGCGGCGAAGCTCAAGGACGAACTGAAGCGCGTCGTACAGGAGCAGAAGCAGCGCACGCTGGACATCGAAGGTGATGTCGACCTGTCCTTCTACCCCAATCTCGGTCTACGTCTGGGTCGCACCACGCTGTCAGAGCACAGCAATACCGAACGTTTCGCACAGGTCGACGCTGCACGCGTGTCGGTCGCGGTGATGCCGCTGCTGTCGGGCTCACTGGTGGTGGACGAAATCCGCATCGAAGGGGCCTACATCCAGATCACGCGGCACAAGGACGGCAGCTTCAACTTCAGCGACCTGCTGTCCGACGACAGCGATGACAGTTCGCCGGTCAGGTTCGACGTCGCCGGACTGAAACTGTCGCGTTCCGCGCTGGCCTTCCGCGATGAGGCCTCGGGTGCCGCGCACCAGCTGGAAGAGATCGAACTGTCGCTCGGCAAGCTGGCCAATGCCGCGCGCGGAAAACTCGATCTGGCGGCGCACCTGAAGTCCACGCAACCGGCCATCGACAGCCGCATCGTGCTGGCCGCCACCTACGATTACGATCTGCCGGCCCAGCGCTATGCGCTCGACGATCTGAGCGCGAGGGTCGATGGCGAAGCGCTCGATCTGCAGGCGCTGAAGGCGACGCTGGGTGCTTCCCGCATCGCGCTGGCGGGCGAAGGACAGCTGGAGCTGCAGAAGCTGCAGCTCGACGCCGTGGCGACCCGCGATGGCGAGGCGCTGAGCGCCAAGCTTGCGGCGCCGGCGGTTCAGCTGGCGGACGGCACACTGCGCGGCGGCGATGTCAGCTTCAGCGCGCGGCTCGAATCGAAGGCGCGCGCCGCGGATCTGGCGCTGCAGTTCAAGGGGCTTGAGGGCAGCGCGGAGGCGGTCAGCGCCAGCGGTCTGCTGCTGAACGTCGATGCGCGCATGAACGACGCCACCGTCAAGGCCTCGCTGCAGACGCCTCTGAACGTGCGCATCGATGGCCCGGCCATCGATCTGCCGGCGCTGGACGGCACCGTCGATGTCGCCCACCCGGCGCTGCCGATGAAGACGGTGAAGCTGCCGGTCAAGGGCGCGCTGCAGGCCGACGTCGGCAAGCAGATCGCGGCGCTCGACCTCGCCACCCGGCTCGACGACAGCCAGATCAAGCTGAAGCTCGGCGCCACCCGGTTCGATCCGCTGGCGCTGAACTTCGATGTCGACATCGATCGCCTCGATGTCGACCGCTACCTGCCGCCGGCGAAGGCGGACGCCAAGCCGGCCGGCAATGCCGACGACACGCCGGTCGACCTGTCGGCGCTGCGCGACCTCAACGCCAGCGGCAGCGTCAAGGTGGGCGAACTGCAGGTGTCCGGCGTTCGGATGACGAATGTGCGGCTGACCGTGAAGGCGGCCAATGGCAAGGTCGATGTCGCACCGCTGTCGGCGGCGCTCTACCGCGGCACCGCCAGCGGCGCGCTGAGCCTGAACGCCGACGGCAACCGCATTGCGCTGAAGCAGACCCTGGCCGACATCGACATCCATCCGCTGCTCAAGGATGCGGCGGACAAGGACCTGCTGGAAGGCCGCGGCAACGTGTCGCTCGATCTGGTGACGGCCGGCGGCACGGTCGGTGCGCTGAAGAAGGCGCTCGACGGCAGCGCCTCGCTGAAGTTGCGCGATGGCGCCATCCGCGGCATCAATCTGGCGAAAAGTCTGCGCGAGGCGAAGGCGGCGCTGGGCGGCGGCACGTCGGCGGCGCAGAAGGCGAACACGACCGAAAAGACCGATTTTTCGGAAATGAGCGCCAGCTTCCGCATCAAGGACGGCATCGCACGCAATGACGATCTGACGGCCAGCTCGCCCTTCCTGCGCCTGGCCGGTGCCGGCACCATCGACCTGCCGAAGTCCAGTCTCGACTACCTTGCGAAGGTGACGCTTGCGGCAACCAGCAAGGGTCAGGACGGCAAGGCGGCGGCCGACCTCAGGGGCGTCACCGTGCCGGTGCGCCTGTACGGGCCGTTCGCCAGCCTGGACTACAAGATCGAGTTCGGCGATCTGGTCAAGGACGCCGCGCGCGCCAAGGTTGAGGAACAGACGCAGAAGCTGCAGGAAAAGGCGAAGGAGAAGGTCCAGCAGCAGGTCGGCGACAAGCTGAAGGGCCTGCTCGGGCGCTGACGCCCGGCCGTGGGGCCGGCGGGCCAGCGCCCGGTGGTCAGAGCGGAATTTCCCAGCTGGCGCCGATGGCGGCGATGCCGGCGCGGGCGACGATGGCGTCCTCGCTCGACTTGACGCCGGATACGCCGACGCCGCCGACGCATTCCCCATCGACAATGATCATTTCGCCGCCTTCCAGCGGCAGTACCGGCATGCGCAGCGCGGCCAGACGGCCGCTGTTCACGACGTCCTCGATTGCCTTGCTCGGCTTGCGCGCCAGCGCGCAGGTGCGGGCCTTCTCGGGGGCGATCTGGGTGCTCATCGGCGGTGCGCCGTCGAGCCGTTGCAGCCACATCAGGTTGCCGCCGTCGTCGACGATGGCAATGGTGACCGGCCAGTTGCGTTTCAGTGCTTCGGCCTCGGCGGCGGCAGCGATCTGCTTCGCGTCGTCGAGCGTGAGGGTGAGGCGGCTCTTCATTCGGTTGTCTCCGTCAGGTTCTTGGGCTGACGAGGAATCCCGGTGCGTGCGCACGCGGTATTGCGATTCCCCGGCGACGCTTGGCCGTGACGGGTGGTCCGGCGGGGCGCAGGCGCGGAAGGTTGTTCGCGCGCACTGTGCGTCAGGCTGATTCGGCTGGAGGGTGTTCCGCTCGCGGTACAGACGGGCTGTCCACGACTGCCGGCTCTACCGGCAGCAAGGACCACATCCTACACTGTCGGCTGCCCGCAGGAGACGGGTCAGAACGCACAGAGAACAACAGAGAGGAGCATCCGCATGGCCAGCAATCTGGGTATCGATCTGTACTCGCCGAAGGAGATCGCGGAAAAGGTCGAGAACATCGGCGTCGTCAAGGCCAATCTGCCGCTGCGCACGATGGCCATGCTGGGCATCCTGGCCGGCGCCTTCATCAGCTTCGGCGCGCTCTATTTCACGCTGGTCGCCAGCGACGCCTCGCTCGGCTTCGCGCTGACCCGGCTGCTCGGCGGCCTGGCTTTCTCGCTCGGCCTGATACTGGTGGCGGTGGCTGGCGCCGAACTGTTCACCGGCAACAATTTCCTGGTCATGGCCTGGGCCGAGGGGCGCATTCCGTTCAGCCTGCTGGCGCGCAACTGGGCCATCGTCTACGTGACGAACGCGGTCGGTGCGCTGGGCATGGTGGCGCTGGTGATGCTGTCGCACCACACCGACATGAATGGCGGCGCGGTGGCCGAAGCCTATGTGAAGGTGGCGGCCGGCAAGACCGGCAGTTCCTTCACCACCGTGTTCATGAAGGGCGTCCTGTGCAACGCGCTGGTCTGCCTCGCCGTGTGGCTCGCTACCGCAGGGCGCAGCGTGACCGACAAGGTGCTGGCCATCGTCTTTCCGGTGTCGGCCTTCGTTGCCGCCGGTTTCGAGCACTGCATCGCCAATATGTATTTCATCCCGATGGGCATGCTGCTGCATGCCGGCGGCGTTGCGCCGGCGGGTGTCGACCTGTCCGGCCTCACCGTGGATGGCATGCTGTCCAACCTGCTAGCCGCCACGCTGGGCAACATCGTCGGCGGCAGCATCCTGGTGGCCGGCGTCTATTACGTCACCTTCCGCCAGCGCGGCTGAGCGCCCCCAGACCTGCCGCTTCGCGTCAGGCCCCCCGAGGGGGGCAAGAAAACTCGGGAGCGGCCCAGCGTTTTCTTGAGTCAGCGCGCCGCGATCAGGGCCGCAGCCGCCTGTGCGGCGACGCGGCCTTCGTCGGTCGGCACGACCCACACTTCGATGCCGCCGTCGCCGGTGTCGATGCGCCTTACCGCGTCGCCGGTGGCCGCGGCGTTGCGTCCGTCATCCACGCGTACGCCCATCCACGCGAGCGCGGCGCACACGTCGGCGCGCAGCGTCGCGTCGTGTTCGCCGATGCCGCCGCTGAAGGCGATCAGGTCGAGGCCGCCAATGCAGGCGGCCATCGCGCCCGCTTCCCGCACGATGCGGTAGGTGAACAGCTCGACCGCCTCGCGCGAAGCCGTGCCGCCGTCGGCGCGCAGCCGGCGCATGTCGGCCGACAGGCCGGACACGCCGAGCAGGCCGCTCTGCCGGTACAGCAGTGACTGCAGCCGGTCGTGGTCCCAGCCCTGTTCCATCAGATAGAGCAGCACGCCGGCATCGAGCGCGCCGCTGCGTGTGCCCATCATCAGACCGTCCAGTGCAGAGAAGCCCATGGTCGTGGCCTGGCTGCGGCCGCCGACGGCGGCGCACAGACTGGCACCGTTGCCGAGGTGGGCCATCAGCACGCGGCCGCTTGCGCGTGGCGAGTGCCGCTGCAGCGTGCCCATGATGTACTGGTAGGACAGGCCGTGAAAGCCGTAGCGGCGCACGCCGTCGTCGTGCAGTGCGCGCGGCAGCGCGAAGCGGCTGGCCACCTCGGGCAGGTCGGCGTGGAAGGCGGTATCGAAGCAGGCGATCTGCGGCAGCGTCGGGAAGGCCTCACGGAAAGCGCGGATGCCGGCGACATTGTGCGGCTGGTGCAGCGGCGCCAGCGAATCGAGCCGGCTCAGCCGGGCCAGGATGTCGTCGGTGACGACGACGCTGTCGCGGAAATCGCGCCCGCCATGAACCACACGGTGCGACACCGCTTCGATCGCCGGGAGGCCGGCTTCGCCGTCCAGCAGCTCGCGCAGCCCGGCCAGCGCGGCGGTGAAGGGCGCGTCGCTGGCCTCAAGCGAACGCCGGTCGCGCTGACCGTTCAGCGTCCAGCCCATGTCCGGCGTGCCGCCAGGCTCCAGACCCTGGATGCTGCCGGTGAGCAGGCTGGCCTGCACCTCGCCGTCGCGCAGCGGGTGGATGGAGAACTTCAGCGTGGACGAGCCGGCGTTGACCGACAGTATGGCCATCGTGCTTGCCTCGCTCAGTGTTGCGACCACGCTTCGCGCGGATGGTCGCGACGCGCGTTGTGGGCGGCGAGCAGCGCCAGCAGTGCTGAGGCGACGCGGGTCATCGGCCCGTCGGCGCGGCTGGTCAGCGCGATCGGCACGCGGGCGCCGAGCACCAGGCCCGAGCCGCTGGCGCCGCCGAGGTATTCCAGCTGCTTGGCCAGCATGTTGCCGCTCTCCAGATCCGGCACCGCGAGGATGTCGGCATCACCGGCGACCGGCGACTGGATGTGCTTCACCTGCGCCGCGCGCGCGGAGATGGCGTTGTCGAAAGCCAGCGGACCGTCGAGCAGACCGCCAGTGATCTGGCCGCGGTCGGCCATCTTGCACAGCGCGGCGGCGTCCAGCGTCGACGGGATGTTCGGATTGACTGTTTCGACCGCCGACAGCACGGCCACCTTGGGCTGCTTCACGCCGAGGATGCGCGCGAAGTCGATCGCGTTCTGCACGATGTCGACCTTCTCGATCAGCGACGGCCGGATGTTCAGTGCGGCGTCGGTGATCAGCAGCGGCTTGCTGTACAGCGGCACATCGAAGCGGAACACATGCGACATGCGGCGACCGGTGCGCAGCGCCGGGCGCGACAGCACGGCGTGGATCATTTCGTCGGTGTGCAGGCTGCCCTTCATCAGGATGTCGACCTCGCCCGCCGCCGCCATGTCGGCGGCCTTGTCGGCGGCCGCGTGGCTGTGCGGCACGCCAACGATCTCGGCGGCATTGAGGTCGATGCCTGCTTCGGCCGCGATGTGGCGGATGCGCGCCTCCGGCCCGATCAGTACCGGAATGATCAGGCCGTGGCGGGCGGAGTCCATCGCGCCGCTCAGCGACTCGACGTCACAGGGATGCACCACGCCGCAGCGCACCGGCGGAATGCCGTCGCCGAGCGCCAGCAGTTCGCGGAAGCGCGCTTCCGGATCGAAAAGCCGGATCTGCGGTGCGCGCACATGCTCCAGCCGAACCTTCTGCGTCGGCGCCAGCACGCGGGCGGTGCCATGCAGCACACGGTCACCCTTCTGATTAACCACCTGGCAGTCAAGCTCGACCCGCTTCTTTGCGTCGTCCTTGCTGATCACGGTGGCGGTCACCGCCAGCGTGTCGCCGATGCGCACCGGCTTGGTGAAATGCAGCACCTGTTCGAGGTAGATGGTGCCGGGGCCGGGGAACTGCGTGCCGAGCAGCGCCGAAATCAGCGCGCCGCCCCACATGCCGTGCGCGATCACGCCGTGGAACAGCGTTTCCTCGGCGTATTCCGGATTCATGTGGGCCGGGTTGGTGTCGCCGGACACCGCGGCGAAGGCCTGGATGTCGGCCAGCGTCAGCGTGCGCAGCAGGCGCGCGCTCTGGCCTATCGTCAGTTCGTCGTAGGTGATGTTCTCGATCCACTCGGGTTGCGGCGTGTCGTGCTGTGCGGTGTCCATGCGGAAGCCCTGTCGGATGGCGGTTCAGTCGACGGCGTGATAGCCGGCATCGACGTAGAGAGTCTGCCCGGTCATGCCGGAGGCGGCGTCCGAACACAGGAAGGTGGTCAGCCCGGCGATTTCTTCCAGCGTGACCAGGCGGCCGAGCGGCGACTTGCGCACGGCGCTGTCCATCAGTTCGTCGAAGTCGGCGATGCCCGAGGCGGCGCGCGTCAGGATCGGGCCGGGCGACACCGCATGCACGCGGATACCGGCCGGGCCGAGTTCCATCGCCATGTAGCGCACCATGGATTCCAGCGCGGCCTTGACCGGCCCCATCAGGCCGTAGTTCGGCACCGCCTCGTCGGCGCCGAGATAGGACATCGTGACCAGGCTGCCGCCAGCGCCCATGTGCGGTGCGCACAGGCGGGCCAGGGCGGCGAAGCTGTGGCAGGAAATATCCATCGCCCGCGCGAAGCCGGCGCTCGAACTGTCGATCACGCGGCCGTGCAGGTCCTGCAGCGGCGCCCAGGCGATCGAGTGGATGACGAAATCGAGGCGACCGAGGTGGTCGATCGTGGCGGCGACCAATGCTTCCAGGTCACCGTCCTTCTCCACGTCGCAGGTAAAGAGCGGCGACGCGATCCGGTCGGCCAACGGCGCAACGTAGTGCGCCGCCTTGTCATTGAGGCAGGACAGCACCAGATCGGCGCCCTGGGCGTGCGCCGCCTGGGCGCAGCCCCAGGCAATGCTGCGATCGTTGGCGAGACCGACGACGAGGCCTTTCTTGCCGTAGAGCGGAGGGATGTATGCGGTCATGGCCTTGCCGGAAGCACTTCGGGTGAACGGGAAACCTTACGCGACCAATCTTACGGCGTTCCTGTTGCACTGCACATGACTTCGGACAAGTGCGCGCGCGGTCGTTCCGTCGGCACGCCGGACATCTTCGCGGCCGCAAGGTCGCCGTCGCCTCGTCGCATCGATAACAGCGGCCTGCCTGAGGGGAAGAGGGCTGCCTTGATGACGTGCGTATTCCGCGGCGTATTCGAGGGGTGGCGCGGAACCCAGCGCCGACGCGGCTCGCAGGTTGCGGTGCACAAAAAATAAGCGGCTGCGGGCGGTGCATTTATAAGCTTGCCGTAAGGTTCGCTCCCTAGCATCCGCCACGCTGCACTCAAGGCGCCCGGGCGCGGGGCTGCCGGACACCATCCGGCAGGCTGGATAAACCGGGTTGTTCATAAACACAGGAGGAGGAGTACCCATGGACAGTAACAGCCAAGGCTACTGGAAAGCCACGCTGGGACTGCTGACCAGGATCCTGATCATCTGGTTCGCAGTCTCGTTCGGCGCAGGCATCCTGTTCGCTGACGCACTCAACGGCATCCACCTGGGCGGCTACCCGCTCGGCTTCTGGTTCGCCCAACAGGGTTCGATCTACATCTTCATCGCGCTGATTTTCTACTACGCGAAAAAGATGGGTGACATCGACCGCCAGTTCGACGTTCACGAGGATTGATCACATGGACCTTCAAACAACCATCTACATCGTTGTCGGTCTGAGCTTCGCGCTCTACATCGGCATCGCCATCTGGGCGCGTGCCGGTTCGACCAGCGAGTTCTACGCCGCCGGCGGCAGCGTGCATCCGATCACCAACGGCATGGCAACCGCCGCCGACTGGATGTCGGCTGCGTCCTTCATCTCGATGGCCGGCCTGATCGCCAACATGGGTTACGGCGGCGGCCTCTTCCTGATGGGCTGGACCGGCGGATACGTGCTGCTGGCCATGCTGCTGGCGCCGTACCTGCGCAAGTTCGGCAAGTTCACGGTGCCGCAGTTCATCGGCGACCGCTTCTACTCGAAGTCGGCCTCGACCGTGGCCGTGATCTGCCTGTTGACCGCCTCGACCACCTACATCATCGGTCAGATGACCGGCGTCGGTGTGGCGTTCTCGCGCTTCCTGAACGTGTCCAGCGACACCGGTATCTACGTTGGCCAGGCCATCGTGTTCCTGTACGCGGTGTTCGGCGGCATGAAGGGCATCACCTACACCCAGGTGGCGCAGTACATCGTGCTCATCCTGGCCTACACCATCCCGGCAATCTTCATCTCGCTGCAGTTCACCGGCAACCCGCTCCCGCAACTGGGTCTGGGCAGCACGCTGAGCGGCACCGACGTGTCGCTGCTGGCCAAGCTCGACCAGGTGGTGACCGAACTGGGCTTCGGCCAATACACGACGACCACAGCGGGCTCGACGCTCAACATGTTCGTCTACACCCTGTCGCTGATGATCGGTACCGCCGGTCTGCCGCACGTGATCATGCGCTTCTTCACCGTTCCGACGGTCAAGGACGCACGCTCGTCGGCCGGCTGGGCGCTGGTGTTCATCGCCATCCTCTACACGACCGCTCCGGCCGTTGCCGCGATGGCCAAGATGAACCTGCACGGCACGGTCAATACCGCGGTGAAGACCAATGGCGACCTGTACGCCGTCGAGTCCAGCATCAAGAACGAGGACCGTCCGGACTGGATGAAGCGCTGGGAAAAGACCGGTCTTCTGAAGTGGGAAGACAAGAACGGCGACGGCCGCATCCAGTACTACGACGACAAGACCAAGAGCGACCAGGCGAAGGCCAAGGCCGAAGCCGCCGGCTGGAAGGGCAACGAGCTGACGGTGAACGCCGACATCATCGTGCTGGCCAATCCGGAAATCGCGCTGCTGCCGAACTGGGTGATCGCGCTGGTGGCTGCCGGTGGTCTGGCTGCCGCACTGTCGACCGCTGCCGGTCTGCTGATGGCGATTTCGTCCGCCGTGTCGCATGACCTGGTCAAGGGCGTGTTCAATCCCAACATCAGTGAGAAGGGCGAACTGCTGGCGGGCAAGATCGCCATGGCGGTGGCCATCGTGATTTCGGGCTATCTCGGTCTGAATCCGCCGGGCTTCGCGGCAGGTACCGTGGCGCTGGCCTTCGGTATCGCGGCATCGTCGCTGTTCCCGGCCATCATGATGGGCATCTTCTCGAAGAAGATGAACAAGGAAGGCGCCATCGCCGGCATGCTGGCGGGTCTCGCGGTCACGCTGTTCTATGTGTTCGCGCACAAGGGCATCTTCTTCATCAAGGGCACGGACTTCGTCGACATGATCGGTGGCGCGAATGCCTTCTTCGGCATCACGCCGGAAGCCTTCGGTGCGGTCGGTGCGCTGGTGAACTTCATCGTCGCCTTCCTGGTCGACAAGGTGACCAAGGAGCCGCCGGAGCACATCCAGCACATGGTCGAATCCGTGCGCATCCCGCGCGGTTCGAAGGTGGTGGACGGCGCTCACTGAGTTCCGACCACTCGCAGCACAAACCGGCGCGGCGCCGCCGCGCCGGTGGTTTAATGAGAGGCCCTGCCAGCCGTTCTGGCGGGGCCTTTTCACTGATACACCCGTCGTGCCGTTGCGCGCGGCAGAGGCGGGGGAGGAGACACAGCATGGTGTTCGACATCGGCGTCGCAATGACGTGGATACTTTTTCTCGCGCTGTTCCCGATCGCTTTCTTCTGGCTGCGCCGCTGCTGGCGCATCCTGGTCAAGCGGGATTTTTCAGAGGTCGCGCTCAAGCGCGGCGAACCGCCGCCCGACGCAGCCCGCTGGGCGCCCTATGAGCTGACGATCAACGGCATCGGCGGCATCGTCATCCTGTTCGTCATCGGCGGCGTCGTCACCGGCACGCTGAGCTATGAACAGTGGAGCGCCATCGCTGGCACGACCATCTGGTGCAAGTTCTTCACGAGTTTCGCACTGGGCCGGCACGCACACATGAACGGCACCAAAAAGGCGGTCTGAGCCGCTCTGCCATGAACACGCCGATCCGTTCGCAGCGACTGATCGGGCTGTTCGCCGCGGCCCTGCTGCTGTTCAACTTCCCGCTGCTGGCACTGTGGGACCGGCACGCGCTGCTGTTCGGCCTGCCGCTGTTCCCGACCGCGCTGTTCCTGGTGTGGGGTGCGCTGATCGCGCTGCTCGCGCTGGTGATCGAGCGCACGGAGCGCTAGCCGTGCTGTCTGCGCCGCTGCTGGTCGGTGCGTCCTTCGCCTACCTGCTGCTGCTGTTCGCGGTCGCCTGGTACGGCGACCACCGCGCGCAACAGGGGCGCTCGGTCATCGACAACGCTTGGGTGTATGCCGCCTCGATGGCGGTCTATTGCACCGCGTGGACCTATTTCGGCAGCGTCGGCCGCGCGTCGACCTCAGGCGTGTGGTTCCTGCCCATCTATCTCGGCCCGACGCTGGCGATGATTCTGGCCTGGATGGTGGTGCGCAAGATGATCCGCATCGCGCGCAGCTACCGCATCACGTCGATCGCCGACTTCGTTGCCAGTCGCTACGGCAAGAGCCCGACGTTGGCCGGACTGGTGACGCTGATCACCGTGGTCGGCATCGTTCCGTATATCGCGCTGCAGCTGAAGGCCATCGCAAGCGGCTACGCGGTGATGACCACGGTGCCGGGCGAGGCGGTCGGCAGCCCGTCCGACTGGTGGCGCGACAGCACGCTCTACGTCGCGCTCGCGCTGGCCGGTTTCACCATGGTGTTCGGTACCCGCCACCTCGACACCACCGAACGTCACGAGGGCATGGTGGCGGCCATTGCCTTCGAATCGGTGGTGAAGCTGATCGCCTTCATCGCCGTCGGCAGCTTCGTCTGCTGGTCGCTGTTCGACGGCCCGGCCGACCTGTTCGGGCGCGCACTCGACAACCCGGACCTCGCGCCGCTGCTCGGTCTGGAGCAGCAGGGCCGCCCCTTCGCCTACGAACAGTGGTTCGCGCTGACCGTGCTGTCGATGCTGTCGGTCGTGTTCCTGCCGCGCCAGTTCCAGGTGATGGTGGTCGAGAATGTGAACGAGCGCCACCTGCGCCGCGCCGTGTGGGTATTCCCGCTCTACCTGCTGCTGATCAATGTGTTCGTGCTGCCGATCGCGCTCGGCGGCCTGCTGCACTTCGGCGCCGGCAACATGAATGCGGAGAGCTTCGTGCTGTCGCTGCCGCTCGACCGCGGCTGGCACGCGCTCGCACTGTTCGCCTTCATCGGCGGGCTGTCGGCGGCGACCGGCATGGTCATCGTCGAAACCACCGCGGTGTCGACCATGGTGTGCAACGACCTGGTGATGCCGCTGCTGCTGCGCACCCGTCGCTTCGGCGCCCGCGCCGCCGGTGACCTCACCGGCATCCTGCTCGGCATCCGGCGCGCAGCCATCGTCGGCGTCATGCTGCTCGGCTACATCTACTTCCACGTCGCCGGCGAGGCCTACGCACTGGTGAGCATCGGCCTGATCAGCTTCGCCGCGGTGGCGCAGTTCGCGCCGGCCGCGCTCGGTGGCATGTACTGGAAGGGCGGCACTCGCGGCGGCGCGCTCGCCGGGCTGACCGCCGGTTTCGCGCTGTGGGCATGGACGCTGATGCTGCCGTCCATCGCCAAGTCCGGCTGGATGGATGCAGGGTTCATCGCGCACGGTCCGTGGGACATCGAGCTGCTGAAGCCGGAACAGCTGTTCGGCCTGGCCGGCCTCGACAACCTGACGCATTCGCTGTTCTGGAGCCTTCTCGCCAATATCGGCGCCTATGTCGGCGTGTCGCTGTGGCGCACGCCGTCGGCGGCGGAAACCAGCCAGGCGCTGCTGTTCGTCGATGTGTTCGAACGGACCGAAGGCAGCCGGCCGGTGTTCTGGCGCGGGCGCGCGCAGGTGGCCGACCTGTTGCCGCTGGTCGCGCGCTTTCTTGGTGCGGCGCGCGCGCAGAAGCTGTTCGAGGACTACGCCGCCGCCAGCGGCGTGGCCGGCGTGGACGAGATCAAGCCGGATGCGCGCCTCGTGCAGTTCGTCGAAACCCAGCTCGCCGGCGCCATCGGCAGCGCCTCTGCGCGCGTGATGGTCGCGTCGGTGGTGGAGGAAGAGGCGCTGGACCTCGACGACGTGATGCGCATCCTCGACGAAGCGTCGCAGCTTCGCGCGTATTCGCATGCGCTGGAGGAGAAGTCGCAGTCGCTGGAGCGCGCTACCGCCGAACTGCGCGCCGCCAACGAGCAGCTGAAGAGCCTGGACCGGTTGAAGGACGACTTCATGTCCTCGGTCACGCACGAACTGCGCACGCCGCTGACCTCGATCCGCGCACTGTCCGAACTGATGGTGGACGACCCGCAGATGGACACCGCGCAGCGCCAGCACTTCCTCGGCATCGTGGTGGCCGAGACCGAGCGCCTGAGCCGTCTGGTGAACCAGGTGCTGGACATGGCCAAGATCGAATCCGGCCACGCCGAATGGCATACCGCCGACGTCGATCTGCGGGCGCTGGTGGTGAAGGCGATCGAAACGACGCACGAGGTGTTCCGCGAGCGCGGCGCCGAAGTGACGCTGGAGGCACCAGCCGCCGTGGCGACGCTGCGGGCCGACCCCGATCGACTCACCCAGGTGTTGCTGAACCTGCTGTCCAACGCCGCCAAGTTCGTGCCGCGCGGCAGCGGTCGCATCCACGTGCGCATGCGCAGCGACGAGAGCGGTATCACGGTCGAAGTGCGCGACAACGGTCCGGGTGTGCCGGTGGCCGAGCACGCGCTGGTGTTCGAGAAGTTCCGTCAGGGCGGCGACGGGGTGAACCGGCCGCAGGGCACCGGGCTCGGCCTGCCGATCAGCCGGCAGATCGTCGAGCACTTCGGCGGCAGAATGTGGCTGGAATCTGATGCAGGCCAAGGCGCCTGCTTCGCCTTCCATCTACCGTGGCAGATACAAGAGGGCCCGAAGGCACCCGACAATCCGACCGCAAACCCCGTGCAGGGCGGACAGCAAGGAGGAGCTCCCCAGTGAGCAGCAAGATACTGATTGCCGACGACGAGCCGAACATCCTCGTCTCTCTCGAATTCCTGATGAAGCGCGAAGGCTTCGACGTCAGCGTGGCGCGCGACGGCGTCGAGGCGCTGGCCGCCATCCGCGAACAGCAGCCCGAACTGGTACTGCTCGACGTGATGATGCCCGGCAAGAGCGGCTTCGAAGTGTGTCAGGAAGTGCGCGCCGACGACGCGCTGCGCGGCGTGCGCATCCTGATGCTGACGGCCAAGGGGCGCGACACCGACGTCGCCAAGGGCCTCGCGCTCGGCGCCGACGCCTACATGACCAAACCCTTCTCCACGCGGGAACTGGTGCAGAAGGTGCGCGAGATGCTCGGATGAATCCGAACCGCCGTCCCGACCGCCGCTTCTGGCAGGTGCTGGCGGCGCTGGCCGGCCTGCTGCTGCTGTGGGCGGTGGTGACCTGTCTGCTGCTGCTGTCCACGCTGGACGCCGCCGAACGCGACACCGTGCTGGCCCTGCTCGGCGGGCGCATGCCGCTGGCGCTGATGACGCTGCTGTTCGTGCTGATGCTGGCCGCGGCCGGGCTGAACCAGCTCTACCGCCGCTACATCGTCGCGCCGGCGCGGCTGGTGGACGAGGCGCGCATCGTGCTCGGCACCGATGCCGAACGCACGCTGACGCCGCAGGGCGACGCCGAGAATCGTGCGCTGGCCGACGTCATCGCCGGCTTTGTCGAGCAGCGTGCGCGGCTGCGCGCCGACATCGCCGAACAGGTGCGCGCCGCCAGCCGCAACGTCGAACAGGAACGCAGCCGGCTCGCCGCGCTGATGTCGGAGCTGACGCAGTCGGTCGTCGTGTGCAATCTCGACGGTCGCATCCTGCTCTACAACAACCGCGCGCGGCTGCAGTTCCGTGCGCTGTCCGATGCGCCGCGCCTGGCCGACGGCGCCGAACTGATCGGCCTCGGCCGCTCGATCTACACCGTGTTCGACCGCAAACTGGTGGCCCACGCGCTGGAGAACATCGGCCAGCGCATGCAGCGCGGGGTGGCCAGTCCGTCGGCGCAGTTCGTCACCACCACGCGTGCCGGCCAGCTGCTGCGCGCGCAGATGACGCCGGTGCGCAGCGGCGACGACGGCGACAGTGCGATCAGCGGCTTCGTGCTGATGCTGGACAACATCACGCGCGACTTCGAGGAGGATTCCGTGCGCGACCGCCTGCTGCTCGGGCTGACCGAAGGCAGTCGCGCCTCGCTCGCCAATATGCAGGCGGCGATCGACATGCTGGACTACCCCGACCTAGAGCCGTCCATGCGCGAGCGCTTCCACGGCGTCATCCGCGACGAGGTCGGTGCGATGAGCCAGCGCATCCGCGATCTGGCCGACGAAGCGACGCGCGGTCTGAAGGCGCGCTGGCCGCTGGAGGACATGCTGGGCGCCGATCTGCTGTCGGCGGCAATGCGCCGCATCGAGGCGGTGAAGGGTCCGCGCGTGCAACTGGACGACATCGACACGACGCTGTGGCTCAAGGTCGACAGCTTTTCACTGCTGCAGGCGCTGGCCTGTCTGGCCGAGCGGCTGGCCGACGAGTACGACATCCGCGTCGTCATGCTCAGGCTGGCCGCCGCGCCGCAGGACAACCGCGCCCACCTCGACCTGATCTGGCAGGGTCAGACCATGAGTACCGAAACCGTCATGAGCTGGCAGATGGATGCGATGACGGCCGGCGGCGAGCGCTCGCCGCTGTCGGTGCGCGACGTGGTCGAGCGGCACGGCGGCGAGTTCTGGCTGGAACGCGAACGGGTGCGCCACCGCGCCTTCTTCCGCTTCCTGCTGCCGCTGGCCAGCGAACGCGAACAGCTCGACGTTGCGACCTTCGTGCCGCAGGGCAGCCGGCCCGAGTACTACGACTTCGACCTGTTCCGCGCCACCGAATCGAGCCGCGAACTGGCCGACCGTCCGCTGACCGAACTGGCCTACACCGTGTTCGACACCGAAACCACCGGCCTGAACCCGGGCGAGGGCGACGAAATCATCCAGATCGGCGCCGCCCGCGTGGTGAACGGCAAGCTGCTGCGACAGGAAAGTTTCGAACAGCTGGTGGATCCGCAGCGCGGCATTCCGGCGGCATCGATCCCGATCCACGGCATCACGCCCGACATGGTGGCCGGCCAGCCGACGATAGACCGCGTGCTGCCCGCCTTCCACACCTTCGCCCAGGACACCGTGCTGGTCGCCCACAACGCCGCCTTCGACATGCGTTTCCTGCAGCTGAAGGAGGCGCGCACCGGCGTGCGCTTCGAGCAGCCGGTGCTCGACACGCTGCTGCTGTCGGCGCTGGTGCACCCGAACCAGGAGTCGCACCGGCTTGAGGCCATCGCCGAGCGCTTCAACATCACCGTGATCGGCCGCCACACCGCGCTCGGTGACGCCATCGTCACCGCCGAAGTCTTCCTGAAGCTGATACCGCTGCTCGCCGAGAAGGGCATCCACACGCTGGGGCAGGCGATGGAGGCGGCGCAGGAAACGTATTACGCGCGGATCAAGTACTGATCATTTAAGCGAAGCAGGGACATAGACATTGAACATTAAGATCGTTGAAGCTAGGAAAGAGCATCTTGCGGAAGTACTAGATTGGCTCCGGGCCGAGGAGGAGCGGTTCGGTGAAGGCTTTTACTGTCACCGAGATGTAATCGCCTCATCATTTCAGGATGGGGAAGTCTACTGCGCGCTCAGTGAGGGCGAGGTTGCCGGGTTCGTTGTGCACAACCGAAAACAGATCGGCTCTGCAATAGATCTTCTCGAAGTCAGGCCCGATCTGCGTGGGCGCCGCTTTGGCAAGTTGCTAGCCGACGATGTCACCCAACGGTTGTTTGCGATGGGCGCCGAATTCATTGAGGTCAAGTGCGCTCCACGCAGTTCGGAGGGGTTCTGGCGTACTCGTGGCTTTACGTTGGTCGCAAGTAAATGCAGTTCGTCGTTGGACGCGCCGCTGCTGATCCTTCGTCGCCCCGCGGATAGCGGACCTAACCTCGAGTAACGTTCAGAATCGCCCCGCCTGATAGCGCTGCCCGAGCACGTTCTGCAGTGACTGCACGACGCTGAAGGCGTCCTTCAGCTGGCTGCGTTCGAAGTTCGACAGCTCGTCCGGGCGCAGGAAGTTGTCGGCGTTCAGGCCCGCGGCCAACTGGCGGGCCTGGTGCTGGATGCGCAGCGTGGCGATGAATTCGAGTGCGTCGCGCAGGTCGCGTGCGGCCTGTTCGCTGATTTCGCCGCTGGCGGCGGCGATGGCCAGACGGTCGTGCGTGTTGACCGCGTCGTGGCCGCCGGCCAGCGCATAGACGCGCGCGAGGTCGACCACAGGCACGATGCCGTTGTGCTTGAGGTCCAGCGTGCCCTTGTTGTCGCCGCTGCGTATCGTCGACAGGCTGCGGAACAGACCCAGCGGTGGCGTGTGGCTCAGCGCATTGCCCACCATGTAGGCGAGGAAGATGCGGTTGTCGCGTGTGTGCGCCAGCACGTCGCGGCGCAGTTCGTCGAGCAGCGCGCTCTTGCCGTAGATGGCGCGCAGGTCGAAGAACACGCAGGTGAGCATGAGCGCCTTCGGCTCCGGCTGGTCCACCCATTTGCGGAAGTACTGCATCCAGCGCGCCTTCGGCTGCCGCCACTGGTCGGTCATCGCCATCATTTCGCCCGGGCAGTGGATGTAGCCGCAGGCGTCGAGGCCGTCGCATACCCAGGTGGCGAAGGCCTTGAAGTAGTCGCCGTGCAGTGCCGCGTCGTAGCGGTCGTCGATCACCAGGCAGTTGTCCTGATCCGACTTCGCGGTCTGTTCGCTGCGCGCCTGCGAGCCGGCGGCGACCCACACGTAGTCCACCGGCGCCGGGCCGAATTTCGCCTCGGCCAGCTGCACCAGCCGGCAGGTGATGGCATCGGTCACCGCGGTGATGATGTGGCCGGTGCTGTAGGCGGTGGCGCCGGCGGCGGCGAGGTTCTGCTGCAGCTGGCGCACGCGCGAGGCGGCGGCGGCCAGTCCTTCGACGGTGGTCTGCTTGTAGATGTCGCCGGCCAGATAGACGGCCGAGGTGCTGTGCTGTTCGGTCAGGTCGGTGGCGGTGATCATGCCGGCCACGCGATCACCGTCCACCACCGGCACGTGGTGGATGTTGTGGCGCGCCATCAGCAGCAGCGCGTCGAAGGCGGGCTTGCGCACGTCCATCGTCATCGGTGCGACGGTGGCGATGTCGATCACCGGGCGCTCGATGTCCAGCCCCTGGGCGACGGCGCGGTTGCGCAGGTCGCGGTCGGTCACCAGGCCGTAAAGATGGCCGGCTTCGTCGACGATGAGCACCGAGGACACGCGCTGTTCGCGCATCAGTTGCGCCGCCGCGCGTATGGTGGTGTCCGGTGCCAGCGTGATCGGCGCGCGCTTGACCAGTGCCCGCACCGGTGTTGTCATCAGGTTCAGGTGCGGGTCGCTGCTGCGCGGCGCGGCGCCGGGGCTGCCGCCCGGCACGATGAAGGCGCGCAGCGCCGGGTGGGCGGCGCAGGCGGCGTCGATGTCGGCGGCGGCGAAGCGGGCGACCGTGGCACCGCGGTCGGCGCGCACAGTCCACGGCTCCGGTACGCGGGCGGCGGTGCCGTAACCGAACAGTTCGCCCGGCGCGAGCGCGACGCGCCCACCGTGGTCGGCATCGATCAGGTCGATGTGGCCGTCGAGCAGCAGGTAGAGCGCGTCGGCATCGACCGCCGCCTCGCCGTCGAGGGCGACGACACGGGCAGCAGCGGCCAGCGCGTCGCGGGCGCTGTCGTCCAGCAAGGCAAGGGCGCGCTGCGTCGGCAGTGCGTTACGCAGGCGCATCTCGTAGGAATCGGTCATCGCGTCCGGGGCTCCGCAGGCAGGGCAGATAACGCAAGCATGCCTGCAATCGTCGCCGCCGCCTTGACCGGACGCAAGCCCCGTGGCTCTGGCGCCGCTACGGCACGATCAGCTCCGCACCGGGCGCCAGCGTTCCGCCCGCCACGACCTCCAGATACACGCCGAGGTCGCGGTGCCCGTAGCGCTCCATCATGGTCGCCGGAATGGTCATGTCCCGGATGGCCGTCAGCGGGTTCACGCCGGTGGCGGCGCAGCGCGGCGTGCGCATGACCGCCTTCAGGCGCACGTTGCCGATGGTCAGTTCGCGATCCAGCCAGCCGGCTTCCGCCCAGGGCTCGGCGCCGTCGATATAGAGGTTGGCGCGAAAGCGCATAGGGTCGATGTCCACGCCCCATTCCTCGCTCATCCGGCGCACCGTGGCCAGGTTGATCAGTGATACCGCGTTCATCATGCCGTGCGACAGCACGCTCACGTCGGTGAAGCGGAAGCCCTCGCCTGCGACGAAGGCAGGCGGGCCCTCGAAACGGGCGTCGAGGTGGCGGGCGACGAAGTCGGCGAAGCAGCCGCAGGCATCGCCGTCGTCGAGGTCGATGCGCAGCGTGCGGCCATCCGGCGTGCGCACGGTGAGGCGACGCGCATCGTCGTCGAGGTGAGTGGTGAGGGCGGCCAGCGCCGGGTGGTCCATCAGCGCGATGAAGTCGGTTTTCGGGCGGGGCTGGTAGCTGCCGGCATCGAAGTCCCAGCTGCCGTTGGTGAGCGCGTACAGGCGGTCCAGCGGCATGCCCTCGCCGGCGCGCAGCTCGACGCGCTCGAGCGGTTCGGCGGAAAGGCCCTTTACGGGGTAGCGGTAGAGCTGACGGAGCGTGATCATGGTGGCGCCCGGGGAAGTGAGGAATGAGCGGATGCTCGGCGCGCCGGCCGACGCCGGCAATAAGTCGTTCACCGGATGCGCCGGCGTTGTCGATTCCTGCGCGGCTGCTTCGTCGTCCCGACAGACCCCTCAATCACCCACTTGAAGGAGAGACCGACATGCGATTCATGGTGCTGATCAAGGCCGACGCGAACAGCGAGGCGGGCGTGATGCCGGACGAGGCGCTGCTGACCGAGATGGGCCGCTTCAACGAAGAACTGGTCAAGGCCGGCGTCATGCTGGGCGGCGAAGGGCTGCACCCGAGTTCGCGCGGGGCCCGCGTGCGGTTCTCCGGCACCGCGCGCGAGGTGACCGACGGCCCGTTCGCCGAGACCAAGGAGCTGATCGCCGGCTACTGGGTGTGGCAATGCGCATCGCTGCAGGAGGCCATCGACTGGGTGAAACGCTGTCCCAACCCGATGCCGGGCGAGTCGGAAATCGAGATCCGGCAGATTTTCGAATCCGACGACTTCGGCGATGCGATGACGCCCGAACTGCGCGCGCAGGAGGACCGGCTGCGCGAGCAGATCGAGCGCAACCTGCCCGGCGGCTGAGTACCCCGCGCAGGGTCGACGCTGACGTTCTATTGAAAAACAATATATCAAAGGATATATTGTTAGCCATGGACACACCCACGCTCGACGACCTGCGTATCTCTGCCTCGCGTGCCTGCGCGCTGTTGCGCGTGCTGGCGCACGAAGACCGGCTGGTGCTGCTGTGCCGGCTGGCCGAGCGCGAGCACACGGTGGGCGAGCTGGCGCAGGCGCTGGACATCGTCCAGCCCACGCTGTCGCAGCAGCTGGGCGTGCTGCGCCGCGAAGGGCTGGTCGATACGCGGCGCGACGGCAAGTACATCCACTACCGCATTGCCAGTGACGACGCGCTGGCGGTCATGCAGACCCTGCACGCGCGCTTCTGCGCCCACCCTGACGGAGAAACACGATGAGCATCGCCTGGGACGCCTTCACGCCCTGGAGCTCGCTGGCCGGTGGCGTACTGATCGGCCTGTCGGCCGCCCTGCTGATACTGGGCAGCGGGCGGGTGGCTGGCATAAGCGGCATCGTCGGCGGCCTGCTCAAGCCGGGTGGTCCAGATACGACCTGGCGACTGGCTTTCCTCGGCGGATTGCTGGTCGCGCCCTTGCTGTGGCGCCTGTTCGCCGCATTGCCCGAGGCGCAGCCGGTGGCCGGCGGCGGCATGCTGGTCGTCGCCGGACTGCTGGTCGGCATCGGTACGCGCTACGGTTCGGGCTGTACCAGCGGCCACGGTGTGTGCGGCCTGTCGCGCCTGTCGCCGCGCTCGCTGGTGGCGACGCTGGCTTTCATGGGCGCCGGTTTCGCCACGGTCTACGTCGTTCGCCACCTGCTGGGAGCCTGATCATGCAAGCGCTGATCGCACTCGTCGCCGGGCTGTTGTTCGGCATCGGCCTGCTGATGTCCGGCATGGCCAACCCGACCAAGGTGGTCGGCTTTCTCGACCTGGCCGGCAACTGGGATCCGTCGCTGGCGCTGGTCATGGCCGGGGCGATCGGTGCCGCGTTGCCGGCATTCACGCTGGCAAAGGCGCGCCGGCAGTGCTGGGCCGGCTGCGATGTGGCGCTGCCGACAGCGACGCGCATCGACGCGCCGCTGCTACTGGGCAGCCTCGCATTCGGCGTCGGCTGGGGGCTGGCCGGCTACTGTCCGGGGCCGGCGCTGGTGTCGCTGACGATGGGGTCGATGACGGCGGTGGTGTTCGTGGCCGCGATGATCGCCGGCATGGCGATCCACGCGCTGCTTACGCGGCCGCGGTCGCCGGCGTAAGCAGGTAGTCGAACAGCGCGCGCACGCTGCGGATCTGGTTGCCGAAGGGCAGGGTGCCGCGGCCGCGGAAGAAAAGACCGGTCTTCAGGTCACCCTTCAGCGCGGCCGCCAGCTGGTGGTCGATGCAGAACTGGCCCCATCCGATCAGGCCGTCGCGCAGCCCGCACTGGGCGAGGCAGTCAAAGCTCTTGGCGCAGCGCGACTTGGCGTGTGCCACCGCCTGCGTCCTGTCGATCAGCGACAGGTATTTCTGCAGCCAGGGCGTGCGCACCGCGCGCGCCGGCAGACCGGCCACGCTGGTGAATTCGACCAGATCCTCGTCGCGCGCCTCGGCCAGTACGCGTTTGAAGGCGTCGTCGGCGTCACATTCCTCGGTCACCGCGAACGAGGTGCCGAACTGCACGGCCGAGGCGCCGAGCGCCTGCATGCGTCGGATGTCCTCGTGGGTGCGCAGACCGCCGGCGACGATGACCGGCACCTGTCCGCCGAGACCGGCCTTGTGCAGCACTTCCAGCGTTTCCGGCACCACGCGTTCGAAATCGAAGCGCGGGTCGCTGGTGTCTTCGACCTTGGCGGCGCCGAGGTGGCCGGCCGCCCAGCCCGGATGTTCGAGCACCACGGCGTCCGGTGCGCGCTGCTTGCGCTCCCACTTGCGCACGATGAGTTGCACGCCGCGCGCGTCGGACAGGATGGGGATGAGCGCCGCTTTCGGGTGTTCGCGCGCCAGCTCGGGAAGGTCCAGCGGCAGGCCGGCGCCGACGACGATGGCGTCGATGCCGGCCTGCAGTGCGGTCTTCACATGTTCGGCGTAGGCGCTGACGGCACGCATCACGTTCACCGCCAGCATGCCGCGACCACCCGAAATTTCCTTTGCTGCGGCGATCTCGCGCTGCAGGGCTTCGACGTTGGCGGCGTTGATCTGCTGTTTGGCGTCTTCACCGCGCAGGCCGCGCGTGCGTTCCATCAGGTCCGGGTGATGACGGCGCAGGTCGACCGATGAAATGGTGCCGACGCCGCCGTGCTGGGCCACGGTGCCTGCCAGCCGGTGTGCCGACACGCCGACGCCCATGCCGCCCTGCACGATGGGCAGCAGCGTACGGCCGCCCAGCTTCAACGGCTGCAGGCCGCTGCGGGCGAACTGCTCGGCGTGCGGAGAGGCCGCCGACGTGACGGCGGAAACTTCGGAAGGGGACTGCATCATGGTGTACGGACCGGCGGAGTGTGGGCGACACCATAGCCGCCCGCCGGCGGAGCCGGCTTGAGCAAGGTCAAGCCGGTCACCGGATGACGACGCTCGCGTCGCGGCCGAGACCGCTCCCATCCGTAAAGTGCGCCAGACCCACGGCCCGGGCTCGGGTGAGGGTTCTGTGGGAGGGGTCTTCTGACCCCGACTGCAGCCTGAATCGAAGCCTGCGGATTGCAGCGGCCGCGTCGCGGCCAAGGCCGCTCCCACAGGGATCGCGCCAGATCCGCGGCCAGAGCCGGGGTTTTGTGGGAGGGGTCTTGACCCCGACCGCGGCCTGACTGCGGACTGCAGCGGCCGAGTCGCGGTCGAGGCCGCGACTCGGGGCGCCAGGCGATCAGCGCATGCGGCGCTTCGCGGCGAGGCCGATCATGCCGAGGCCGGCCAGCAGCATGGCGTAGGTTTCGGGTTCCGGCACGGCACTGATCG
This sequence comes from Methyloversatilis discipulorum, assembly GCF_000527135.1. Taxonomy (NCBI): domain Bacteria; kingdom Pseudomonadati; phylum Pseudomonadota; class Betaproteobacteria; order Nitrosomonadales; family Sterolibacteriaceae; genus Methyloversatilis; species Methyloversatilis discipulorum. Next base: position 3,342,446 of record NZ_AZUP01000001.1, read on the forward strand.
AGAACATGGACGTGGTGCCCGACACTTCGTTGGCAACGGCGAGGAAGAGCTTGCCGTCGTATTCGAAAGCGCTCAGGCCTTCCGGCGACAGAGAGTCGGCGTCGACGATGAAGTCGAGGAAGGTGGCGGCGGTCGGGTCGGTCACGTCGTAGATCGCGATCACGCTCTGCAGCGAACGTTCGAAGCCGATGAAGGCCAGCGTGCGCTCGCCGACTTCGAGCAGCGTCACGCCTTCCGGTTCGATGCCCTTGTTGTCGCTGCGACCGTCGTCGATCAGCGCCGGGAACTGGGCCAGCAACAGCGCTTCGAGCTGGTTGCCGCTGTCGAACACCAGGTTGCCGTTGTCGTCCAGGATGGAGAAGGAGCGACCGCCGAAGGTGTGGATTTCGTCGTAATCGCCGTCGCCGTCGAGGTCGCCACCTGAGGTGGTGACGGTCAGGCGGCCGAGGTTGGCGTTCTTCTTCAGGTCGACTGCGTCCGGGAAGACGGTCGGATCGAGCACATAGCTGCCGGAACCGACGCGCACTTCCTCGTTGAAGGCGCCATCGACGAAGTCGGCGAGGTTGCGCGAGTCGCCTTCGTTGGCGGTGACGTAATAGGTCTTGCCGCCGCTGCTGTAGGCGGCGATGGCGTCCGGCATGTACAGGCCCTTGACCGGCACCGTGCGGTAGTTGCCGGTCAGTGCCGTATTGCCGGCACCGTCGCGATCCGAGGTGTCGATCGCGTTCTGCGGCAGGCTGAAGTCCTTCAGGCCGAGCGATTTCACCTGGGTGATCGAATTCGTCGTCAGGTCGACCATCGCCACCGCATTCGCCTCCTGCAGCGTCACCATGGCGCTCTTGCCGTCCTTCGCCACCGCGATGTATTCAGGCTCCCAGTCGAGCGAGGGCTTGCTGCCCGGCGTGACGATGCGGCCGAGACCGGTGGTGCCGTCGTAGGCGCTGAAGCCCAGCGTGGTGACGGCATCGCGCGTGGTGTCGATGATGCTGATCGAGCCGCGTGCTTCCTGCGTGGTGGAGGCGGTCAGCGCCAGCGGTTCGCCTTCGTTGGCGGTCATGATGCGACCGTCGGGCGTGAAGGTGACCATGTCCGGCAGGGCGCCGACCGAGTAGCTGTTGAGCATGCTGCGGCTGGTCGTGTCGAAGGTGAGCACGGTGCCGGCGGCGGTCTTGACCGGTGCCGCGATGGCGAAGGCGGCCACGCCGTTACGGACGGCGACGCTGTTCAGCTCACCCCATGCGGTGGTGTCGATGTGCTGCACGAAGCTGCCGGTCGCTGCGCTCAGGATGTCGATGCCTTTCAGGCCCGCCACCCACAGTTCGTTGTTGAGGCTGTCGAAGGCAACGATTTCCGAGGTCTGCCCGGCGACGCTGGTAGCGGCGCCGTGGGTGAAGGTCCACAGCTTTTCCCAGCTGACGGCATCGGCTGCCTGGGCGACCGGAACGAACAGCGCGGCGATGGCCGCGGCGGTGATTTTTCTGACCATGACGAACTCCTGTTGTTGTTGGGCGAAACGCGTCTTGCGGACGCGCAATCACAGCAACAGGATGTTTCGACAAGGTTACGCCGCGATGACATGACACAGTTTTGCAATCGGGCGCCGCCCTGCAGGCAGGGTGGCGCCCGATCGACCGCCCCGTCGCGGACGCAGCCCGCGCCTACTGGTACTCCGACAGCGGCGGGCAGGTGCACACCAGATTGCGATCGCCGGCAACGTTATCGACACGCGCGACCGGCGGCCAGTACTTGTCGCGGTCCACCGATTCGCTCGGGAAGAAGGCGGCGCGCCGGCTGTAGGGGCGCGTCCACTCGTCGGCGATCAGCAGTTCGTGCGTATGCGGCGCGTGCTTCAGCAGATTGTTCTCGCGGTCGGCACGGCCCGCCTCGATGTCGGCGATCTCGGCGCGGATGGCAATCATCGCGTCGCAGAAGCGATCGATCTCGGCGCGGTTCTCGCTCTCGGTCGGTTCTATCATCAGCGTGCCCGGCACCGGGAAGGACACGGTCGGTGCGTGGAAGCCGTAATCCATCAGCCGCTTGGCCACGTCCTCGACCGTCACGCCGCTCGCGTCCTTCAGCGGTCGCAGGTCGACGATGCACTCGTGCGCGACGCGGCCGTGCTTGCCGGTATAGAGCACCGGGTAGTGCGGCGCCAGCTTCTGCGCGATGTAGTTGGCATTCAGTATCGCAACCTGGGTCGCGCGCTTCAGACCGGCTGCGCCCATCAGCGCGATATAGGCCCACACGATGGGCAGGATGCTGGCCGAGCCCCAGGGCGCGGCAGAGACCGCGCCGATGGTGCCGGCCGGGCCGGCCACTGGATTCACGCCCTGCACCACCGGGTGGTCCGGCAGGAAGGGCGCGAGGTGAGGCGCCACGCCGATCGGGCCCATGCCGGGACCGCCGCCGCCGTGCGGGATGCAGAAGGTCTTGTGCAGGTTCAGGTGGCACACGTCGAAGCCGATGTCGCCCGGACGCACCAGGCCCACCATCGCGTTCATGTTGGCGCCATCCATGTAGACCTGGCCGCCGTGCGCGTGGATCAGTGCGCAGATGTCGCGCACGCCTTCCTCGAACACGCCGTGCGTGGACGGGTAGGTCATCATCAGCGCGGCCAGTCGGTCGGCATGCTGTTCCGCCTTGGCCTTCAGGTCGGCGAAGTCGACATTGCCCAGCGTGTCGCAGGCGACGACGACCACTTCCATGCCGGCCAGCACCGCGCTCGCCGGATTGGTGCCGTGCGCGGAGGCCGGGATCAGGCACACGTTGCGGTGGCCTTCGCCGCGCGTCTGGTGGTATTTGCGTATCACCAGCAGACCGGCGTACTCGCCCTGCGAGCCGGCGTTCGGCTGGAAGGACATCGCCGCGAAGCCGGTGATTTCGCACAGCCGCTCTTCCAGCTCCTCGAACAGCTGCTGGTAGCCCTGTGCCTGTTCCAGCGGCACGAAGGGGTGGAGCGCGGCGAACAGCCGGTAGGTGACCGGCGTCATTTCGGTGGTCGAGTTCAGCTTCATCGTGCACGAACCGAGCGGAATCATCGCCCGGTCGAGCGCGATGTCGCGCGTGGCCAGCCGGCGCATGTAGCGCATCATTTCGGTTTCCGAGTGATAGCGCTGGAATACCGGGTGGGTCAGGATGGCCGACTCGCGGCGCAGCTCCGCCGGGATGCAGTCGGCCACGCGGCCGTCCATCTCCGCCAGGTCGAGCACGCTGTCGGCGCGCGTGGCGAAGCAGGCGAGCAGGCGCTTCAGCTCGCTGCGGCGCGAGGTTTCGTCGAAGGCGGCCGACAGGTGATCGGCGTCGATCACGTGCAGATTGAAGCCGGCTTCACGCGCGCGGGCGGCGATGCGGCGGGCGATGCCCGGCACCCGCACCTGCACGGTGTCGAAGAAGCGCTCATGCACGACGTCGAAGCCCAGTTCGCGCAGGCCCTGCGCGAACAGCACGGCCATCCGGTGCGTGCGCTCGGCAATCGTGCGCAGACCCTTGGGGCCGTGATAGACCGCGTAGAACGACGCGATCACCGCCAGCAGCACCTGCGCCGTGCAGATATTGCTGTTCGCCTTTTCGCGGCGGATGTGCTGTTCGCGCGTCTGCAGCGCCATGCGCAGCGCCGGCCGGCCGTTGGCGTCGGTCGATACGCCGATGATGCGACCCGGCATCTGCCGCTTGTGTTCGTCGCGGCAGGCGAAGAAGGCGGCGTGCGGGCCGCCGTAGCCCATAGGCACGCCGAAGCGCTGGGCGCTGCCGAACACGATGTCGGCGCCGACTTCACCCATGGCGCCGGGCTCCTTCAGCAGCACCAGCGCCAGCGGGTCGGCCGCCACCGCCGACAGCGCACCAGCGGCGCGCGCCGCCGCGATCACCGGCGACGGGTCGCGCAGCCGGCCGCTGGAGCCGGGATAGCTCAGCAGCACGCCGAAGTACTCGCCGTCGATGCCGGCCCACGGATCGCATTCCACCACTTCGATGCCCAGCGGCTCGGCGCGCGTGCGCACCACCGCCAGCGTCTGCGGGTGCGTGTCGGCATCGACGATGAAACGCGGCGTCTTCACCTTCGAAATGCGGTGCGCCATCGTCATCGCCTCGGCGGCGGCGGTGGCTTCGTCGAGCAGTGAGGCGTTGGCCACCGGCAGGCCGGTCAGGTCGATCACCATCTGCTGGAAGTTCAGCAGCGCTTCCAGACGTCCCTGCGAAATCTCGGCCTGGTAGGGCGTGTAGGCGGTGTACCAGCCCGGGTTTTCCAGCACGTTGCGCTTGATGACATTGGGCGTGATGGTGTCGTAATAGCCCATGCCGATCAGGCTGGTGTGCAGTTCGTTGCGCGCGAACATGCGGCGCAGCGCGTCGTCGACCACGCGTTCCGAACGCGGCGCCGGCAGGTTCAGCGGCGCGTCGAGCTGGATGTCGGCGGGTATGGTCTGGGCGATCAGTTCGTCCAGGCTGGCGACGTCGAGCGCAGCCAGCATGACGGCGAGGTCGCGTTCGTCGGGGCCGATGTGACGGCGGATGAAGTCGCCGCGGTCTTCCAGCGCTTCGAGGGAGGGACGCTTGTCCATGGTTCAACAGTCCTTTCCGGGCCGCTTCTGGCGGTCCTTTGGTGAAGGTACCGGTCTCGCGTCATGTCGACGTCTGACCGGAGTCGAGGTTCAGCAGAAAAAAGAAGCGTCGCTGTGTGCGGTCGGGCGTCAGCGCCTGTAACGGTTCGGTACGAAGGGCATGGTGGCGGGTGCGGCCGGCACCTTCTGCCCGCGTGATTCGATGAACAGCGGCGTGCCGGCCAGTTTCGCGGCACGCTCGATATAGGCCATCGCGATCGGCCGGCCCAGCGTCGGGCTGTGATTGCCACTGCTGATGACGCCGATCTGGCGACCGTCGGCATCGACCACTACGGCGCCTGCGCGCTGCGGCGCGCGGCCTTCCGGCAGCAGGCCGACGCGCACCCGCGCCGGCGGCGCGGCGAATTCGCCGAGGATGACCGCCGCCCCCGGGAAGCCGCCAGCGCGTACGCCACCGGCCCGCCGCGCCAGCGCGACCGCCCAGCCTATGGCCGCCGACACCGGCGTCGTCGTCGCGTCGATGTCGTTGCCGTACAGGCACATGCCGGCTTCCAGCCGCAGCGTGTCGCGCGCGCCGAGACCGATCCAGCGCACGTGCGGATGTTCGAGCAGGCGTTCGGCGAAGGCGGGACCGGTTTCGGCCGGCAGCGAAATCTCGAAGCCGTCCTCGCCGGTATAGCCGCTGCGGCTGACCCGCGCGCCGTCGTTGAATTCGCGCACGTCGAGGAAGCGCATGCCGGTCAGGTCGCCGTAGGGTTGCAGCACCGCTTCGGCGTCCGGGCCCTGCAGCGCCAGCAGCACACGGTCGTCGCGCAGGCGCCAGCTGCAGTCGTTGCCGGGCGGGTGGGCATCGAACTGGGCGAGCACGTCGGCCAGGCGCGAGGCGTTGCAGACCACGTGGAAGGTGTCGCCCATGCGCTGGATCATCAGATCGTCGATCAGCCCGCCGGCGGTGTTGGGCAGCAGCGAGTAGGTCTGACGGCCGTCCGGCAGCGCCACCAGGTCGGCGGTGGTGAGCGATTCCAGCCAGGCGCAGGCGCCGGGGCCGCTGACTTCGATCTGCCCCATGTGGGACACGTCGAACAGGCCGGCGTGGGCGCGCGTATGGAGGTGTTCCTGCAGGATGCCCGGGGCGTACTGGATGGGCATGTCCCAGCCGGCGAAGGCGACCATCTTCGCGCCCGCGGCCAGGTGCAGCGGATGAAACTGGGTGCGGCGCAGGGCCGCGGTGTTCGGGGTGTCCATCATTGGATCCTTTCCTGCCGTGCGGTCGGAGGGTGACCGGCGCATGGCGCGTGTCCGGCCCGCCGGGTGGGCGGGCAAGGGCGCGCATGATGCCATGCAACAACAGCGGTCGACGCGTCGACGACACCGATGTTGCGCCTTGACGACGGAAAGTTATTAACTGAACATCTGGTCATTAAAAACTGCATGTCCTGTCTGCCGTGACAGTGAGCCTTTCCGCCCCTGACAGGATGACCGCACGATGAACGCTCCGGTTCGCCGCGGGCGTCCCGCGCTGGTCGATCCGGCCGCGCTGATCCGCTGCGCGCTCGATCTTTTCGTCGAGCACGGCTACGCCGCCACCCGGCTGGAGGACGTGGCGCACGCGGCCGGCGTGTCCAAGGGCACGCTCTACCTCTACTTCGATTCCAAGCAGGCGCTGTTTGCCGCCGTCGTACGCGAAGGTCTGGTGCCGGCGCTGGCCGAAGGCGAGACGCTGGTGGCCGGCTGGACTGGCAGCGGTCCCGATCTGATGCGCCAGCTGCTGGCCGGCTGGTGGCAGCTGATCGGCGAGACGCCGCTCGGCGGCCTGCCCAAGCTGATGATCGCCGAGGCGCGCAATTTTCCCGACATCGCCGAGCTCTACCACCGCGAAGTGATGCAGCGCGGCTGCGCGCTGGTCGCGCGGGCGATCGACTACGGTCACGCGCGCGGCGAATTCCGCTCGCCCGGCGACGCGCGCACCGTCGACGCGGTGATGGCACCGCTGCTGCTTTACGTGTTGATGAAACATTCCTTCGGTTCGATTGCCGACGCCTGTCGTGGCGGCTCCGAAGCCGACGACATCCGTTTCCGCATCGAATTCTCCATTCAGGCCCTGCTCCCATGATCAAGCTGTTCGCGTTCTGCTTCGCCGCGCTGCTGCCGGTCCTGCCGGCATCGGCGCAGACGCCGCCCGCCGTCGGCTTCAAGCCGCTGTCCGAAATCGCCATCTATCCGCAGCGCGATGCACCGGCGCAGGCGGTGGCGCTCAACCGCACCCAGCTTGCCGCCGAACTGAGTGCGCGCGTCGCGTCCACGCACGCCGAACCGGGCGAGTACGTGAAGAAGGGGCAGGTGCTGGTTCGCCTCGATGCGCGCGACTACCAGCTCGCGCTGGAGCGTGCGCAGGCGCAGCTCGCCGCGGCGCAGGCGCGGCTGGCGCAGGCCGACGCGCAGTTGCATCGCACGCGTGCCCTGCGTGACCAGAACTTCGTTTCGCCGGAAGCGCTGACGCAGCGCGAGACCGAAGTCGAGGTGGTCCGCGCCGATGTGGCCGTCGCCGCCAACGCGGTGGATCTGGCTCGGCGCAATGTCGACAAGTGCGTGCTGCGCGCGCCCTATGACGCAGTGGTGCGCACGCGCGAGGCTTCGGCCGGCTCGCTGGCCGGCGTCGGTACGCTGCTGATGACGCTGGACGACGCACGCAAGGTGGAGGTGTCGGCGCGCGTGGCGCCGCGCGATCTCGACGCGCTGCGCGCCGCCCGCGAACTTGCCTTCGTGTCGCCGGCCGGCCGCCAGCCGCTGCGCATCGCCCGCGTCTCGCCGGCGATCGACGACGCCACCCGTACGCACGAGGTGCGCGCCGTGTTCACCGGAGAGCGTGCGCCCTCGGGCGCCGAGGGGCGGCTGGTGTGGCAGGACCCGGCGCCGCACGTGCCGGGCGAACTGCTGGTGCGCCGCGGTCCTGCGCTCGGCGTGTTCGTCGTACGCGAAGGCAGCGCCCGCTTCATGCCGCTGGACGGCGCGCAGGAGGGCCGCCCGGCGCGTACCGACCTGCCGGCCGACACGCGCATCGCGGTCGACGGCCGCAACAGCCTGGTCGACGGACAGTCGCTGAAATGAAGCACCGCATGCAGTTCTATTCGCGCTTCATCAGCAATCATCCGCTGGCCAACATCACCTTCATGGTGGTGCTGCTGCTCGGCCTGATGGCCTATCTCGGCCTGCCGCGCGAACAGGACCCGGAAATCAACTTCAACTGGGTGCAGATCACCGTCGCGCTGCCTGGCGCCTCGCCCGAGGACGTCGAGAAGCGGGTGCTGCAGCCGCTCGAGGACGCGATCCAGAACGTGTCCGACATCCGTTTCATCTCGTCGGCCGCACGCGACGGTCTGGCCGGCATCCTGGTGCGCTTCGACGAAGTGCCGGTCAGCACCTTCGACAAGCGCGTAAACGACCTGCGGCGCGAAATCCAGAACAAGGCGCGCGCCGAGCTGCCGGTCGAGGCGAAAGAAGCGCAGATCATCGAAATCACCAGTTCGAACGGCTTTCCGACCGCGCAGATCCTGCTCACCGGCCGCGCCGACGACGAGGTGCTGCGCGCGCTCGGCCGGGAAATGAAGACCGACCTCGAGCGCATGAAGGGCGTAGATCGCGTGTTCTCGCTCGGTCTGCACGACCCCGAACTGCGCGTCGAATACTCGGCGCAGGCGGCACAGGCGCGCGGTCTGCTTCCGACCGACATCGCCGACGGCGTCGGCGCCTGGTTCCGCGACGTGTTCGCCGGCCGGCAGCGCGCCGGCGAGCAGGAGTGGCTGGTGCGCGTGGTCGGCCAGGACGCCGATCCCGGCTGGCTGGCCGACGTCGGCGTTGCGCCGCGGACTCGCCCGGGCAGCATGGTGAAGCTGGACGAGGTGGCGACCGTGGTGCGCGCCCGCGCGCGGCCGACGCAGCAGGTGTCGTCCGACGGCCAGCCCGGCGTGCTGTTCTCGCTGGCCAAGAAGCCGGGCGTGAACACGCTGGCGCTGATCGAGCGCGTCAATGAATACGTCGAGCGCAAGAACGCGGTGCTGGCGGCGCAGGGGCTCAAGCTCGAACTGATGGACGACCAGACGGTGCCGACGCGCGAGGCGATTGCCATCATGGAATCGAATGCGCTGGTCGGTCTGATCATGGTCATCCTGCTGTGCTGGGTCTTCCTCGGCTCGCGTATCGCACTGCTGGTCGGCCTCGGCATTCCGTTCTCGCTGGCCGGCACTTTCGCCATCCTGCATGCGACCGGCTTCACGCTGAACATATCGGTGCTGCTGGGTGTGGTGATCGCGCTCGGCATGCTGGTCGACGACGCGGTGGTCATCGTCGAGGCCATCTACTACCGGCTGCAGCGCGGCGCCGCCACGCTCGATGCCGTGGTCGGCGGCGTGCAGGAGGTGTGGGCACCGGTGCTGGCCTCGGTGGCGACGACGATGGCCGCCTTCCTGCCGCTGATGCTGCTGCCAGGCATCGTCGGCAAGTTCATGTTCGTCATCCCCTTCGTCGTCACGCTGGCGCTGGCGATCAGCCTGATCGAGGCTTACTGGATGCTGCCCGCCCACGTGCTGTCGATGGGCAGTAAGGCCGAGCGGCCGTCGCGGCTGCAGGCCACGCGCACCCGCTTCACCCGCGTGCTGCGCCATCGCTACGCCAAGGTGCTGGCGTTCGCGGTACGCCACTGGATCGTGCTGTGCGTGATAGTTCTGTCGCTGGTCGCCGGCGCGGTCGGCGCGATGGCGACCGGTCTGGTGCGTGTGCAGTTCTTCGCCTTCGACCCGATGCGCATCTTCTACGTGAACATCGACATGCCGGCCGGCAGTCCGCTGTCGGCGACGCTGGCGCGGGTGCAGCAGATCGAGGGCGAGGTACGCCGCCATCTGCAGGACGGCGAGGCGCGGCGCGTGGCGGCGCTGGCCGGCGCCAAGTTCACCGACGCCGAGGCGCTGTTCGGCGACGCCTACGGCCAGGTCGTGGTGGCGCTGCTGCCGCGCTCGGACGAGGGGCGCGAGGTCGGTGCCATCGTCGACGGCATGCGCGCAGCAGTCGTCGGGCTGCCCGGCGCCGGCACGATCAGCTTCACCCAGCTGTCCGGCGGGCCGCCGGTGCAGAAGCCGGTCAAGGTGCGGGTGCGCGGCGACGATCTGGTCGAACTGCGCGCCGCCAGCGCCGAGGTCAAACGCATCCTCGGCGCCATCGACGGCACGCGCGACATCGTCGACGACGACATTCCGGGCCGGCCGCAGCTGGCGCTGCAGCTCGACCGCGACGCGCTGCGCGACGCCGGCCTGACCGCCGATCAGGTGGCGCGCGCGGTGCGCCTGCAGGTGGAGGGCGAGATCGTTGCCATCACGCGCGACCAGGGTGCCAAGCTCGAAGTGCGTGTCGCCGCGGCCGGCCACCCGGATGACGACGTGATGCGTGTGCTCGATGCGCCGATCGCGCTGCCCGGCGGTGCAGCCACCACCTTGCGCGCGCTGGTCACCGCCGACACCACGCGTGGGCCGGGCGTGATCAAGCACTACAACCTGCGCCGCACGATCACGGTGGAGGCCGACCTCGACAAGGACAAGCTGAACGCGCTGCAGGTGACCGACGCGCTGAAGGCGGCGTGGGAAGAGGCGCGCACGCGTTTCCCGCGCACCGACCTCGACTTCTCCGGCGAACTGGAAGACGTCGAGGAAAGCCTGCAGGCGATGAAGGTGCTGTTCCTGCTCGGTGTCGGACTGATCTACCTGATTCTCGCGGCGCAGTTCCGCAGCTACTGGCAGCCGCTGATGATTCTGGTCACCGTGCCGCTTGCCTTTACCGGCGTCGCCTTCGGCCTGCTGGTCAGCGGTTCGCCGCTGTCGCTGTACACGTTGTACGGCGTAATCGCGCTGACCGGCATCGTCGTCAATTCGGCCATCGTGCTGATCGACGCCGCCAACGAGCGTCTGGCCGCCGGCATGAGCGTGCTGCACGCAGCGATCTACGCCGCCCGCCGCCGCGTCGTGCCCATCATCATCACCACCAGCACCACCGTCGGCGGACTGTTCTCGCTGGCCGCCGGCATCGGCGGCTATTCGCTGCTGTGGGGGCCGGTGGCCGGCGCCATCGTGTGGGGGCTCGGTGTCGCCACCGTGCTCACGCTGTTCGTGATGCCCGCCCTCTACATCGCCTGCATGCGCCCGCGCACTGCACGCACACGACTTCGCTCAAGTTTCTGACGCACTGCATCACGGTACAATCGCCGCTTCTTTCAGGGGACCGAAAAATGGATATCGAACAGGCGCGCTTCAATATGGTGGAACAGCAGATCCGGCCGTGGGACGTGCTGGACCAGGACATCCTCGACCTGCTGTTTGTCGTCAAGCGCGAAACCTTCGTCCCGGCGCCGCTGCGCCAGCTCGCTTTCGCCGACACGGCGATCCCGCTCGGCCACGGCGCCGCAATGCTGGAGCCGAAGATCGAGGCGCGCGTGCTGCAGGAACTGAAGCTGAAGAGCACCGATACCGTGCTCGAAATCGGTACCGGCTCCGGTTACATGGCGGCCCTGCTGGGCGCCCGTGCCAGCCAGGTGACGACGGTCGAGATCGAACCGGCGCTGGCCGAGATGGCTCGCCAGAATCTGGTCGCTGCCGGCGCGCTGAATGTGCGTGTCGAAGTCGGCGATGCCGCCCAGGGCTGGGCCACGCACGCGCCCTACGACGTGATCGTGGTGTCCGGCGGCCTGCCGGTGCTGCCGCAGGAGCTGGTCGCCCAGCTGCGTCCGGGCGGTCGCCTGATCGCCTTCATCGGCGAAGAACCGCTGATGAACTGCGTGCTGGTGAAGCTGAACGCCGACGGCACGCAGTCGCAGGAAGTGCTGTTCGAAACGGTGGTGCCGACGCTGCGCAACGCGCGCGGCGCGCAGCGTTTCGTGTTCTGAGGCGGGCGCGATGCAGCAACTGAGCGTGACCGACCTCGCCGCCTGGCTGGCCGACGAAAGCCGTCCGAAACCGCAACTGCTGGACGTGCGCGAGAAGCATGAGTGGGCCATCTGCCGCATCGAGGGCAGCCAGCTGATGCCGATGAACACGGTGCCGGCGCAGCTGCAGGAACTCGATCCGGAGCGACCTTTGGTGTGCGTCTGTCACCACGGCGGCCGTTCGATGCAGGTCGCCATCTTCCTCGAACGCAATGGCTTCTCGAATGTATTCAACCTCAGCGGCGGCGTGGACGCCTGGGCGCTGCAGGTCGACAACACGATGGCACGGTACTGAGCGATGCGCCTTTCGCGGACGGCTGCACTGATCGCCGGCCTGCTGGCATCGACCGGCACGCTGGCGGCTGAAGACCTGTTGGCCGTTGCGCGAGCGGCGCTGGCCAACGATGCCCAGTTCCAGTCGGCGCGTGCTCAGCGCGAGGCGACTTCGGAAAAGCTGCCGCAGGCGCGCGCCGGACTGCTGCCCAGCCTGACGCTGAACGGTACGACGCAGTGGAACGACGTCGAAATCAGCAAGCCGGTTGATCGCAGCACGCAGTACAACTCGCACAACTTCGGCTTCCAGCTGACCCAGCCGCTGTTCCGCTGGGCCAACTGGGTGCAGTTCGAACAGGGCAAGCTGCAGGTCGCCGCGGCCGACGCGCAGCTCGCGCAGGCGCGGCAGGACACGCTGCTGCGTGCGGCGCAGGCCTATTTCGACCTGCTGTACGCGCAGGACGTGCTCACCTCCATCGTCGCGCAGAAGACAGCCGCCTCCGAGCAGCTCGAACTGGCGCGCAAGAGCTTCGAGGTGGGCACCGTCACCATCACCGACGTGCACGAGGCGCAGTCGCGCTTCGATCTCGCCACCGCGCAGGAAATCGCAGCGCGCAGCGACATCGAGGTGAAGCGGCACGCGCTGGCGGTGATCACCGGCCGCGCACCCGAGGCGCTGCGCGGTCTGCGCAGCGAAGTCGCGTTCACGCTGCCGGAGCCGGCGCGCATGGAGGAGTGGGTCGATCGCGCGCAGACCGAGAGCCTGACGGTGCTGGCGCAGCTGGCGAACCAGGAAATCGCCAACCGCGAAATCGAGCGTCAGCGCGCTGGCCACTACCCGACGGTCGATCTGGTCGCGACCTACGGTCAGAACAAGACGGTCATCACTTTCGCCGGTGCGCCGCTGAACAACGAGAGCACGACCGGTACCGTTGGCGTGCAGGTGTCGGTACCGCTGTTCCAGGGCCTGGGGCAGGAATCGCGCGTGCGCGAATCGGCCCACCTGCTCGACCGCGCCCGCGCCGAAGTCGATTTCGCGCGGCGCAACGCTGCGCAGCAAGCGCGGCAGGCCTGGCTGGGCGTGGCCAACGGCATCGCCCAGACTGCTGCACTGCGCGCCGCGCAGGTGTCGTCACAGTCCTCGCTCGATGCCAACAAGCTCGGCTACGAGGTCGGCGTGCGCATCAACATCGACGTGCTCAACGCGCAGCAGCAGCTCTACGTCACCCGCCGTGACCTCGCCAAGGCGCGCTATGACACGCTGCTCGCCCAGCTGCGCCTGAAGGCGGCGGCCGGCCAGCTGGCAGAGCCGGAAATCGAGGCGGTCAACGCGCTGCTGGAATAAGGGGCGGCGCTGCAGAGCCGCCGCGACGTCCGTGGGAGCGAGCTTGCTCGCGATGCGGCCCGTGCATCGCCGCGACGCTCTCCCGTTCCAGACGACTGCGTCGATGTACCCGGGCGCCGATTCACCCCAGCGCCGCAATCACCTCCGGCGGCGCCTGTACCAGCTCGATCAGCACACCTTCGCCGCACAGCGGGAAAACCTCGTTGCCCTTGGGGTGGATGAACACGATGTCGTGCCCGGCCGCGCCGCGGCGGATGCCGCCCGGCGTGAAGCGCATGCCCTGGGCGGTGAGCCATTCGACCGCAGTCGGCAGGTCGTCCACCCACAGGCCGATGTGGTTCAGCGGCGGCTCGTCGACGCGCGGCTTCTTCGCCGGATCGAGCGGCTGCATCAGATCGACCTCGACCCGGTGCGGGCCGCTGCCCAGCACCGCGATGTCCTCGACCACGTTCTCGCGCTCCGACGTGAAGTCGCCTTCGAGGCCGAGGCCGAACAGCTCAACCCACAGGCGGCGCAGCTTCATGCGGTCGGGGCCGCCGATGGCGATCTGCTGCAGGCCGAGGATGCGGAAGGGACGGCTCATGTGTTCACTCCTGTGTTGCGTCGGTAGGACCAGATCATCATCGCGATGCCGGCGAGGATCATCGGCATGCTCAGCCACTGGCCCATCGACAGCCCGCCGGCCAGCAGGCCGAGGAAATCGTCCGGCTCGCGGCCGAATTCGGCGAGGAAGCGGAAGCCGCCATAGCCGATCAGGAACATCGCGCTGACCGCTGCCATCGGTCGCGGCCGGCGCGAGAACCACCACAGCAGCACGAACAGCCCCAGCCCCTCGCCGGCGAACTGGTAGAGCTGCGACGGGTGGCGCGGCAGCATGTCCACGGTCGGGAAGATCATCGCCCACGGCACGTCGGTGACGCGGCCCACCAGTTCGGCGTTCAGGAAGTTGCCGATGCGCCCGGCCGCCAGACCCAGCGGCACCAGCGGCGCGATGAAGTCGGTGAGCTGGAAGAAGCGCCAGTCGGCGCGCCGCGCGAACAGCGCGACGGCCACCAGCACACCGAGAAAGCCGCCGTGAAAGCTCATGCCGCCCGACCAGATGGCCGGGATTTCGGTCCAGTGTTCGAGGTAGTAGGCCGGCTTGTAGAAGAGCACATAGCCCAGCCGCCCGCCCAGCACCACGCCCAGCACGCCGTAGAACAGCAGGTCGTCGATCTGCTTTGCATCCAGCGATGGCGCACCGGCGGCCGCCAGCCGCTTCGCATGTACGCGGCCGAGCAGCATGAAGGCGACGAAGGCGACCAGATACATCAGTCCGTACCAGCGCACGGCCAGCGGGCCGATCTTGAAGGCGATCGGGGAGATGGTGGGGTGGATCAGGTAGTCGTGGAGGGGCACGGGAGAGGAGTGGTGGATACGCAGTCCGACAGTTTAGCTTTGCCGTCGCCCGGCGAACTACTTGAGCCAGCCCTTGCGGCGGAAGTACCAGAACGGCAGCGCCACGCTCAGTGCCATCAGGCCGAGCGAGAACGGGTAGCCCCAGCGCCAGCCCAGTTCGGGCATGTGCGCGAAGTTCATGCCGTAGACGCTGGCGATCAGCGTCGGCGGCAGCATGGCGACCGATGCGACCGAGAAGATCTTCACCACCTTGCTCTGATTCAGGTTGATGAAGCCGATGATGGCGTCCATCAGGAAGTTGATCTTGTCGAAGATGAAGGCGGTATGGCCGTCGAGCGATTCGATGTCACGCAGGATCTGCTTCACCTTGTCGGTCTGTGCCTTGCCCAGCCGGTGTTCGCGCATCAGCCAGGACAGGGCGCGTCGCGTGTCCATCAGATTGCGCCGGATGGTGCCGTTCAGGTCCTCGTTGCGGGCGATGCGGGTGATGCTGTCGGCCGCTGCGTCGTCCGAACCGCGCTGCTCGCCCAGCACGCTGGCGCTGACCGATTCCAGTTCGGTGTAGATGTGCTCCAGCGCGTCGGCGGACTGTTCGACGTCCAGCGCGAACAGTTCGATCAGGATGTCGGTCGGCTGTGCAAGCTTGCCCGGCTGTGCGCGGTTGCGCATGCGCAGCAGGCGCATGATGGGCAGTTCGTCATCGTGCAGGCTGATCAGCATGTTGGGGCCGATCACGAAGCGCAGCGCCTCGGTCACGTACTCGTGGCCGCGTCCGATCAGGAAATCGGCACGCAGGTTCAGATTGCCTTGTGCATCGACGAACACCCGCGCGCTCGCTTCGATGTCGGCATCGTCATCGGGCGCCTCGACGTCGATGCGGAAGCGCTGGCGCAGCCAGGCCTTCTCGTCGCCATCGAGATCGAGCGCGTCGATCCAGGCGATGTCCTGATCGGGCACCGTGTCGTGGTGTTCTTCGGCCGTGCGGGTCAGTCGGCCGTCCTGCAGCGTGTAGACGTGAATCATTGGCAGATGTACGGACGCGGCGGTTCAAGGCAGGAAGGCCGGCGACAGCAGGCGCAGGCCGATCGATATCCAGCGCTCTCCCTCGGGATTGTTCCAGCGATTGCCGTGGGTGGCATCCAGTTGTACCCGATTCGGTATCAGCCACAGACGCAGCCCGAGTTGATAGTAGCGGTCGTTGCTGCCTTCGCCGTAACTTTCGCCGATCAGCCAGAGGCGGTCGCTGACCTGTACTTCCCCGCCTATGCCCCAGGTGGCACGGCTGCGCCGGCTCGTACCGTCGTGCAGCCAGCCGGCATTCAGGTGCAGCAGACGCGTGCCGTCGGCGAAAGCAAAGGTCGCGGGAACATAGGCGAAGGCGTCATCTCCGCCCGTAGGGCGCAGATTGCCGCCCGCCACCAGACCCAGCCCCCAGCCATCGTTGGCGAGCGTGCGCAGCAGGGTTTTGCCCTGCACGACGCGGTCGCTGGTCGCATGCGCTGCGCCGTCACCACCGGTGCGGGCGCCGCCCAGGATCAGCTCGAAATTGCTGCCGATGGCGCACGACGGCAGCAGCCAGTACTCCGCTGCGCTTGAAGTCCGCTGGGTCCACGTTTCCAGCTGGCAGCTGCGCGGATCAACGATGCGCGCATCGTCGGTCACCATCGGCCGAGCGGCGTGCGTCGTCGGGGCCAGCACGACGGTGGGAAGGATCAGTGCGGCGATTCGGGTGGCTCGGAGCATGGCGAGAGAGGCAGGGTCTGGAGTGATCGGGCGACATGTTGCCAGGGCACCACGAACGTCACGTGACGTGCCGGGCATGCGATGTCAGTTCCGCGCCCCGAACAGCGCCGTGCCGACACGCACGATGGTGGCACCTTCGGCGATCGCCGCTTCAAGATCCTGTGACATGCCCATCGACAACGTGTCGAGACGGTGTCCGCGCGCGTTCAGATCGTCCTTCAACTGCCGTAAATGAGCGAAACGGCGACGCTGGAGGGCGACATCATCGGTCGGTTCGGGAATGGCCATCAGGCCGCGCAGTGCGAGTCGCGGCAGCGCCGCGATGGCGTCGGCCAGCGCCGCGACCTGTTCCGGTGCGACACCGCTCTTCGACGCTTCACCGCTGACGTTGACCTGCAGGCACACATTCAGTGGCGGCCGATGCGGGTCGCGCTGTTCGGACAGTCGCGCGGCGATCTTCTCGCGGTCGATCGAATGCACCCAGTCGAACCAGGTCGCGACCTGGCGCGTCTTGTTGCTCTGCAGCGGTCCGATGAAATGCCAGTCGAGCGTGATGCCGGCTTCACCGAGGCGCTGCGCCTTGTCGCAGCCTTCCTGCACATAGTTCTCGCCGAAGGCGGTCTGACCGGCGGCATGCGCGGCGATGATGTCCGCATCCGGCTTGGTCTTGCTCACCGCCAGCAGAAGAATGTCTGCGGGGTCGCGGCCGCAGGCGCGGGCGGCGTCGGCGATGCGGTGGCGAATTGCTTGCAGGTTGTCTGAAATGCTCATCATAATGCCCTGAATTTCTTCGAATTATATTCGGCACAACACCCCATTTATTGCCCGAGGCCCGTCATGGACATTACCGAACTGCTCGCGTTTTCCGTCAAGAACAAGGCGTCCGATCTGCACCTCTCGGCCGGTCTGCCGCCGATGATCCGCGTGCATGGCGACGTGCGCCGGATCAATCTGCCGCCGATGGAGCACAAGGATGTGCACGGCATGATCTACGACATCATGAACGACACCCAGCGCAAGGTGTACGAAGAGCACCTTGAAGCCGACTTCTCGTTCGCGGTGCCCAACCTGGCGCGTTTCCGGGTCAATGCCTTCGTGCAGAACCGTGGCGCCGGTGCGGTGTTCCGGACCATTCCGTCCAAGGTGCTGACGCTGGAGGATCTGAAGGCGCCGAAGATCTTCCAGGACATCGCCAACACGCCGCGCGGCATCGTGCTGGTGACCGGCCCGACCGGCTCCGGCAAGTCGACCACGCTGGCGGCCATGGTCGATTACATCAACGAGAACGAGTACGGCCACATCCTGACCGTCGAGGACCCGATCGAGTTCGTGCATGAATCGAAGCGCTGCCTGATCAATCAGCGCGAGGTCGGCCCGCACACGCTGAGCTTCTCGAACGCGCTGCGCTCGGCGCTGCGGGAAGACCCGGACGTGATCCTGGTCGGTGAAATGCGCGACCTGGAAACGATACGGCTGGCGCTGACCGCCGCCGAAACCGGCCACCTGGTGTTCGGCACGCTGCACACCTCCAGCGCGGCGAAAACCATCGACCGTATCGTCGACGTGTTCCCGGCCGAGGAAAAGGAAATGGTGCGGGCCATGCTTTCCGAATCGCTGCGCGCGGTCATTTCGCAGACCCTGCTGAAGACCAAGGACGGCACCGGCCGGGTCGCCGCGCACGAGATCATGGTGGGCTCGCCGGCCATCCGCAACCTGATCCGCGAGAACAAGATCGCGCAGATGTATTCGGCCATCCAGACCGGTCAGAGCATGGGCATGCAGACGCTGGACCAGAACCTGCAGGAACTGGTGCGCCGCAACGTCATTTCGCCGGCCGAAGCGCGCACCCGTGCGCAAAACAAGGACATGTTCGCCGGCTGAGTGCCGCGCCTGCCGCTACACTGACAACGACAACCGCCGCGGAGAGCGCAGATGGAAAGAGATCAGGCCCTCAAATTCATGTACGACCTGCTGCGCCTGATGGTGACCAAGCGCGGTTCCGACCTGTTCGTGACTGCCGGTTTTCCGCCGGCGATCAAGGTGGACGGCCGCATCGTGCCGCAGTCCAACCAGTCACTGACGCCGCAGCACACGGCCGAACTGGCGCGCGCCATCATGAACGACCGGCAGGCGGCCGAATTCGAGGCGACCAAGGAGTGCAATTTCGCGATCTCGCCGGCCGGCATCGGCCGCTTCCGCGTCAATGCCTTCGTGCAGCAGGGCAAGATAGGCTGCGTGCTGCGCACCATCAACGCCAAGATTCCGACGCTGGACGAACTGGGCCTGCCGCCGGTGCTGAAGGACGTGGCGATGACCAAGCGCGGCCTCGTCATCTTCGTCGGCGGTACCGGCACCGGCAAGACCACCTCGCTGGCCGCGCTGGTCGACTGGCGCAATACCAACAGCTACGGCCACATCATCACGATCGAGGACCCGATCGAGTACGTGCACGACCACAAGAACTGCGTGGTGACGCAGCGCGAGATCGGACTCGATACCGCTGACTGGGAAATCGCGCTGAAGAACACGCTGCGGCAGGCGCCGGACGTCATCCTGATGGGCGAAATCCGCGACCGCGAAACGATGGAGCACGCGATCCAGTTCGCCGAGACCGGCCACCTGTGCCTGGCTACGCTGCACGCCAACAGCTCCAATCAGGCGATCGACCGCATCATCAACTTCTTCCCGGAAAACAAGCGCGAACAGCTGCTGATGGACCTGTCGCTGAATCTGCGGGCGATGATCTCCCAGCGTCTGGTGCCGCTGAAGGAAGGCAAGGGCCGGGCGGCGGCGATCGAGGTGATGCTGAATTCGCCGCTGATTGCCGATCACATCTTCAAGGGCAATGTCGGCGAGATCAAGGACGTGATGAAGCGCTCGCGCGAGCTGGGCATGCAGACCTTCGACCAGGCGCTGTTCGACCTCTACGAAGCCGGCCGCATCAACTACGAGGACGCGCTGCGCAATGCCGATTCGGTCAACGATCTGCGCCTGCAGATCAAGCTGAACAGCAAGGAAGCGCAGGACCGCAACCTGAACGTGACCTCGGGACTCGATCTGGTCTGAGCGGGCGTCGGCGCCGCGGCGGGTTCAAGTGGCCGCGGTCAGCAGACCGCGACCACGACCGCGAGTCGCCTGCCGGTTCAGCGCACCACCAGCACCGCACACGGTGCGTGGTGCAGCACGTTGCTGCTGACCGATCCCATCACGATGCGCTTGGCCAGACTCAGGCCACGCGTACCGAGGATGATCAGTTCGGCGTTCTCCTCTTCCGCGATATCGACCAGGACGTCGGCCGGTTCGCCCATCGCCAGCCGGGTGCGTGCGGTCACGCCGCGGGCCGCCAGTTCGGCCGCCACCTTGTCGAGCGCCGCGCGCGCGTGGTCGATCTCGGCCTGGTCCACTTCCACCGCGGTGCCGCGTATGCCCAGCGCGGGGCCGCGTACCACCGACACGATGACCGCATCGAGCGGACCGTTCAGGATCTGCAGCTGATCGATCGCCTTGTGCGCGTGTTTCGAACCGTCGTAGGCCACCACCACTTTCATTGTTCTCTCCCGATAGGTGACGCACGTCGGTGCGCCGGCCTGTGCATTATTCGGGGCGGCCACGGCGAGCGGCAATTCTCAGGAGGGAGTAATCCCTAATGGGTAGGCGTGGCGGGCCGGCGCTTCAGCAGCCGCACTGGCGGATCACCGGTCGCACTGCCAGCAGTTCCAGCGTCTCGTCGATGCTCAGTCCGGATTCGAGCAGCGCGGCGCCGTCGAAACACCAGGACAGGTCGGTGTTCGGTTCCAGCACGGCCTGGCCGGTCGTGCTGTCGAACACCTCGTGCAGCCAGAAGTTGTGCTCGCTGCGGCTGCGTACCTGGTAGCGCTTGTCGCTCATGCGTGCATGCTCCGGTAGCGCAGCCAGGCCAGCCAGCCGACGAAGACGAAAGTGGCCATGCCGGCGGCCAGATGCAGCGGTTCGCCCCACAGCACCGGCACCACCAGGCCGGCGGCCATCGCATTGGTCAGCGACTGCGCGAAACCCTGGCAGGACGACACCATGCCGCGCGCCCGCGGGAACAGCTCCAGCGCCAACAGCGACAGTATCGGCATGGCCAGCGCCTGGCCGATGTTGTACAGCGCGATCGGCAGTACCGCCCAGGGCAGGCTGGCCGGCGTGAGCACGTTCAGTAGCACGTTGCCGAAGGCGGCCGTCAGCATGATGGTGTAGGCCAGCTTGAGCTGCAGCTGCGGCGCCATCTTGCCGGCCAGCCGGCGACCCAGCCAGGAGCCGGTCATCATGCCGGCCACGGTCGGGCCGAACAGCCAGGCGAAACCCTGCGGTGACACGCCCAGGTGCTCCATCAGGAACACCGGCGCCGACATCACGTAAAGGAAGAAACCGGCGAAATTCATCGATACCGCGATCACCAGCGCCAGCAGGGCCGGGCGGGCGAACATGTGGGCGTAGTCGCGCGCCAGCTTGACCGGATGCAGGCTGCGCCGGTGATCCGGGTCCAGCGTTTCCGGCAGGCGCAGCATGCAGAGCAGCCACATCAGCGCCGAATAGGCGGCGAGGAACCAGAACACCGCGCGCCAGCCGAACAGGCCGAACACCCAGCCGCCGATGATGGGGGCGGCCGCCGGCGCCAGCGCGAACAGCAGCTGTATCGTGCTCATCAGCCGCTGCGCCTCGGCGCCTTCGAACAGGTCGCGCACGACGGCGCGGCCAACCACCATGCCGGCGCCGGCGCACATGCCCTGCAGCGCGCGGGCGATCCACAGGTGCTCGATCTGCGTCGCCAGCGCGCAGCCGACCGAGGTCAGGAAGAACATGACCAGCGACCACAGCACGACGCGCCGCCGGCCCAGCGCGTCGGCGACGGCGCCGTGCCACAGCGTCATCAACGCGAAGAAGCCGAGATAGATCGTCAGCGATTGCTGAACTTCCAGCTTGGTCGCGCCCAGATCGGCGCCGATCGCCGGAAAAGCCGGCAGGTAGGTGTCGATCGCGAACGGACCGATGGCCGACAGGCCCGCCAGCAGGAAGGCCAGGCTGCGCGGTGAGCGGCTCACTGGGCGGGCGCGGCCGCGGGCGGCGGCGCGACGGCCGGTACCGCCGGCAGTGCTTCGAGGGCGCGCTTTTCGGCGTCCGGCACATCGACCACGCGCACGTCGCTGACGTAATACTGCGTCTCGCCGAAGCAGGAGGTCGGCACGCCGATGTGCTGCGCGTAGTGCAGCGACACGCGCTGCCCCATGCTCTGGTTCAGCTTCTGCGCCACCTTCTCGTCACGCACCGAAAACTCGAACTTCTCGGTCAGCGTGCCGGGCATGGTGACCATCGCCAGTTCGCCTTCCCAGGTCTTGCAGAACCAGCCCTTGTTGCTGAATTTCTGCACGTAGCCGGCACGTTCGCCGGTGGAATAGCTCCAGTTCAGCACCAGCCAGGTGTAGCCACCGAACAGCGCCAGCAGCAGGGCGAGGACGGAAAAGATGCGCATGCCGTTCTCCGGGAAAGGGGCGGGTGAAATTACAGACCGAGCCGCTGCCAGATGGTCGAGGTCAGCCCCGCCTGGTTCAGCGTGTAGAAATGCAGACCCGGTGCGCCACCGGCCAGCAGGCGCTCGCACAACGTGGTCACGACGTCCAGGCCATAGGCCTTGACCGAGGCGGCGTCGTCGCCGAAACCTTCGAACTTGCGCTGCATCCAGCGCGGGATTTCGGCGCCGCAGGCTTCCGAGAAGCGCGCGATCTTCGAGAAGTTGGCGATCGGCATGATGCCCGGGTAGATCGGCGCCTCGACGCCCATCGCGCGCGCGTCGTCGACGAAGGCGAAGTAGGCGTCGGTGTTGTAGAAGTACTGGGTGATGGCCGAGTCGGCGCCCGCCTTCATCTTGCGCACGAAGTTCTGCAGGTCCTTGGCGGCGTTGCGCGCCTGCGGATGCACTTCCGGGTAGGCGGCCACTTCGATGTGGAACCAGTCGCCGGTTTCCTGTCGGACGAACTCCACCAGTTCGTTGGCGTAGCGGAAATCGCCCGGGTCGACCACGCCCGAGGGCAGGTCGCCGCGCAGCGCCACCATGTGGTGGATGCCTTCCTCCTTGTAGCGCTCCAGCGTCTGCCGCAGGTTGTCGCGGGTCGAACCGATGCAGGACAGGTGCGGTGCCGCGTTCAGGCCTTCGGCCTTCATTTCGAGCACGGTTTCGAGCGTGCGATCACGCGTGGTGCCGCCGGCGCCGTAGGTGACCGAGAAGAAGGACGGGTTGAGCTGGCGCAGCTGACGGCGGGTGGCGCGCAACTTTTCGGCCCCCTCTTCGGTGGCCGGCGGGAAGAATTCGACGCTGCAGATGCGCGTGGGGTTGTCTGTCATGGTGGTCGGTCGCGTCGCGCCGGGCCGCGTACAGGAAGAATTCGCGGTTGCCGTCGCCGCCCTTGATCGGGCTGTCGAAGTAATCCAGTGCGTTGAGACCGTTCGCTTCGGCAAACGTCCGCATGCGCACCTCCAGGGCCGGGTATTGTGCCGCATCACGCACGATGCCGCCTTTCCCCAGTGCATCCGGGCCCAGTTCGAACTGCGGCTTCACCAGCGTGAGCACGCGTCCGCCCGGGGCCAGCAGCGCCGGCCACTGCGGCAGCAGCAGCGTCAGCGAAATGAAGCTGGCGTCGCACACCAGCAGGTCGAAGCCGCCGGCCGCCATATGTATACCGAGCGTGGCGGCGTCCAGCGTGCGCGCATTGAGGTGTTCGATGCAGACGATGCGCGGGTCGCCGCGCAGCCGCGGGTCCAGCTGGCCGTGGCCGACCTCGACGCCCACCACGCGCGCGGCGCCGCGCTGGATCAGGCAGTCGGTGAAGCCGCCGGTGCTCTGGCCGACGTCGAGGCAGCTCAGGCCGGCGACGTCCAGCCCGGCCCGATCGAGCGCCCCGGCCAGCTTCAGCCCGCCGCGCGACACATAGCGGTCGTCGTCCGACAGCTCGACCTGCAGCTCGGCACCGTCCGGGATGTCCTGGGCCGGCTTGGTCACCACCGTCCAGCCAGCGCCAACGGCGACGCGAACCCGCCCGGCCGCGATCAGCGCCTGGGCAACGGTGCGGGAGCGGGCGAGATTGCGGGCAACGAGGGTCTGGTCGGCTCTCATGGGGGTTCGGCGAGGGAAGAGCGCGGATGAGAACCGAGAAAGGCGGGCGCTGCAAGCTCGGCCGAGCTTTTCGTCGGGGCGGTGACTGTGTGGGATAGCCCGTCGACGCCCGCAGCAGCGGTGGGCCGTGCGCGGCGCCGGATGGGTGCTGTGGGAGCGAGCTTGCTCGCGATAGCGGCCTTGATCGAAGCCGCCGGCCAGCGACAACCGCGTCGCGGCCAAGGCCGCTCCCACAGGGGGTGCGCCCGAACCGTCGCCGGAGCCGGGGTTCTGTGGGAGGGGTCTTCTGACCCCGACGGCAACGGAGGGCCGTGCGCGGCGCAGGATGGGGTGCTGCGGGAGCGAGCGGGCTCGCGACAGCCGATCGGCCGCAACGCCAGCACGTCACCGCCCGGTCACACCTCGACTGGATCCACGTCGACATGCCAGCGCAGGCCGCGGGCGATGCGCAGACGGTAGAGGTTGGCGACCCAGGGCAGCAGCAGCGTGCGCAGGGCCGGACGGCTGCGCGATTCGACCACCAGCTGGGCGCGTTCGCGGTTGGCGCGACGCACCATGCGCATCGGCACGACGTCGTAGATCTGCACGCCGTCCACGTTCAGTGCCAGCGCGGCACGCCGCGCCGCTTCGAGGAAGTCGAGGGCAGCCTGCAGTTCCGGCGCGTCGGCGCTCAGCATGAGCTGGAAGCCGTGTGGCGGCAGGCCGAGCGCGGCGCGTTCCGCCAGCTGGCTGCGCGCGAAGCCGTCGAAATCGTGCGCCTTCAGCGCGGCGAACAGCGGGTGTTCGGGTTGCGCGGTCTGGATCAGCACTTCGCCCGCCGTATCGGCCCGACCGGCGCGGCCGCCGACCTGCATCAGCTGCGCGAACAGCCGTTCCTGCGCGCGGAAGTCGGCGGCGTGCAGCGAGGCGTCGGCGCCGATCACGCCGACCAGCGTGATGCCGGGGAAGTCGTGGCCCTTGGCCAGCAACTGGGTGCCGACCACCAGATCGACCTCGCCGCGGCGGATCAGGTCCAGCTGTTCCTGCCAGTGTTCGCGGCCGCGCACGTTGTCGCGGTCGATGCGCAGCAGACGTGCGGTCGGGAAGCGGCTGGCCAGCGTTTCTTCCAGCCGCTGGGTGCCGCGGCCGTAGCCCTGGATGTCCTGGTTGCCGCATTTCGGGCAGGCCTGCGGCACCGGCCCTTCGGCGCCGCAGTGGTGGCAGCGCAGCCGGCGGTCGGCGGCGTGCAGCACCAGATTGGCGGTGCACTGCGTGCAGCCGGCCGCCCAGCCGCAGGCCGGACAGCTCAGCACTGGCGCGTAGCCGCGGCGATTGATGAACAGCAGCGTCTGTTCGCCGCGCGCCAGCCGGCTTTCGATGGCCCGCTGCATGGGTTGGCTCAGCCCGTCGGTGGCGCGGAACACCCGCGTGTCGACCAGATGTACCTCGGGCAGGCGGGCGCTGCCGGCGCGCGTGGTCAGTCTGAGCCAGCGATAGCGGCCGTCGATCGCGTGGCGCAGCGTTTCCAGCGACGGCGTGGCGCTGCCCAGCACAATGGGCACGTCTTCGTTGCGCGCACGCCAGATGGCGACGTCGCGCGCCGAATAGCGCACGCCTTCGGTCTGGCGGAAGGAGGGGTCGTGTTCCTCGTCGAGCACGATGCAGCCCAGACGCGGCAGCGGCGCGAACACCGCCAGCCGGGTGCCGAGCAGGATGTCCGCCTCGCCCGACTGCGCCGCCGCCCAGGCCATCGCGCGGGCGCCGTCGCTCATTTCGCTGTGCATCACGTGCAGGCAGGCGCGCGGGAAGCGGGCGGCAACCCGCGCCTGCAACTGCGGCGTCAGCGCGATCTCCGGCACCAGCAGCAGGCACTGCCGGCCGGCGGCGATCTGATCCTCGATCAGTCGCAGATAGACCTCGGTCTTGCCGCTGCCGGTTACGCCGTGCAGCAGGCTGGCGGCGTAGCCCGCGGTCGAGTGCAGTGCGGCCAGCGCCGCCGCCTGATCGGCGCTTAGCACGTGGGCGGCTTCGGCCGGCGCCTGAGGCAGGGCCGGCTCGATCAGACCGTCGGTCAGCAGGCGTTCGAGGGCGACGGCGGCGCGCGATGACAGCGCGCGCAGTTCCGCCTCGTTCAGGTCGCCGGCCTCGGTCAGCGCGGTGATCAGCTTGCGCCGGACGTCGCGCGCCGGCAGCGTATCGAGCGCGGCGGTGCCGGCCGGGGTGGCGCGGAAGCGCCGGTTGGCCCGCTCGGCGCGGGTGGCGCTGATCGCCGGTGGGGCCGCCATCGCCGCTACTTCGCCTATCGGCTGCTGGTAGTAGTGGGCGACGAACTCGACCAGCGCCCGCCAACTGGCCGGCAGCGGCGGGCTGCCGGCATCGACGGCAAGCAGCGGCTTGATGCGTGCGGCGTCGACGTCGCCCGCTTCGCGCCAGCCCCAGGCGATGCCCCACAGTTCGCTGCGGCCGAAGGGCACGCGCACGCGCTGTCCCGGTTCGACATCGGGGAAGGCCGAGGCGTCATAGTCGAACAGCGTGGGAATCGGTCGCGAAAGCGCGACCTGCAACAGACGCGACGGCAGAATTGCTGCGGTGCTTTCCAAGCTCTGATGCGGGCTTTTAATGGATTCAGTGACTTGCGGCATCTCGTTCAACAAGACTGGCTGCTTGTGTCCGCAACGCACTCATCCGGCAAGGTTTTGAGTGCCACAAAAGCTGTGGATAACTTTGTGGGAAACTTCGTGTCCGTTCGTCACGAACCTGACATCAACGGCCACCAAATTTTCCGGCAGGCGTCAAGAAAAAAATACTTCCTTGCTTATCAGTGACTTGCGCGGAGGGCTCTTGTAGTGGACCGGCCCTTCGGCTTGTAGTCGGCCTGAGCGGCCGACTGTGCATAAGTCAACCCCCTGCGGCATGCGATCTGTGCAAAAAAGGCCGGCCGCGCGTGCCGGCCGCTCATGTCAGCCGGCCCGCAGCGCGCGGCTGTGGCGATGGACTTCGTCCACCAGCGCG
The DNA here is from genome assembly GCF_000527135.1 of Methyloversatilis discipulorum. NCBI lineage: Bacteria > Pseudomonadati > Pseudomonadota > Betaproteobacteria > Nitrosomonadales > Sterolibacteriaceae > Methyloversatilis > Methyloversatilis discipulorum. The sequence goes on from NZ_AZUP01000001.1 coordinate 3,368,851, forward strand.
GCCACGTGTTCGGGCGGCGTGTGCTGCGAAATGCCGTGGCCGAGGTTGAACACATGGCCCGGATGATTGCCGTAGCTGTCGAGGATGCGGCGCGCCTCGCCGCGGATGCCTTCCGGGTGTGCGAACAGCGCGGTCGGGTCGAAATTGCCCTGCAGCGCGACCTTGTCGCCGACCCGCTGGCGGGCCAGTCCGATATCGGTGGTCCAGTCCAGGCCGAGTGCGTCGGCGCCGGCTTCGGCCTGCGCCTCCAGCCACTGACCGCCACCCTTGGTGAACATGATGACCGGCACGCGCTGGCCGTCCCTTTCCCGCGTCAGGCCGGCGATGATGCGCTGCATGTAGGCGAGTGAGAATTCGCGATAGCCGTGCGCCGACAGTGCGCCGCCCCAGGAATCGAAAATCATCACCGCCTGCGCGCCTGCTTCGATCTGGGCGTTCAGGTAATCGGTCACCGCCTTCGAAGTCACCGACAGCATGTGGTGCAGCAGTTCCGGACGGTCCAGCATCAGCGTCTTCAGGTGACGGTAGTCGTCCGAGGCGCCGCCTTCGACCATGTAGCAGGCCAGCGTCCATGGGCTGCCGGAAAAGCCGATCAGCGGCACCCGACCGTCCAGTGCGCGACGGATTTCACTCACCGCGTCAATGACATAGCCCAGCTCGGCCGTGGGGTCGGGGGCGGCCAGCGCGCGGATCGCCTCTTCCGAGCGCAGCGGGCGCTCGAATTTCGGGCCTTCGCCTTCGGCGAAGTAGAGGCCCAGACCCATTGCGTCCGGCACCGTCAGGATGTCGGAGAACAGGATGGCGGCGTCGAGCGGGAAGCGTTCCAGCGGCTGCAGCGTCACTTCGCAGGCCATGGCCGGCGACTTGCACAGCTGCAGGAAGCTGCCGGCGCGGCGGCGCGTCGCGCAGTACTCCGGCAGGTAGCGGCCGGCCTGGCGCATCAGCCAGATCGGCGTGTAGTCGGTGGGCTGGCGCAGCAGCGCGCGCAGGAAGGTGTCGTTGCGGAGTGCGGACATGGGGAATCCTTGAAGTGCAGGGCGCAAGGATAGCCGATGCGCCCCGCTGCCTGCCCGGGCAGGCGACGATCGGGCCTATTTGCGCCAGAAGCCCGGGGTGAGGATGATGAGGATGGACATCACCTCCAGGCGGCCGAGCAGCATGGCAAAGCTGCCCACCCAGGTCTGGAAGTCGGACAGCCCCTGGTAGTTGCCAGCCGGGCCAACCACGCCGAGACCGGGGCCGGCATTGTTGATCATCGCGATGACCGCGGTGAACGAGGACATGAAGTCCAGGCCGGACAGCAGCAGTACGAAGGTGAGCAGCACGATGCTCATGAAGTACAGGAAGATGAAGCCAAGCACCGACTGGGCGACCGTGCCCGACACGCACGTGGTGCCGACCTTGAGCGGCCGTACGGCGTTTGGATGAATGAGCTTGAGCATGTCGCGCCGCGCCTGACCGATCAGGATGAGTGTGCGCACCATCTTGATGCCGCCGCCGGTCGATCCCGAACTGGCCGTGATGCTGGACAGGAACAGCATCCACAGTGGCACGAACAACGGCCATTGCGCGTAGTCGGTGCTGACGAAACCACAGTCGGTCGCAATCGAGATGAGATTGAAGCTCACGTGTCGCAGGGCCGTCCAGTAGCTGGCGTACGTGCCCTGTTCGACCAGATAGGCCGCCAGCAGCACGCTGCTGCCGATACAGGCGATCAGCACGCCGCGGGCCTCGAAATCCTGCGTGTAGACGCGCAACGAGCGGCCGCGGAAGGCCAGGAAGTGGGTGGCGAAGTTCATCGCCGCGACCAGCATGAAGAAGCTCAGGACGCCCTCGATCCAGGGCGAATCGAAGGCGCCGATACTGGCGTCGCGTGTGGACAGTCCGCCCAGACCCATCGCGGCGAAGGCGTGACAGAGCGCGTCAAACCAGTCCATGCCGGCGACGCGCAGCGACAGCACGCACACGACCGTGATGCCGAAATAGACCAGGTAAAGCGCTTTGGCGGTGTCGGCGATGCGTGCGGTGAGCTTGCCGTCCTTCATCGGCCCCGGCGTTTCCGCCTTGTAGAGCTGCATGCCGCCGACGCCGAGCAGCGGCAGGATGGCGACTGCGAACACGATGATGCCCATGCCGCCTATCCAGTTCAGCAGGTGGCGCCACAGATTGATCGACTGCGGAGCGTGGTCGAGACCGGTCATGACCGTGGCACCGGTCGTGGTCAGGCCCGACATCGTTTCAAAGAAGGCGTCGGTAAAGCTCATCGTGTCGTAGGACAGCATGAGCGGTACGGCGGCGATGGTGGACATCAGCACCCAGGACAGCGTGACCAGCAGGAAGCCGTCGCGCGGCTTCAGTTCCCGGTAATGGCGCCGTGTCGCCATGTACAGCAGCACGCCGCCGGCCGCGCTGATCGCCATGCTGTCTATGAAATGCCACAGCATGCCGTCGTGGAACACCAGCGAACAGATGATCGGCGCCAGATAGGTCAGGCTGAACACCGCCAGCAGGCGGCCCAGCACATTCAGTACGGCCAGCATCAGAGAAACCCGAACCCGACCTGGAACAGCCTCTCGACCCGCGCCACCACCCGCTTGGTCGAGCAGAACACGATCACGTGATCCTCCGGCTCGATCACCGTGTCGTGGTGCGGCATGATCACCTGCTCGTGCGTCTCGCGCACCGCGAGCTCGGTCACCTCGACCCGGATCGGCTTGTCCGAGTGACGCACGATGGCGCCGATCATCGCGCCCTCGGGCAGCTTGATCTCGTCGACGCGCCGGCCGACCACCTTCGATGTCTTGCGGTCGCCGTGCACCACCAGTTCGAGCGCTTCGGCCGCGCCGCGGCGCAGGCTGTGCACCGCCACCACGTCGCCGCGGCGCACGTGCGCCAGCAGCGAACCGATCGACACCTGGGCCGGCGAGATGGCGATGTCGATGGTGCCTGCCTGCACCAGATCGACGTAGGCGCGGCGGTTGATCAGCGCCACCACGCGACGCGCACCCATACGTTTGGCCATCAGCGACGACATGATGTTGTTTTCGTCGTCGTTGGTCAGCGCGAGATACAGGTCCATGTCGTCGACGTTTTCCGCTTCGAGCAGCATTTCGTCGGTGGTGTCGCCGGCCAGCACCAGTGTCTTGTGCAGGCTGCCGGACAGGAATTCGGCGCGCGTGCGCGAGTGCTCGATCAGCTTCAGTTCGTAGCGGTTTTCCAGCGACGAGGCGAGGCGGTAACCGATGTTGCCGCCGCCGGCGATCATGATGCGGCGCATCGGCTTGTCCAGCCGGCGCAGTTCTGCGGTCACGGCGCGGATATGCTCGGTCGCGGCGACGCAGAACACTTCGTCGCCCGGCTCGATCACCGTGTCGCCATCCGGGATGATGGCGGTGTCGCGCCGGTAGATGGCGGCGATGCGGGCGTCGATGTCCGGCAGATGCTCGTGCAGCGCCTTGATCTGGCGGCCGACCAGCGGCCCGCCGCCGACCGCGCGCACCGCCACCATGCTCACCCGGCCCTTGCCGAACTCGATCACCTGCAGCGCTTCCGGGAAGGCGATCAGCCGCTTCAGGTAGTCGGTGACCTCCTGTTCCGGGCAGATCGAGAAATCGACGGCGAAATTGTCGTCGTCGAGCAGCTGCGGATAGTCGGCGTAGTCGATCGAGCGCAGCCGGGCGATGCGGGTGGGCAGGTTGAACAGCGTCTGCGCGATGCGACAGGCGCACAGATTGGTCTGGTCGGACGCGGTGACCGCGATCAGCAGGTCGGCGTCGTCGGCGCCCGCCTGACGCATCACCGCCGGGCTGGCGCCGTTGCCGGCCACCACGCGCAGGTCGAGCCGGTCCTGCAGCGCCTGCAGGCGCGGGATGTCGGTATCGACCACGGTGATGTCGTTGGCCTCCGACACCAGGTTTTCCGCCACCGAGGAGCCGACCTGTCCGGCCCCGAGAATGATGATCTTCACGCGCCTGCCCGCTGTGGAAAGTCGCGGAAGTGTAGCGTCAAGTGTGGCGCCGCAACACGATACGCGTCAGCCGGCGCCCAGCATGCCTTCGCGCTCAATGAAGGCGATGATGGCGTCGAGGTTGTGGCCGGTCTTCATGTTCGAGAACAGGAAGGGCCGCTCGCCGCGCATTTTCTTCGCGTCGCGTTCCATCACGTCGAGCGAGGCGCCGACCATCGGTGCCAGGTCGATCTTGTTGATGATGAGCAGGTCGGACTTGCAGATGCCGGGCCCGCCCTTGCGCGGAATCTTGTCGCCGGCGGCGACGTCGATCACGTACAGCGTCAGGTCGGACAGTTCCGGGCTGAAGGTGGCCGCCAGATTGTCGCCGCCGGATTCGATCAGGATGATTTCCAGTCCGGAGAAGCGTGCGCTCAGCCGCGCCACCGCTTCGAGGTTGATCGACGCGTCCTCGCGGATTGCCGTGTGCGGGCAGCCGCCGGTTTCGACGCCGATGATGCGTTCCGGCGGCAGCGCCTCGTTGCGCACCAGGAACTGCGCGTCCTCCTCGGTGTAGATGTCGTTGGTGACCGCGGCGATGTTGTAGCGGTCGCGCAGCGCGCGGCACAGCGCCAGCGTCAGCGCGGTCTTGCCGGAGCCGACCGGGCCGCCGATGCCCACGCGCAGCGGCGGGCGGGGAGTGGATGTCGTCATCGTCCTTCTTTCAGTGGTGAGTTCAGCGGATGCGCGAGGCATTTGCGCGCGGCCCCGTGGCAGCGGGCTCTGCTCGCGAATTTGCGGAGTGCCGTCGCCGGCGGATGTTCGCCGCCGCATCGCGAGCGGCGCGCGCTCCCAGAGCGGCGTTTCATGAGCGGAACAACCTTGAATACTGCGTTTCGTGCCGGCAACTGGCGATCGCCAGGCCGGGCGCGAAATTGCTCCAGTCCGCGCGCGGCAGTGTCAGCGCCTCCGTTACGCGCGCCGGGATGGCGGCGCCCAGCGTCATCAGCAGGCGCTGGCCGGCGGTCTGGCCCAGCGGCACCGCCTTGATCGCCGCCATCACCTGATTCTCCGCCCAGGCCCAGGCCCAGGCGGTCAGCGCCGGTTCGACCGGCACGCCGAGCGCCACCGCGGCACCGGACCACGCGGTCGGGTAAGCCATGTCCCCGCCGTCCGCCAGCCGCGCCGCGACCGCGCCGCATTCGGGCAGCGCCTTCAGAAGCTGCAGGCAGGAATAGCCCATCTGCACCGTCTCGGCGCGCAGTTCGGCCGCTTCGCGGCTGGCCAGGTAGTCGTCGTTCAGTTCGAGTATCGCCGCGACGTCGTCAGCCGCCCAGGCACGCATCAGCGTCGCCAGCAGCGGCAACTCGAAGGAGGCGATGCCGGCGTCGAACACTGCGGCAATCCAGTCACCGGCGTCCGCTTCGGTCCGGATGGCGCCGCAATCGACCTGCCACTCCAGCCCCTGCGAATAGCTGAAGGCACCCACCGGCAGCGTCGGGCTCGCCAGCTGCAGCAGGCGGACGAGGGCGAGCGGATTCATGCGCTGCCCGCGAACAGGTGGAGCTTCGCGCCGGTGTCCTCGGTGTGCGCGTGCGTGTGGTGGGCAGGGTGGCCGCCGTAAGCGCCGGCTTCAGGCTCGAACGGCGCCTGCGTCTCGCTCACGTCCAAGCCGAGGCCGACCAGCATCTGAGCCAGCACGTGGTCGGCCGCCAGCCGCAGCAGGCCGGGCTGCACCTCGACAGCGACGTGGCGATTGCCGAGGTGGTAGGCGGCGCGCGCGATCAGCAGCGCGTCTGCGCTACGTGCCTCGATCACCGTCTCCGGCGTCGAGCGCACGGCAACGACGCGCCCGTCCTTGCCGGCCAGCCGATCACCGCCGCGCAGTATCGTGCCGCGCGGCAGGAACAGTCCGACCTCCTCGCCCGAATCCAGGCGCGTGCGCAGCCTGCACTTGGCGCGCAGTTCGAAGCTCAGCGTCAGCGTATCGGCCGGCACGGCGTCGGCCGGCGCGAAGGTTTCGATCAGCAGCATGTCGTGTGCGGGCGCGGCCCGCAGTTTCAGAACAGGAAATAGCGCTGCGCCATCGGCAGCACTTCGGCCGGTTCACAGACCAGGGCTTCGCCGTCGGCGCGCACTTCGTAGGTTTCAGGGTCGACGTCGATCTGCGGCTGCCAGCCGTTCAGCACCATGTCGGACTTGCGGATGGCGCGCGTGTTGCGCACCGGTTCGAGGCGCTTGCTCAGCCCCAGGTCGCGCACGGCGGGGTTGTTCAGCGCGGCCTGCGACACGAAGGTGAGTGAGGTTTTCAGGCCGCCGGCGTAGCTGCCGAACATCGGCCGGTAGTGCACCGGTTGCGGTGTCGGGATGGAGGCGTTCGGGTCGCCCATCGCGGCAGCGGCGATCATGCCGCCCTTGAGTATCAAGCTGGGCTTGACGCCGAAGAAGGCGGGGCGCCACAACACCAGGTCGGCGAGCTTGCCCGGCTCGACCGAGCCGACGATGTGGCCGATGCCGTGCGTGATCGCCGGGTTGATCGTGTACTTGGCGATGTAGCGGCGCACGCGGAAGTTGTCGGCGGCCGGCGAGCGGCCGTCCGGGTCGCTCAGCGTGCCGCGCTGGATCTTCATCTTGTGCGCCGCCTGCCAGGTGCGGATGATCACCTCGCCGACGCGGCCCATGGCCTGCGAGTCGGACGACATCATCGAGAAGGCGCCGAGGTCGTGCAGGATGTCCTCCGCGGCGATCGTCTCGCGCCGGATGCGGCTCTCGGCGAAGGCGACGTCTTCGGCGATGGCGGCGTCGAGGTGGTGGCACACCATGAGCATGTCGAGGTGCTCGTCTATGGTGTTCACCGTGTAGGGCATGGTCGGGTTGGTCGATGACGGCAGCACGTTGGGCAGGCCGGCTGCGCGCAGGATGTCCGGCGCATGACCGCCGCCCGCGCCTTCGGTGTGGAAGGTGTGGATGGTGCGGCCCTTGAACGCGTCCATCGTCGTTTCGACGAAGCCCGATTCGTTCAGCGTGTCGGTGTGGATGGCGACCTGTACGTCCATCTCTTCGGCCACCGACAGGCAGGTGTCGATCGCCGCCGGCGTGGTGCCCCAGTCCTCGTGCAGCTTCAGGCCGATCACGCCGGCCTCGATCTGTTCGCGCAGCGGTGCCGGCTGCGATGCGTTGCCCTTGCCGAGAAAACCGAGGTTCATCGGAAAGGCGTCGGCCGCGGCCAGCATCGAGTGGATGTGCCACGGGCCCGGCGTGCAGGTGGTGGCGAAGGTGCCGGTGGCCGGGCCGGTGCCGCCGCCCAGCATGGTCGTGACGCCGGACATCAGCGCCTCTTCGATCTGCTGCGGGCAGATGAAGTGGATGTGGCTGTCGATGCCGCCCGCGGTCACGATCATGCCTTCGCCGGCGATGATTTCGGTGCCCGGGCCGATCACGATGCCGACACCGGGCTGGATGTCCGGATTGCCGGCCTTGCCGATGGCTGCGATGAAGCCGTTCTTCAGGCCGATGTCGGCCTTGACGATGCCCCAGTGGTCGACGATGAGCGCATTGGTGATGACGGTGTCCATCACCTCCGCCGCGCAGCGCTGGCTCTGGCCCATGCCGTCGCGGATCACCTTGCCGCCGCCGAACTTCACTTCCTCGCCATAGACGGTGTAGTCGCGCTCGACCTCGATCCACAGCTCGGTGTCGGCCAGACGCACGCGGTCGCCGGTGGTCGGGCCGAACATTTCCGCATAGGCCTGCCGGCTGATGCGCGTGCTCATGCGTCCATCAGTCCTTGAACATGCGGCGCGCGGCCTTCGCGCGACGGCGCATCATCAGCCCGCCGAGGCCGCCGATCACCGCCGCCGCGATCAGCAGCGCCACGTGGTCCGGCTCGCTCACCAGATGCAGCAAAGCGTCGCCGACGTTGCCGTGGTGCTCGCCCGGATGGGCCCACGCGACGCTGCTCCATGCCAGTGCCAAAGTCATCAGTGCCTGCATCATTGCTGTTCTCCCTGTGTATCGAGCGGGCCCTGTACCCGTCCCTTGAATCCGAAAACCCTGCGTTCGCCGGCCAGTGCGACCAGCGTCACCGTGCGCATCTGGCCCGGCTCGAAACGCACCGCGGTACCGGCTGCGATGTCGAGGCGGAAGCCGCGCGCCGCGGCGCGGTCGAACAGCAGCGCGTCGTTGGTTTCGGCGAAGTGGTAGTGCGAGCCGACCTGCACCGGCCGGTCACCGCTGTTACGCACGTCCAGCGTGACGGTGTCACGGCCGGCGTTCAGTTCGATGTCGCCGTCGGCGACCTGCATCTGTCCTGGAATCATCGTGTTCCTTCCCGTGCCGGTCAGCCCGAACGCGCACCAAAACGGTAATCGCGCCCGGGCTTGGTGCCATCGCCGGTCACGTCGGCGTCGCTGCGGCGATCGAGCATTTCGCGCACCAGCAGCAGGCTGACCAGCAGTTCTTCGTCGTCGGCGCGCTCTTCGATGTCGGCCAGCGTGCGCGTGCGGTAATCGAGATCGGTGCGCAGCGCGTCGAGGTTCACCGACTCACCGAGGCTGCGCCGCACGCCCAGCTTGAAGCGCGCGAGGCGGCGCGCCAGTTCCATGTCGTCGTCACTCACGGGCGGCTTTCAGGGTATCGGATGATGAACGGTGACCAGTTTGGTGCCGTCCGGGAAAGTGGCTTCCACCTGTATGTCCGGAATCATTTCGGCCACGCCTTCCATGACGTCGTCACGGCTGAGCAGCGTCGTGCCGTGGCTCATCAGTTCGGCCACGCTGCGGCCGTCGCGCGCGCCTTCCATGATGGCGGCGGTGATGTAGGCGACCGCTTCCGGGTAGTTGAGCTTGAGCCCGCGGGCCCGGCGGCGCTCGGCCAGCAGGGCGGCGGTGAAGATGAGCAGCTTGTCCTTCTCGCGCGGTGTCAGTTCCATTTTTGTTTTGTGTGCTCGTCAGGTGTTCCAGATGCGCGGCGTCTGCGCCGGTCGCCCGGTCATGGCCGGGCGTATCAGCGCCCACAGATGCACGAACCATGCCCGCGCCGCCTGCGTGCAGTCGCCGCGGTAGCGTGCCAGCAGTACGCCGGGTAATCGCGTGACGCCGGAGTGTCCGGGCGGGGCCGGCACCGCGCGACAGGCGGCCAGCAGTGCCGCGTCGGCGTCGATGCCGGCGGCGACCAGCGTGCCGAACACCGGGGCGCCGGCCAGTCCGGCGGCCGACGCGAGCAGCGGCGCACCGGCAGCCAGTCGCGCCTGTTCCAGCCACAGCGTGCGGCCGTCGCGGGTGATGCGGCTGTCCAGCGCCAGCGCGCCGCGCTCGAAGCGCTCGCCGCTGGCGGTGCGGCCCAGGCACCACAGGTCCATGCCGATGAAGCGACCGTCGCTCGTCAGGTCGATGTGGTTGCTTGCGCACGCTCGCGCGCCGTCGAACACGATGGCGTCCTGCGGCAGCCATTCGACGACGGCGCCGGCGCCGACGCGCAGATGCAGGTCCGAGCGGGCGAGCGGACCGGCGCTGCGGTACCACTTGGTGGCGCCCGGCGTGGTGATCAGCGCGTGCGTGCCGGGGCCGGCGTCGAGCTCGACCTGCAGCGCGTCGCCGCCGGCGATGCCACCGGGCGGGTGCAGCAGCAGCGTGTGGCAGACCGCGTCGCCCTCCGGGTAGAGCGGCTTCTGCACGCGCAGCGGGCCGCTGTGTTCGCGCCGCGCCAGCACGGTGCGACCGTCGAGTGCGCGGTAGCCGAGCGCGATGCGGGCTTGCCAGCCGGCGTCGCTGCCGGCGTCTGGTGTCGGGGTGTGCATGAGGACGTGTCAAAAATCGCGGCACGGCCGGAACCGGCCACCGCTTTGCCGACACAAAGCACGACGTGTGCCGAACGCCGACGCCAAAGTGATTGCAAGGAGCTTCGATGAGCCGACCGACCCCTGCCTGCAGACTGTGCGCGCCGCTGCTGGCGCTGCTCGCCTTCTGTGCCGTGCCGGCCGCGGCCGACGACGACACGCCGCCCGGCCTGCTCGACCGCGTGCCGGTGGCGGCGCGCACCGTGTTCCAGCTGTACGCGAAGAGCGAGCGCGGCACCGCCAGCGGTTCGGCGGTCATGGTCGGGCCCGGTCTGCTGGCCACCAGCTGCCACGTGCTGAACGACGCCACGCACGCGGTGGTGGTGCAGACCGGCGAGGCGCTGCAGGTGGCGCTGGTTGCCGCCGACTGGCGGCGCGACCTGTGCATCCTGAAGTCGGACATCATTACCACGCGCGCGGCGCCGCTGATTCCGGCCAGCCAGGTGCGCAAGAAGGACACCGTGTTCAGCCTCGGCTTCACCGGCGGTCGCTTCGCCTACGACCTGGGTGAGGTACGCCAGCTGTACGCGATGGACGGCAGCCGCGTGCTGCGCGGCAGCGCCGCCTTCGCCGCTGGCGCCTCGGGCGGCGGCCTGTTCGACGCCGAAGGGCGGCTGGTCGGCATCCTCACCTTCTACAAGCTGAGCGCCGACAAGAGCATGTTCTTCGCCATTCCGGCCGACTGGGTGCCGGAGGTGCTGGCGCGCGGCGTGCAACCGAAGACGGCCGACGCGCGTCCGTTCTGGGCCGACGCCACCGACGCGCGTCTGCCCTTCCTGCAGGCGGTGCAGTACGAACACGAAGGTCGCTGGGATGCGCTGGCGCAGCATGCGCAGCTGTGGCTGGCGCGCGAGCCGGACGCGGTGGAGGCGCGCGATACGCTTGAACAGGCGCTGGCCCGCGCGGGCGGTGCGCCGCGCTGATCAGCGCGGCAGCCGGGCCATGTAGAGGCCGCCGTCCAGCTTCTGCACGATGCCCTGGCTGCCCAGCGGCGCCCAGGTCAGTGCGTGCGCGTTCGCGTCGTAGCCGATGCGCTGCGGCGAAGCCGGCGTGCCGACAACGAGACGTGCGGAGATGTCGTCTGCACGCGCGCCGTCGCGGATCAGCGCGGCCTGCAGCGCCACCATGCGACCGACCGCCTGCGTGTCGTACAGACGCAGCAGGTAGTCGCCGTAGTCGGCGACCGCCAGGGTCAGCAGCAGCCGGCCCGCCGGGTTGTACAGCACGCGCGACAGGTCGCCGTAGTCGGCAGCGCCCTGCAGGAAGGCGCGGTTCTGCGCCTGCAGCGCCGCCAGTCGCGCGTCGTGCGGACCGGCCAGCGCAGCGTCGAGCGCTGCCGCGTGCGTCGCCCAGTCGTTCAGCGTCGCATCGCGCTTGTAGAAGGCAGGCAGCAGCAGCTGTTCGAGCAGCGACGGCGAGTTGCCGTCGGCGAACACGGCGTTCGCCTGGCCGCTGCGCAGAGTGTTCATCGTGGCGGCCATCCAGCCGGCTTCCTGCCGGATGGCGCCGCGCAAGTCGAGCTCGGCGTCGCTGGCATCCGCCAGCAGCGCAGCGAGCTGCGGCGCGTCCTTCACCGCGTCGGGCCAGCGGTGCAGCCATTCGCCCAGCACCGTCAGGTGCATGCGCAGATGGCTGGTGCCGACCATCTTCTGGATCAGCGAAGCGTCGGGGACGGCCAGCAGACGGCGCAGGAAAGTCGCCTGTGCGGCCAGGATGTCGAGCGCGCGTGCGCTGTCGTCGTTCTCCATCGCCACCGTCGCTTCGGCCAGCCGCAGGCGCAGCAGACCGGCCAGCGGACCGTAGGCGGTGAGCGGGGCGTCCGGGTGCGCCAGCATCTGCGCCTGGAAGCGCGGCTGCGCGACGATTGTGTCGAGCCGGTCGAGTGCGGCGCGGTGCGCGTCGGACAGTGCGACGATCTGCGCCGCCTGGGCCAGCCAGCGCTCGACGCAGGCGCCGTGCGCCGGGTCGCACAGCGCCTGCGTGTCGGGCAGCGGCAAGGCGTCGGCCGGCAGTTCGGGCGGCTGATACGGGCCGGCGTCGGCGCGGGCGAAGTGTTCGCGCGCGTGCGCCAGCCGCGCACGACCGAAGGCCGCACTGTCGCTGCCGGCCGGCGCGCGCAGGCCTTCGAGCAGCAGCGCGCCATTGCCGCTTCCGCCGATGGCGGGGGGCGCGTCGAGCAGGGCCTGCGCGGGCGCGCTGCGCGTGGCGTCCGGCAGCAGCCAGGCAATGGCGATCAGCAGCACCAGCAGGGTGACGGCCGCGACGATGCCGGCGACCAGGGCGCGCAACAGTCGCTGTGCGACCGGGCGGCGATGTTTAGTGGAGGTTTTCATCCGGTCCGGTCCCTGAATGTATGGCCGGATTCTATGCCGGCTTGGTGACGCTGATGCCGCTCCGTCGTCAGTCGTCCAGCCCGAAAAGGGCCTGGATCGCGCGCAATTCCTCGGCCGATTGCGCCAGCGCATCGACGCAGACCGGGTCGAGCTTGCCATCGTCGGCCATGCGACGCAGTTCGGCCAGCGCGTCCTCGTTGCTCCAGGGCTTCTTGTACGGTCGCTCCGAGGTCAGCGCGTCGAGGATGTCGGCGACGGCGACGATGCGCGCTTCGAGCGGGATCGCAGCGCCGCGCAGGCCGCGCGGGTAACCGCTGCCGTCCAGCCACTCGTGGTGGTGGCTGACGATGTTGCGCAGGATGGACAGATAGGGCGTTTCGGCCAGACCGGCTTCCTGCATCACCTCGTCGATCAGCTGCACGCCCAGTTCCACGTGGCCCTGCATCTTCAGCCGCTCGTCCGGGGTCAGGCGGCCGGGTTTCAGCAGCACGTTGTCCGGAATGCCCACCTTGCCGATGTCGTGCAGCGGTGAGAACAGGTACACGTGTTCGACGAACTCGTCGCCAAGGCCGAAGTGCGGCGCGACGCGCTGCGCGATCAGCCGGCTGTAGCTGGACATGCGGTCGAGGTGGCGACCGGTTTCGATGTCGCGCAGATGCGCCAGCCCACGCGCCACCTTGACCATGCCTTCGACTGCGTGCGACAGGCTGAATACGTTCAGCACCGACAGCCGGCACAGCTGAACGTAGATCTGCAGTTCGCCCGGCAGCCGGCCGTCGAAAGCACCGGGTTTGCGCGAATCGAAGAACAGGAAGCCGAGCAGCGTGCCGGACTGGTAGAGCGGCACCGTGTAGCTGCTGCGATAGCCGTGCGCCAGCAGCCATGCGGTGTGTTCGCCGTGCGGCAGCGGCAGCTGGGTGAAATCATGGATGACGCGCGTTTCGCGCTTGCCGGCCAGTTCGAGCAGCGACGGCACCTGTGCCAGCGGCCGCTCGTACAGCGACAGCGGGTCGTCCACGTCGCTGCTGTTCACATAGGTCTTCAGCACGTCGTGGCGCGCGTCGTACAGCGTGATGGCGATGCGGTGCACCTGCGGGTGATGCTGACGCACGCGCGCGTGCAACCACTGCATCTGAGCGGTCAGCGATCCGCCGCTGTCGTCATCCAGGGTTTCGAATGAAACCGTGTCGTTCATGGCCGTGCTCCGGAATGCGCGGTGGCCTTGGCGCCGCGTTCTCGTTCGTCGTCTGGGTCTGCCGCGCGTCGTGTGCGCGTCGACGTGCGCAGCCTACACCGTGCGCTGTGCATCTGTCATGCGGCTGTGGGTATGAACAATTGTTTCAGCGCACGCGCTGAAGATGTTCCGGCAGATCAATGTCGCGCAGCACGCCGTCGTCACCGGCTTCGATCAGTTGTACCGGATGCGTGCGCAGCAGCTCGCGCGCACCGCTGTCGCCGTGCAGCGCAGCCAGTGCCGCGCCGTGTGCGGCGCCGAAAGCGACCGGGTGGCCGCGCTGGCCGGCGAAGGCCGCGGCGGCGATGCGCTCCGGCCGGTCGATGGCGGCGGCGACCGCGCGGATGGCGTCGACCGGCAGCCAGGGCATGTCGGCCAGCGTCACCAGCCAGCCATCGGCGCCGGCGCTGTCGCCTACCGCATGCGCGAGCGCGCTGCCCATGCCCGCTTCGGCGTCGGGGCTTTCCAGCACTCGGCAGCCGGCGTCGCGCAGGTCCGCCGCCAGCGCTTCATGGCCGGGGCGGATGACCGCGATGCTGCCCGGCAGCACGGTGCACAGTGCACGCGCAGCGTGCCAGGCGACGCTGCGGCCGTCGGGCAGCGTGGCCAGCAGCTTGTTGCTGTGGCCGCTCGGATCGAAGCGCCGGCCGTAGCCGGCGGCGAGCAGGATGCCCTGGATCATTGCCTGATCGGCGGATGGCCGGGGTACGGCGTGCCGGCGCGCCGGACCGACGACGGAGGGGGGTGTCGTCTGCCCGGCGGCCGTACGCCGTTCATGGTCGCGCCCGCGGTGGCGGGCGCGAGATTCAGTTCGGGCCGAGCACGCACGACGACAGCGTGTCGGCCGCGATGTCGAGCGCGACCTTGGCCTCGCGCACATTGAGAAGCGTGTCGGCGGCGGCACCGTTCTTCATCGCCACCAGTTCGGCGGCGATCGATACCGCGATCTCGGCCGGTGTGCGGCTGCCGATGTACAGCCCGGCCGGGCCGCGCAGGCGGTCGATCTGCGCCTCGCTGAGGTCGAATTCCTTCAGCCGTTCGCGACGTGCATCGTTGTTGTGGCGGGAGCCGAGCGCGGCGACGTAGAAGGCGGGCGACTTCAGCGCCTCCATCAGCGCCAGATCGTCCAGCTTGGGGTCGTGCGTCAGCGCGATCACCGCGGTGCGCGCGTCCGGCTGCATCGCGATCACCACGTCGTCCGGCATGTCGCGGGTCAGCGTGGTGCCGGGCACGCTCCACTCCTCGCTGTATTCCTCGCGCGGGTCGCACACGGTGACCGCGAAATCGAGCGAACTGGCGATACGCGCGAGGCTGCCCGACAGCTGGCCGGCGCCGATCAGCAGCAGCCGGTAGCGCGGGCCGAACACGCTGATCAGCGTGTGACCGTCGAAATGCAGCGCCTGGTCGGCGTGGCCGGCGTGCAGCGCGGCGCGGCCGCTGGCAAGGTCGAGGCGGCGGGTGAGCAGTTCGCCGCGACCCAGTCGCGTCAGCAGATCGTCCAG